>JAICWX010000444.1 GCA_025934635.1 Streptosporangiaceae bacterium | reverse complement strand
CGGTTTTTTCGTCAACACGCTGGTGCTGCGGACCGATGTGTCGGGGAACCCGGGTTTCCGTGAGCTGGTGGAGCGGGTCCGGGAGGCGGACCTGGAGGCGTTCGCCCATCAGGAAGTCCCGTTCGAACGGCTGGTGGAGCTGCTGAACCCGGTCCGGTCCACCGCCCGCCACCCCCTCTTCCAGGTCATGGTCGATGTCTCGGAGGCGGCCGGCGCACCGCTGACGCTGCCCCGCCTGACGGCTGTCGCCGAGCCGGTCCCGTTCGACGGCGCGAAGTTCGACCTGACGTTCGACCTGGCCGAGCTGCGAGAGGCGGACGGATCGCCGGCCGGCCTAGCCGGGACGCTGGAGTTCGCGTCCGATGTGTTCGACCGGGCCACGGCCGAACTGATCGCGAACCGGCTGGTGTGCGTGCTGGAGGCGGTTGCCGCCGATCCGCGGCAACGGATCGGCGACCTGGACATCTACATCCCGGGAGAACGCAAGCGGTTGCTCGAGGAGTGGAACGATACCGACGCCGAGGTGCCGCCGCTGCCCCTGTCCGGGCTGTTCGAGGCGCAGGCGGCCCGGACGCCGGACGCGGTGGCGCTGGCCTGGGCGAAGGGAGAACTGACCTATCGTCAGCTGAACGAGCGGGCCAACCGTCTGGCTCACCACCTCATCGGGCTGGGAGCCGGACCGGAGCGGCTGGTGGCGCTGGCCCTGCCGCGCGGTGAACTGGCCATCGTCGCGCTGCTGGCGGTGGCCAAGACTGGGGGCGCCTACCTGCCCGTGGATATCCGGCTGCCAGCGACCCGGGTCGATCTCATGTTCGCCGACGCCGCGCCCGTGCTGGTAGTGACGGATGCGGCGGCCGCCGCCCAGCTGCCAGGAGACGGGCAGGCCGGCGACGGTCCGCCGCGGCTGGTACTCGATAGCCCGCCGATCGCGGCGGCGGTGGCGGCCTGCCCGGACCGGGACGTGACCGACGCGGACCGCACCACCGCGCTGCAACTGGCCCATCCCGCCTACGTCATCTACACCTCCGGATCCACCGGCACCCCCAAGGGCGTGACCGTCACCCACGCCGGCCTGGCCAGCCTGCTCGCCAGCCAGCTGGCCGAGTCCTACGTGACGCAGGACTCGCGCGTGCTGCAGCGCGCCTCGCTCAGCTTCGACCTGGCGACGGAGGAAATCCTGACCGCGCTCGGGGCGGGAGCCACGCTGGTGATCGCGCCACCGCACATCATCGCGGGCAGCGAGCTGGCCGATTACCTCCACGAGCAGGGCATTACCTATCTCGAGCTCTCGCCCTCGCTGCTGGCCAGCCTTCCGCCCCGGCCGCTGCCCCGCCTCCGGGTCCTGAACGCCGGCGGCGAGGCATGCCCGCCATCCGTGGTGGACCAGTGGTCGGCGGGGCGGGTGATGCTGAACAGCTACGGACCCACCGAAACCACCGTGACCAGCTTGATCAGTGATCCGCTGGCGGCCGGGGTGGCGGCGAATCCGCCCATCGGGCGGCCGGTGCGCAACAGCCGGGTCTTCGTGCTGGACGAGCGGCTGCGGCTGGTGCCGACGAGCGTGGCCGGCGAACTGTACATAGCCGGGCACGGGCTGGCGCGAGGATATCTCGGACGGCCGGGATTGACCGCGGAGCGGTTCGTGGCCTGCCCGTGCGGGAGTCCGGGCGAGCGGATGTACCGGACCGGCGACCTGGCGCGCTGGCGGGGTGACGGACAGCTCGAGTTCGTGGCCCGGACGGACGACCAGGTGAAGATACGTGGATTCCGGATCGAGCTCGGCGAGATCGAGGCGGCGCTGGCTCGGGTGCCGGGGGTCGGCCAGGCGGTGGCGATGGTCAGGGAGGATAAACCAGGGGACAAACGGCTGGTTGCCTACGTCGCCCCGGAAACGGATTGTGCCGCGGGATCTGGCCCTGCACCGGACGAAAGCCCGCTGGACGGGATGACCCTGCGGGCCGCCGTGGCCGCGGAGTTGCCGGAGTACATGGTGCCCTCGGCCGTGGTGGTGCTGCCGGCCTTCCCGTTGACCGTGGCCGGGAAGGTGAACCGGCGGGCGCTTCCGGCTCCGGGCGGTGCAGGGCGGGAGCACCTGGCCCCGCGCACGCCAGCCGAGCGGGTAATCGCGGATATCTGGGCGCGGGTGCTCAGGACCAGCGTCGGGGTGGACGACAATTTCTTTCAGCTCGGCGGTCATTCGCTGCTCGCCACCCAGGTGGTGGGCGAGCTGCGAAAGGCCTTCGCGGGCGCCCCCAGGCCGGTCGGAGTCATGGACATGTTCACCCACCCGACCGTGGCCGGGCTGGCGGCGCTGCTCGCCGACGAGCGCGACCGCCAGGCCGGTCCCCGGCTGCTGTACGAGCTCACGCCGCCGGCCGCCGGTCCGGCCCGGTCGCTGGTATGCGTGCCGTACGGGGGCGCGAACGCGAGCGTGTACCAGTCGCTGGCCACGGCGCTCCCGGCTGGCAGTTCGCTGTACGCCGTCGAGGTTCCCGGTCACGACCCCGGGCTGGGCGGCGGGCTCCGGCCGATCGCCGAGGTGGCCGACGCGTGTGCCGCCGAGATCCTGCGGCAGGTCCGGGGTCCGCTGGTCGTGTACGGGCACTGCGTCGGCACGGCCCTGGCGATAGCCATCGCCCGGCGGCTCGAGGCCGCGGGCCGGCCGCTCGACGCCTTGTACCTGGGCGGGCTGCTTCCGCCGGCCTGGCCCGGGGGGAAGATGGCGGGCGGCCTGATCGGCCGGCTGCTCTACGCCGCCGAATGGCTGCGCGGGGACCGTAGGGAAGCGGCCGCGCTGACCCGCCTGGGCGCGGATATCGCGGACCTGGATTCGGGCCAGCGGCGTTTCATGATCCGGACTGCCCGCCGGGACGGCCGCCTGGCGATGTCCTACCTCACAAGACTCCTGGCCAGCGGCCCGGCTAAGCTCCGGGCGCCGGTGATCTGCGTGGTGGGCAGCCAGGATCCTGGCACCGGTAATTACCAGAACCGGTTCAGGGAATGGGATTTCCTTTCCGGTTCCGTGACGGCCGCGGTACTCGACGACGCCGGCCACTATTTCGTGCAGCATCAGGCGGAGGAACTCGCCGAGATCCTGACCCAGGTACACCCGGCTGTGCTGGCCGGAGACCGCGAATGCCTCATCCGCAACCGGCGCGGTCCCGGAGCCGCCTGGTGGCTGCATAACCACACCGATGGTTGACTTATTTGTCTGTGCGTACGTATTTTGACGCATGCCGCCCTAAGTCAGGGCGTCGCCGTGGTACGGCGAAAGGACTGCAGAAATGGTTGGAGAAATGTCTGCTGGCGAATGGATTGGGCGCAAGTCAAGCCAAGTCTTCGAATTGTTCGAGGGTTACGCCGTAACCAATGTGCTGGCCGCGCTGGAAGTATCTGGTGACCTTTCCAGGCTTGCCCAGGGCGGAATCGACACCACGTCCGTCGAGGACCGGGACCGCGCGGCCGCGAACCTCCTCGTATCGAGCCTGCGCTACCTGGCGCTCCGCGGGGTCACACGTGAATCCGCGGGCACGTTCACGCTGACCGAATACGGCGAGGCGGTCTACCGTGACCGCGGCTTCCTGCTCTGGCTGGCCCGGGGGTACGGCGACTCGATGGCGCAACTCGACGCGCTGGTGACCGGGGACAAGCATTACGGCGAAGACGTTGGCCGTGACGGCCGGTGGGTGGCCGACGGCACGACGCTGATGGCCAGGCGGTACGTCCTCCCAGGGGCGATGGCCCTGCTCGGCCGGCTGTCGTTCGGCCATGTGCTGGATCTGGGATCCGGCAATGCCAGGTTCCTGATCTCGCTGTGCCGTGCGACCGGCGCTCGCGGGATCGGCGTGGACGTCAGTCCTACGGCGCACGCGGAAGCGGAGAAAGCCGTGGCCGAGTCCGGCCTGAACGACAAGATCCGGCTCGTCCTGGGGGACGTCACGGCGGTCGACGACATTCCCGGCCTGGCCGACGTTGACCTTGTCGTCGCCTTCTACCTGCTCCACGAATTCCTGACCGACGGTCACGACCACGACTCGCTGATCGCGTTCCTGTCCAGTCTGTCGCGTCGTCTTCCGCCGGGCGCGGGTATGATGATCGGCGAACTGGAGCCACCGGCCGAGGGGATCGAGGAGCAGCCGTTCCTGCCGGAGTACAGCTACATTCACGCGGTGATGCGGCAGCGGCTGCTGACCGCCGATGACTGGTCCCAAGTGCTCTACGAGGGCGGGTTCGAGGTCGCCGAGATTGTGCGGCCGGGTTTTCCCGGTGCCCTGCTGATCCACTGCGTGAAGCGTTCGCAGGGGTAAATTCACTCGCTCGTCATTGACGGCCGGCCTATAGCGGCCGCCCTTTCCTCCGTGCCGTTCAACCGCGATGACTCCGCAGTTGAACATTAATACCGCCGGGACGCTTCGCCTCGCCAGAAGCTCATTCATGGTGATTATTCTTGTATCGTTCGCCGCGTCCGATTGATGACCGCATACTGCACGGCTTTATGCAAGAGCGATCGTCACCCGTTTATTAGGGGTATCCGTGACAGCAGGGCATGAGCTAACCGGTCCGCAGGCGGCTGTGGTCGTGGGTGATGACCTGTTCGATGTGGCAGCGGTGCTGGGTGCTGACTGCTATCCAGACCTGGCGGGCCTGGCGCAGGCCATCGACGCGGGTCTGGCGAAGCCAGGTACGGTGCTGGCCTGCGCGCGGGCCGGCGACGGAAATCCGCCCGCGGCGGCGCGGGCGCTGACGGCGCGGGTGCTGGGCCTGGTGCAGGGATTCCTGGCCGAGGACCGGCTGGGGTCGTCGCGGCTGGTGGTGGTGACGCGGGGTGCGGTGGCGGCCGGGCCTGGTGCGGGACCGTCCGATCTGGCTGCGGCGGCGGCATGGGGCCTGGTGCGGTCCGCGCAGTCGGAGAACCCAGGCCGGCTCGTCCTGGCCGACCTGCCCGCGGCCGGGAGTCCGGACGGTGCCGAGAAGCTGGCCGCTGCGCTGGTCACGGGCGAGCCCGAGATTGTGGTCCGGGACGGCGAGCTGCTTGCCCGTCGGCTGCGTCGCCCGTCGGTTGCCCTGGGCCGCCCGTCTGGAGGGCAGCCGTGGCGGCTGGATGTCGTCGAGCGGGGGACGCTGGACGGGCTGGCGCTGGTGCCGTGCCCGGAGGCGGCCGCGCCGCTGGAGCCGGGTCAGGTGCGGGTCGCGGTCCGGGCGGCCGGGCTGAACTTCCGCGACGTGCTGATCGGCCTGGGGATGTACCCCGGTGACGGCGTGATGGGCGGTGAGCTGGCCGGGACCGTGCTGGAGGCCGGCCCGGGGGTGACCGGGCTGGCGGCCGGGGACCGGGTGCTGGGCCTGGCCGACCGTGCCTTCGGGCCGGTGGCGGTGGCCGACCGCAGGCTGCTGGCCGCCGTCCCGGCGGGCTGGTCGTTTGCCCGGGCGGCGGCGGTGCCGGTGGCGTTCGCCACGGCGTGGTACGGGCTGGTGGATCTGGCCGGGGCCCGGGCGGGGCAGCGGCTGCTGGTGCATGCGGCGACCGGCGGGGTCGGGATGGCTGCGGTGGCGATCGGCCGGTATCTGGGGCTGGAGGTGTTCGCGACGGCGATCCCGGGCAAGCACGGGCTGCTGGCGCAGATGGGGTTCGACGAGGCGCACATCGCCTCGTCCCGCGATGGCGCGTTCGAGGCGGAGTTCCTGGCCGCGACCGGCGGGGCGGGGGTGGATGTGGTGCTGAACGCGGGCGGCCGGTTCCTGGAGATGGGCCTGGCCGACCTTCGCGGGCCCGGGGCGGGTTACCGGCCGTTCCAGCTGCTGGAGGCCGGCATCGACCGTGTTCAGGAGATGCTGGTGGAGCTGGCGGGGCTGTTCGCGGCGGGGGCGCTGCGGCTGCCGCCGGTGCGGGCGTGGGACGTGCGGCGGGCGCCGGAGGCGTTCCGGTTCATGTCGCAGGCCCGGCACGTGGGCAAGGTGGTGCTGCGGATGCCG
>JAICWX010000471.1 GCA_025934635.1 Streptosporangiaceae bacterium | reverse complement strand
GGACTACCGCGACACCTACACCGACCGGATCAACAAGCTGATCGAGGCGAAGAAGAACGACGAGGAGTTCGCACCGGCCGACGAGGCGCCGCCCGGGACCAAGGTGGTGGACCTGACCGAGGCCCTGCGCGCCAGCGTGGCGGCGGTCAAGCAGAAGTCGGGGAATCGCGGCGGCGGACGCGGGAAGGGCGGGAAGAAGGCCGGCCAGTCCTCGTCCGCGTCGCCGGCCTCGTCCGCCCCGCCGGCCAGGAAGCCGGGGTCCGCCAAGCCCGCGGCCAAGAAGGCGCCGGCCAAGAAGAAACCCGCTCGGCGGTCAGCCCGCAAGCGCGCCGCGTAGCGGCGGTCACGACACGTCGGCAGCCGGCCCCGTGTGGCCCGTCGAAGTGACGGAGCCGGCCGGATTGAGTAGCCGGCCGGATTGAGTAGCTCGCCGGATTGAGTAGCTCGCCGTCGGCGCGCGGCCCAACCTCGGCCTCAGCTGTAACATCCGCTTTACCGATCACGCCCGCCACTTGCCTCGCCCCGATCCGCTTCCGGCAGACGACATGGATGCTCCACCCATGTCGCGGGAGCGGCATTGATGCTCCATCGATGCCGTCAGCGCACCTCGCTGAGCGACCCGGTTAGATTCCGCCGGCCTCCAGCAGGCGATCGGCCCGGCCCGCGGATGCGGGCGGGCCCGGGCCCACGCGCTGGGTCAGGGCGGACATCCGGCGCGGAGGCCGCTACCAGGATCGCGTTCAGCGCGAGGGTCGCGCCGGGAGCCCAGGCCGGCCGGCCGAGGATCTTGACCAGGAACACCGGCAGCGCGGGGGGGACGGCGAGCGCCAGGAAGGTAATGCCGACGTTGACCGCCACGAATCCCAGGAACGGGTAGTCCCGCAGCAGCGGCTTCCAGCTGCCCCCAGCCCCGCGTCCGGACTGGTGCCGCGGCCCGGCGCTTCGGTACCGGGCCGCAACCGGGCCGACAGGAAGGCCGCGAACACGAACGAGGCGGCATTCGCCGCGGCGACGCCGATGAACCCCGCCCGCCCGCCGAGGGCCACCGTGGCTCCCGCGATCAGTCCGCCGGCCGCGAGGCCCGCGGTCCGCAGCGTGGTGCACAAGGCGAACCAGTGCTCCCGCTCAGCCTCGGCGGCGATGGCGAAGATCAGCGGGGCGTACGCCACCCAGAAGACCGAGTTGCCGATCTGGACCAGCCACGGGTCTCCGGTCAGCGGGATAAGGAACAGCCCAGCCCGTTCGGCCTGTTCCAGCAGCGCCTGGCTGTCGGCCTGGCCGGTCACCGCCTGGCACAGGCCGGCGGACAGCCGCTCGGGCACCGAGGTCTCCAGCAAGAACCCGCGCAGCCCGGCCCCCGTCCGGTCCAGCACTTCCTCGGTCAGGTAATCCAGGACGTAACGGTGGCTGCCGGTGAAGGCGGTCACGAAGCCGGCCACGTCGTCCTGGCCGCGCAGCGATAGCGCGGCCAGCTGCGGACCGGCCGCCCAGCCTTCGGTCCGCGCCATCAGCGCCGCCATGGATGCCTCCGGAAGGCCCGCCGTCGCCGCCAGCAACTCCGCCGCCTCGACCGGCGTGAACCGCAGGTCCGCCGCGCGTACCTCGGTGAGCTGGCCGCGGCCCCGGAGCCGCGCCAGCGGCAGCGGCGGGTCGGCCCGGCTGGCCAGGACCAGGCCCCGGCCGAACGGGCGGTGCTCGACCAGGAACCCGACCGACTCGTGCACCGCGGCCGACGTGATGACGTGATAGTCGTCGAGGATCAGCACGATGTCGTCGTCTGCCAGTTCGTTGATCAGCCCCGTGACCAGATCGCGGAACGACGGCGGCGACGGCGGGCCGAGCAGCGGGGCAACCCGTCCCGCCGTCCCCGGCCGGACCTGGTCCAGCGCGGCTACCGCGTGGCGCCAGAACCGGGCGGGCCGGTGCAGCTTGGTGGCGAGCAGGACATCTCGCTCAGATATGGTGGCCGCGTTTTTCCACTTCCCGGCGGGCTACGGCGCAAATGGCCGCCGCGAGGCGCCAGGCCCGTTCGGCTGGCTCGAGGTCCGCGGCGGTGACACCGAGTTCCCCGGCCGCGTCCGGCACCACGGACAGGTCACCGCTGCCCTCGGCCCGGCCGCATAACCAGGCCGGACAACCGAGATGGCGTGACCTGCCCGCGAAATGACGGGGGCGGCCGCTATCATCCTCGCCATGCAGCACGTCATCACGTTCGAGCTGGACGTTTCCACCCTGCGGCGGGCCATCGGCGGCGGCAGCTACGTCCGGGGGGCCGAGTACGCGCGGCAGCAGGCGGTGCTGGAGACCACGTGGGACGCGGCGGACACGGCGCTGCGCGGGCTGGTCCGCGGCCAGGGCGGCAATGTCTACCAGACGGCCGCGTACTTCTCGCTGGTCCATGGGCGTCCGGCCGAGTTCGAGACGGGCGAGTGCAGCTGCCCGCTCGAGTACAACTGCAAGCATGTCGTCGCGCTGGTGCTGTCGGTTCTGGAACCCGGGTCGCCGGAACCGGACCGGCCGCCGAGTCCGGCGCCGCCGCCGGCCTGGAGCCGGTCGCTGGACTCGCTGCTGGACCGCGGACCCGCCCGCGGCGGCGGGACGCCGCTGGCAATCGAGCTCGCGCTGACCGGCGTTCACGGCCAGCCCCGGCGGGGTGGCCAGCCGGGGCCGACGCCGCTGAGGCTGATCGCGCGGGTGGTCCGGCCGGGCAAGAACGGCGGCTGGGTGGCCGGCGACCTGAGCTGGGGCCAGCTGGACACCCCGGGCTGGTTCCGCGATCACAGCGACGAGCAATTGCGGCTGCTGCGGGAGCTCTACCTGCTGTACCAGGCGTCCGGGGCACACGGCGGTTACTACGGCTACCGCTACGGCGATGGCAAGTCGATCGAGTTCACCGCGATCGGTTCCCGTCAGCTCTGGCCGCTGCTGGACGAGGCCGCGGCGGCTGGCCTGCGGCTGGTCTACCCGGGCAAGGGCGGCGGGCTGGCCGGGTACGAGGTGGCCAGCTTCTGCCTCGACGTGACCCGCGGCGAGGCCGGCGGCCTGCGGGTTGACCCGGTGATCCGGGCCGGCGACGGGAAGACGGCCGTGCCGGTCGCGTTCATCGGGGCCGACGGGCACGGCGCGGTGTGCGTCGATCACGTCCCGGCCGCGGGCACCGACCCGCGGAGCTGGCGGTTCCGGCTGGCCCGGCTGGCCCGGACGGTGCCGCCGGCGTTGCAGCGGATGGCGCTGGGCGGCGAGCCGCTGGCGGTGCCCGCGGCCGGGGAGCCCCGGTTCCGGGACTGGTATTACCCGCGACTGCGGCTGGCCGCGGACCTGATCTCCTCGGACGGGTCGTTCACCCCGCCCGCGATCACCGGGCCGGACCTGGTCCTGCAGGCCCGTTACGGCCGCGGTCACGAGCTCGAGCTGAGCTGGGAGTGGGCCTACCAGGTCGGGGACTCGCCGCTGCGCGCGCCGCTGGCGGCCGCCGGACCGGATGACGGCTACCGGGACCTGGCCGCCGAGCGGGCGCTGCTGGCCGGCCTCGACCTGCCGCTCGACCGCTACGGGCTGCTCGGCCCGGCGGCTGGCGGACCGGGCGCGGGGGTGCCCGCGCTCGCCCCGCACACCTGCCTGACCGGCCTCGACACGATGCGGTTCAGTACCGAGCTGCTGCCGCTGCTGACCGGTCACCCCGGGCTGATCGTGGAGGTCAGCGGCGAGCCCGCGGACTACCGGGAAGCCGGTGAGACGCTGCGGATCGCGGTGTCCACCGACGAGGTGGCCGGTGACAACGACTGGTTCGATCTCGGCGTGACGATCACGGTGGAGGGACGTCCGGTTCCGTTCCTCGATGTGTTCCTGGCCCTCAGCCGCGGCCAACCGCATCTCCTGCTGCCGGACGGGGCCTACTTCAGCCTCGACAAGCCGGAGCTGGCGGCGCTCGCCCGGCTGATCGAAGAGGCCCGCGCGCTGCAGGATTCGCCAGGCGGCCCGCTGCGGATCAGCCGGTATCAGGCCGGGTTCTGGGATGAGCTGGCCGCGCTGGGCGTGATCGCGCATCAGGCGGCCCGGTGGCGGGAGCAGGTCCAGGGCCTGCTCATCGCCGGCGCTATCGGCCAGGCTGAGCCCCCGGCCGGGCTGCGGGCCCGGCTGCGCCCGTACCAGCAGGACGGGTTCGGCTGGCTGGCGTTCCTGTGGGAGCACCGGCTGGGCGGGATCCTCGCCGACGACATGGGGCTCGGCAAGACGCTGCAGTCGCTCGCCCTGATCAGTCACGCCCGGCAGCGTGACCCGGCGGCCGCCCCGTTCCTGATCGTCGCGCCGACCAGCGTGGTGGCCAACTGGGCGGCCGAGGCCGCGCGGTTCGCCCCGGACCTGAAGGTGGTACCCGTATCCAGCACCGTGGCCCGCAGCGGCCAGGGCCTGGGCGAGCTCGTCGCGGGCGCCGATGCCGTCGTCACCTCCTACACCCTGCTGCGCATCGACTTCGCGGCCTACGCCGAGCTGGGCTGGTCCGGGCTCCTGCTGGACGAGGCACAGCAGGTCAAGAACCGGCAGTCGAAGGTCTACCAGTGCGCCCGCCGGCTGGCGGCGCCGGTGAAGATCGCGGTTACCGGCACGCCGCTGGAGAACAACCTGATGGAGCTGTGGTCGCTGCTGTCGATCACGGCGCCCGGCCTGTTCCCCAGCCCGGACCGGTTCCGCGAGTACTACGCCCGGCCGGTCGAACGCGACGGCGACAGCGAGCGCCTGGCCCAGCTCCAGCGACGGATCAAGCCGCTGGTCCGGCGGCGCACCAAGGAACAGGTGGCCACCGACCTGCCCGCCAAGCAGGAGCAGGTCCTGGAGGTCGACCTGCATCCGCAGCACCGCAAGGCCTACCAGACCCGGCTGCAGCGGGAACGGCAGAAGGTCCTCGGCCTGATCGGCGACATGAACTCCAACCGGTTCGCGATCTTCCGCTCGCTGACCGTGCTGCGCCAGCTCAGCCTGCACGCCGGGCTGGTCGACGACGCCCACGCCGGGCTGGCGTCGGCCAAGATCGACGCGCTGCTCGGCCAGCTGCGGGAGGTAGCCGGCGGAGGCCACCGGGCCCTGGTGTTCAGCCAGTTCACCGGGTTCCTGGGCAAGGTCCGCGAGCGGCTGGAGCTCGAGGGCATCCCGTACTGCTACCTCGACGGCCGCACCCGCGACCGGGCCGCGGTCGTGCGGAGCTTCAAGGACGGCGCCGCCCCGGTCTTCCTGATCAGCCTCAAGGCGGGCGGGTTCGGGCTGAACCTGGCCGAGGCCGACTACTGCTTCCTGCTCGACCCCTGGTGGAACCCCGCGACCGAGACGCAGGCGGTCGACCGGGCCCACCGCATCGGGCAGACCCGGAGCGTCATGGTCTACCGCCTCGTGGCGAAGGACACCATCGAGGAAAAGGTGATGGCGCTGAAGGCCAAGAAGGCCAGGCTGTTCTCCAACGTGCTGGACGACGGCAACGCGTTCGGCACCACCGTCGACGCCGACGACATCCGCGCCCTGAT
>JAICWX010000457.1 GCA_025934635.1 Streptosporangiaceae bacterium | reverse complement strand
TCACATCGGCCCGGCCACGTTCGTCGAAGTCGATGTCGATGTCGGGCATGGACACGCGCTCGGGGTTGAGGAAGCGCTCGAAGATGAGCCCGTGGGTGAGCGGGTCGAGGTCGGTGATGCCCATCGCGTAGGCGACGATCGAGCCGGCGGCCGAGCCGCGGCCCGGGCCGACCGCGACGCCGTTGTTCTTCGCCCACATGATGAAGTCCGCGACGACCAGGAAGTAGGCCGGGAACCCCATCTGGCAGATGATCTGGATCTCGTACTCGGCCTGCTGGCGGCGCTGGTCGTCGTACCCGTCCGGGTAGCGGCGCTCCATGCCCTGCCACACCTCGGCCTGGAACAGCTGGTCCTCGGAGTCGAAGCCCTCCGGGATGGGGAACCTGGGCATCAGGTTGACGAAGTCGAACATGCCGCTGGTGTCGACGCGGTCCGCGATCAGCAGCTGGCTGTTGCGGCAGCCTTCCTGCCACAGGTCGCTGCCGTCGATGGCGTACATCTGGTCGGCGGGCTTGATGAAGTAGCCGGTCCCGTCGAACCGGAACCGGTCCGTGTCCGCCAGGCTCTTCCCGGTCTGGATGCACAGGAGCATGTCGTGAGACACCGCGTCCTGCTCACGGGTGTAGTGCGAGTCATTGGTGACCACCGGCGGGATGCCGAGCTTCTTGCCGATCTCGGTCAGGCCGTCGCGGACCCGGCGCTCGATGTCGATGCCGTGGTCCATCAGCTCAAGGAAGTAGTTCTCCTTGCCGAAGATATCCTGCCACTCGGCGGCGGCTTTGAGTGCCTCGTCGACCTGGCCGAGGCGCAGCCTGGTCTGCAGCTCACCCGACGGGCAGCCGGTGGAGGCCATCAGGCCGCCGGAGTGCTGCGCGAGGATCTCCTTGTCCATCCGGGGCCACTTGGCCAGCATGCCCTCGGCGTAGGAGCGGGACGAGAGCTGGAACAGGTTGTGCAGGCCCTCGTTGTTCCGTGCCCAGAGGGTCTTGTGCAGGTAGGCGCCGCTCGCGGAGACGTCGTCCCGCTTCTGGTGCGGCTGGCCCCACAGGATCCGGGTGGTGTTTCCCCTGGCCTCGGGCGCGACGTAGGCCTCGATGCCGATAACCGGCGTGATCCCCGCGTCCTTGGCCTGCCGGTGGAACTCCGCGGCCCCGTACATGTTGCCGTGGTCCGTGATCGCCACGTGCGTCATGCCCTGGTTCTTGACCTCGGCGAACAGGTCCTTCAGCCGGGCGGCTCCGTCGAGCATGGAGTACTCGGTGTGCACGTGCAGGTGAGCGTACGGCGCACCGGATCCCGCCATGACGATCCGCCTCCTCAGTGTGGGCATGCCGCACAGCGCACCTGACCCCAGGGGCCTGCGCGTTTGGTTATCAACCGGTGTTCACCACCTTAACGGAGACCGGTCTTTGCCGCCGGTCTGGCACGCCGGCCGGTCACACCTGGATCGGGATTTGCACGGGGCGGTAGGTGGGCGGCCCGGCCAGGCGCTCGCGGAGCCGGGCATATTGGTCGGGGTCCAGGGGTCCGTAGACCGTGGCCCCGGAGCCGCTGGGGCGGGTGTCACGGCCCGCCTCGCGGTCCCGGCGGACCTGCTCGTTGGCCAGGCAGGTGTAGATGGCGTAATCCAGGTCCAGCCGCTCCCCGTACCACGGCGGGGTAATCGTGCCCGGGGTGATCGCGGCATCGTGGACATCGGCGATGCCGCCGTCTGGCTTGTGCAGGGCGGGGCTGGGCGGTATCTGGGTGCCGCCGGGGGCGCAGAACGCGAAAGTGCCGTCGTCGCGGGCGACGATGAGGCAGCCGCGGTCGTGGACGGCCGTGTGGTGGAACTTGCACAAGCTGACCAGGTTGTCCAGGCTGGTCGGACCGCCGTTGCTCCAGTGCCGGATGTGGTGCAGGTCGACCCGGCGGGACTCACACCCCGGGTAGCGGCAGCGGCCGTGGTCGCGTTCGCGGGCGGCCTTGCGGATCGCCGCGTTCGGGCGGCGGCGCCGGCGGCCGAGGTTCAGGACGGCGCCGCCGGCGGCGTGGGTCATCCAGGACAGCGCGGCGGTGCAGCCGACCATGTCGGCGGTGGTGACGGGCACCGCGGCGCCGTCCTCGACGTGGCACCGGGCCGGATCGGCCGGATGGGCTGGATCCCGCGGACCAGGCGGGGACGTTTCCGCGGAAACGCCGTCCTCCGGGATGACGCCGGCACCGACGTGCAGGACGACCTGGTAGACCTCCGCGTCATCGGCCCCGGCGATCTTCCCGGCCAGGAACGACTCCGCCACCACCACCAGCGCATCGGCCAGGTCCGGCGACGTCGCGACTACCCGGTCTCCCGGCCGCGGGGGCGTTTCCGCGGAAACGCCGGCTGGCGGGGGATCCTCGTGGCTGGCGGCGGCCCGCAGCGCCTTCAGCAGCACCGCGCCCGCCAGCGGCGGCAGCCGGAACGTCCCGGCCAGCGACCCGTCCTCCTCGAACCGCCACGTCAGGCGGCGGCGGACCCGGGCCGCGGCGTCATCAGCCGGGGAGCACTGCCGGTGCGCCCGGGCGAACCGCTCCAGCTGGTTCCCGGTCATCGGCCCGGCGATCTCCGCCAGGCCCGCCTCATTCGCCGCCGTCGCGATCCGGGTCAGCGCCCGCACCTTGACATACGACAGGCGGCCCGCCGCGAACTCCCGGCGGATCACCGGCAGGTCCCGCAAGGCGCGGGCGACCCGGATATGCTCCCGGGCGGTACCGGAGGACATCTGGCATTTCCACGACAGCCATGCCGCGCAGCTGCTCAGCTCCCAGCTGGCCCAGCCGCGACGGTCGTCGAACTCGGCCAGCAGCACCAGGAACCGGCAGGTGGCCGCGGCCAGGTGACCCGCCACCTCGCACAGCTGTGCCTCCAGCCGCTCGAGCGGCACCGGGTCTGAGGGCGCAGCCGGAACCGCGCTGCCGGGGACTGGGTTGCCGGGAGCTAGGCCGGGCTCCTCGATATCGAACATACATTTGACATTAACACCAGGCTATGACATTCTGACCGGGCCGGTCAGCCCCAGCGGACCTTGACGGCTGATTGCCATGAGGCCAGCAGGGCTGGATCTCCGGTCATGGTGATGTTCGCCTCCACGGCGGCTACGCGGTTCCACAGGTAGAGGTAGAGGCCGGACGCGGGGCCGCTCACCGTGCATCCGGCACCGTCCGAGCGTCCGGCGCTGACTGCCGTATCGCTTCCTGTTTCGCGTCGCGGCTGGAGGCGGTCGTGGCGGAGCTCGATGGACCAGGCGTCGCCGGTGTCCGCCGTGACCACACGGAGCAGGGCGCCGTCGCAGGCGGGGCCGGGCTGGTGAGGGTGCTCGGGCTGGAGTTGGGCCTGGTACCGGGGACGGGCACCGAAGCCGGTGATCAGCTCGTCGATGCCGTCGGCGGCGAACTCCGCCGGGTACTCCGGTGTCGTGGCGGCCGCGATATCGGCGTCGGCGCGGTGGATAGCGGTCTCGTGGGCCTGACGCCGCGCCCAGAAGGCCAGCGGGGACGGGGCGGCCATGAAGGTGGCACACTCCACGGCCGGATCAGCCGCGGCCAGGATCTGGACCAGCGCGGAGTGGCCCGTGCGGAACCAGTCGAGCAGGTCCTCATCGGTCGGGCCGCCGCGCAGGATCTCCGCCTCAGACGGGCCGTCGATGATCTCGCGGGAACGCTCGGTGATGTGCCTGGCGGCCCACCGGTGGATGTACCCGGTGTGCCGCAGCAAATCCTTGACCTGCCAGGACGGGCAGGACGGGACGGCCGCGGCCAGTCCGGCCCGGCCGGCCGCACCGGCCATGAGCTCGCCCTGACGGCGCAGCGCGTCTAGGTGCTCGGCGATCTCCACGAAAGTCAGCTCTCGGCGGTCAGGATGTCCAGGGCGCGGGCCAGGTCGGGGGGGTACTCGCTGGTGAAGGTGACCTCACGGCCGTCGGCGGGGTGCTCGAACGTCAGGCTGACCGCGTGCAGCCACTGCCGGGTCAGGCCGAGATGAGCGGCCAGCACCGGGTCGGCGCCGTAGAGCAGGTCGCCCACGCACGGGTGCCGCAGCGCGGCCATGTGCACCCTGATCTGGTGGGTGCGGCCGGTCTCCAGGTGCACCGAGACCAGGCTGGCGGCCCGGAATGCCTCCAGCGTGTCGTAGTGGGTCACGCTCGGGCGGCCGTCGCTGACCACGGCGAACCGGCCGTCACCGGACGGGTGCCGGCCGATCGGAGCGTCGACCGTGCCGCGGAGCGGATCGGGATGCCCCTGCACGAGCGCGTGGTACCGCTTGTCCACGGTGCGCTCGCGGAAGGCCCGCTTGAGCGCGCTGTAGGCCCGCTCGCTCTTGGCCACCACCATCACGCCGGTGGTGTTGGCGTCCAGCCGGTGCACGACGCCCTGCCGCTCGGCGGCGCCGCTGGTGGCGATGGTGTACCCGGCCGCGGCGAGGCCGCCGGTGACGGTCGGCCCGGTCCAGCCCGGCGTCGCATGCGCGGCCACCCCGCGGGGCTTGTCGATCACGATGACGTCGTCGTCCTCGTACTCCACGACCAGGCCCTCGACCGCGCGCGGAGGTTCGGCCGGGACCGGCGCCGGCAGCGTGACCTGCAGCGGATCCCCGGCCAGGACCCGGTCCGACTTCGACGCGGTGCGGCCGCCGAGAAGCACCAGGCCGCCGGTGATCAGCTCGGCGGCCCGGGACCTGGACAGGCCGAACAGCCGGGCCAGGGCGGCGTCGAGCCGCTCGCCGTCCAGGCCCTCGGGCACCTCGACCTCGCGCTCGTCGAAGGCGGTCATGCGGCTTCCCCGGCGGCCCGGGTGCCGTCCATCCGGATCCCGCGCAGCGCGAGCAGCACCACCAGCACGCCGGCACAGACGATGGCCGAGTCGGCGAGGTTGAAAACCGGCCAGTCCGGCAGCTCGATCCAGTCGACCACGTGCCCCTGGAAGAGCCCCGGCGAGCGGAAGATCCGGTCCCCGAGGTTCCCCGCCGCCCCGCCGAGCAGCAGGCCGAGGGTCACGGCCCAGCCGACGCTGCGCAGGTTCCTGGCGGTCCGCAAGATATAGACGACGACGCCGAGGGCGATGACGGTGAACACGATCGTCATCGACGTGCCGATGCTGAACGCGGCCCCGCCGTTACGGGTCAGCGTGATCGTCAGGGCGCCGCCGAGCAGCCGGATATTCGGATGGCCCCGCATCGTGGCCACCACGATGGCCTTGGAGATGACGTCGGCCGCGATGACGAACGCGGCCACCGCGAGCAGCAGGCCGACCCGGCGCGGCCGCGCCGGCGTCGCGTTGTACATGGTGAAAGAGCCTATCCGCGCTTTCAGCTACGCTGGGCCGGTGCCGGGATTCCAGCCGCTCCCCGCGCAGGTCGACCTGCCCGCGCTCGAGCAAGAGATACTCGCCCGCTGGCAGGACGCGGGGATATTCGAGCGGTCGCTGAAGCAGACCGCCGGCGGCCCCGCGTGGGTCTTCTACGAAGGGCCGCCGACCGCCAACGGGATGCCGGGTGCGCACCACGTGGAGGCGCGCACCTTCAAGGACCTGTTCCCCCGGTTCAAGACCATGCAGGGATACCACGTCCCGCGTAAGGGCGGCTGGGACTGCCACGGGCTGCCGGTCGAGGTCGCGGTGGAGAAGGAACTCGGCCTGACCGGCAAGCGGGACATCGAGGCGTACGGGGTGGCCGCCTTCAACGCGCGCTGCCGCGAGTCGGTGCTCAGGCACGTC
>JAICWX010000340.1 GCA_025934635.1 Streptosporangiaceae bacterium | reverse complement strand
TTACTCGGCCGCGTCCGCGGCGGCGGCGGCGCTCTACGGACCGCTGCACGTCGGCGCGAACGAGCAGGTGCTGAAGATGCTGCGGTAAATCGGCTCGGTGGAGAACGTGCCGGCCTACATCCAGCGGGTCAAGAGCGGTGAGCTGCGCCTGATGGGATTCGGCCACCGCGTGTACAAGAACTACGATCCGCGCGCCACCATCATCAAGGGCGTCGCCGACCAGGTATTCGAGGTGACCGGGCGCAACCCGCTGCTGGACATCGCGCTCGAGCTCGAGCGGATCGCGCTCGAGGACGACTACTTCGTCAGCCACAAGCTCTACCCGAACGTGGACTTCTACTCGGGCATCATCTACCAGGCCATGGGCTTCCCGGTGGCGATGTTCCCGGTGCTGTTCGCGATCGGCCGGATGCCCGGCTGGCTGGCTCACTGGCAGGAGGGCTCCACCGACCCGGAGCAGAAGATCGCCCGGCCGCGGCAGATCTACGTCGGCGAGGTCATGCGCCACCTGAACGGAGAGGACGACTGACCGCACAGTCGGCCCCCTGGCTGCCGGTGCCGCCCGGCTCGGAGTTCGGGCTGGCCAACCTGCCCTACGGGGTGTTCTCGGATGGTGCTGCTCCCCGGGTCGGGGTCAGGATCGGCGACTCGGTCCTGGACCTGGCCCGGCCTCTGGCGGACGACGTGTTCGCCGAGCCGTCGCTGAACGCCTTCATGGCGCAGGGCCGGACCCGGTGGAGCGAGACCCGGGCCCGGATCACCGAGCTCCTGACCGGCGAGCGGTATCGCGGCGCGGTCGAGGCCGCGCTTCTCCCGCTGGCCGCCGTGAGCCTGCACCTGCCGTTCACGCCCGGCGACTACGTGGACTTCTTCGGCAACGAGCACCACGCGGCCAACGCCGGGCGCATCTTCCGGCCCGATGGCGAGCCGCTCACGCCGAACTGGAAGCACATGCCCATCGGCTACCACGGCCGGTCGGGCACCATCGTGCCATCCGGCACCCCGGTGACCCGCCCGTGCGGCCAGCGCCGGGGCAAGGACGGCCCCACGTTCGGGCCGTCCCGCCGCCTCGACTTCGAGGCCGAGGTCGGCTTCGTGGTCGGCGCGGGCTCGTCCGGGCCGGTCCCGGTGGGCGACTTCGCCGACCACGTCTTCGGCGTGTTCCTGCTCAACGACTGGTCCTCCCGTGACCTGCAGGCCTGGGAGTCACAGCCGCTCGGCCCGTTCCTGGCCAAGTCGTTCGCCACGTCGGTCTCGCCCTGGGTGGTGCCGCTCGAGGCGCTCGGGCACGCCCGGGTCAGCCCGCCGCCGCGGGACCCGGAGCCGCTGCCCTACCTGGCCGACGCCGGCCCGTGGGGCCTGGACCTCACCCTCGGGGTGCGGCTGAACGGCCAGCTGGTGGCGAGCCCGCCGTACGCGGGCACCTACTGGACGGCCGCGCAGATGCTGGCCCACATGACCGTCAACGGCGCCCCGGCCCGGACCGGCGACCTGTTCGCCTCGGGTACGGTCAGCGGCCCGGAGCGGGACCAGCGCGGCTGCCTGCTGGAGCTGAGCTGGGGCGGCGCCGAGCCGCTCACGCTGCCGGACGGGTCGGTCCGCACTTTTCTCGAGGACGGCGACGAGGTGGCGATCAGCGCCACGGCGCCCGCCGCCGACGGCACGGCGATCGGTTTCGGCGAGGTAACCGGCCGGATCACCCCGGCCCGGGTCACATCCGCCAGGTGACGTTCTCGCTGACCACGCGGGCCGGGTTGCCCGCGGCCACCGTCCGGGCGGGCACGTCCGCGGTGACGACGCTGCCCGCCGCTACCACCGACCCGTCGCTGATCGTCACGCCGGACAAGATGGTCGCCCCCGCGCCTATCCATACCTCGTCGCCGATGACGACGGGCTGCGTGCGGGGCCGCGCCGCCCCGTCCACCACAAGTTCGTGGGCGTTGCCGTCGAGCATGTTGGTGTTCCAGGAAATGGCGCAGCCCGACCCGATCGAGATGCGCTCGAAGCACGTCACGGTCGAACTGAAGTTTATATATGAGTTGTCGCCTATTTCCAGGTGGGCGTTATCGCCGATCAGCACGGTGGTGCCGCGGAATATCTCGGCGTTGCCGTGGACGGTCAGCCGCGCGTTGGACCTCATGCGCAGCGTGCACGGCGTTCCCGCATGCCGGGTGCTGATGCCGAGGATCAGGCGGGACCCGCGGGCAACGCTGATCGCCGCGCCCTGGTCGAGCCGGAACCGTGTTCCCCGCAGCACGATGATCCTGCTGCTGAAGCGCGCGCTGAGATACGCCGTGCGGACCAGGGAAACGCGGTAAACAGCTTTTATCGCCGTTTTCAGTGACCGGCGCGATGGAGCATCCTGGTGGCCGGGAATCGCGTCGCCGGGCGAGATCGCGAACTCTTGCTCGTCCAGGTGGCCGGGTCTGGCTTGCGTGGAAGCCCCCGCCGTGGCCGTTGTTTTTTCCACAGGAAAGTTCTCCCCCATGATCAGTCTCCGCCGAGACGGCCACGATAGCCCAGGTGGCCAGGGAACTCCAGTGATTCCAGGTGCGTCACGGGGAATATGGGGCATTGATGTGCCGGCTGATTAATATGCCGGCATGTTTTATATACCGGTAATCGTAATATGCCATGCTGCGCGGGACCGGGGCGGCTACGCGGGGCGGGCCTCGGGATCGCCGGCCCCGCCGGTGACCCACTGCCGCAGCTTCTTGCGGTCGAGCTTGCCCACGCTGGTGAGCGGCACGGCGGGCACGATCGTGATCTCCCGCGGGTACTTGTTGGCGGCCAGGTGCTGCTTGGCGTGCTCGGTAAGTTCCTCGGCCGTGGCCGCCGTGTCCGGGCGCAGCGACACGAACGCGACCACCTCCTCGCCGAGCCGCTGGTCGGGCCGCCCGACCACGCCGGCCTGGGCCACCGCGGGGTGGGCGAGGAGCACGTCCTCGATGTCGCGCGGGAACACGTTGAAGCCGCCCCGCAGGATCAGGTCCTTCTTGCGGTCCACCACGTAGAGGTAGCCGTCGGCGTCCGCATGCCCGATGTCGCCGGTGTGCAGCCAGCCGCCCGTCAGCGCCGAGGTGTCCTCGCTGCGCCAGTAGCCGGTCATCACGCCGGGCGACCGCACGCAGATCTCGCCGTCCTGACCGGCGGGCAGCACCTCGCCCGCGTCATCCTGGATGGTGAGCTCGACGCCCGCCACCGGCCGGCCGACGCTGCCGAGGCGCCGGGCGCCCAGCGGGTTGGCCGAGATGAAGGTGGCCGCCTCGGTGCAGCCGTAGCCCTCGTAGATGGTGGCGCTGGGCACCCGGGACTCGAACTCGCGGCGTACGTCGTCGGCCAGCGGCGCTGCCCCGGACGAGACGAAGGCCAGCTCGGACAGGTCGGCTTCCTCCAGCGGCTGGCTCAGCAGCATCTGGATCATCGAGGGCACCATCGCGGTTCCCTGGATCCGGTGCTCGACGGCCAGCTTCAGCCAGCCGGCCGGGTCGAACCAGCGCATCAGGACGGTCCTGGGCTGGTCGGTCCGGTGCATGCCGCCGCAGATGACCAGCAGGCCGTACGCGTGAGCCAGCGGCAGGGGCAGCACCGTGGTGATCACGTTGGCGCGAACCGACTGCTCGTGGGCGGCCGAACCGCACCAGTGCAGGCCCGCATGGGTGAGCGGGACGCCCTTGGACCGGCCCGTGGTGCCCCCGGTGTAGAGCAGCGCGGCCAGGTCGGTACCGGACCGGCTCACGATAAGCCCCGGCTCCGCCGAGGCCACCTCGTCGAACCCGAGCACCGGAACCTGCGCAGCGCCCGGTGCTCCCGCAGCGCCCGGTGCTCCCGGATCAGCCGGCGCCGCGGACTCCGCCCCGGGTGCGAGGACGAAACGGACATCCGGCGCCCCGGCCAGGGCGGCGGTGACCTTGGGCAGGAACTCGGCCGTGGTGACGATGCCGACCGCGCCGGAGTCGTTCAGCGCGTGCCTCAGCTCCTCCTCGCTGACCAGGAAGATCAACGGGGTGACGACCGCGCCCGCCCGCCACGCCGCGGTGTAGGTGATCAGGACCTCCGGGCAGTTGGCCATCAGCACCAGCAGCCGATCACCGGGCCGGACGCCGAGGCCCGCCAGCCCGGTCGCGAGCCGCGCTGCCCGGTCGGCCAGCTGCCCGCTGGACTGCCACCTGCCCTCATAGCACAGGGACTCGTAGTTCCCCTGACGCTCATGAGCCAGCTCGGCCTGCCTGGCCAGGTTCTCGTCCACCGGACAAACCTTATGGCCCGCCCTATCCGCGATCAACAGCTCGCTCCGGCGACGGGCCAGCCCCGCGCCCGGGCCTGCCCCCGCGCCGGTTCAGTCCCGGTTGATCTCGAAGTACGCGCCCTGGTCGTCGTGCACGATCCGGGCCGAACCCGACCATCCCGCGAATCCCCCGGTCCCGGTGCCCGGCACGATATGACCGAACCAGGTGGCCGGATCGGACTCGAGCCCGCCGTGCTGCACGGTCACCGAGCCCTCCTCGCCGCCGTCCGGCTGCCCGGTGATCCGTTCCGTGGCCACGTACGAGCGCGATCCCTCGTCGCTGCCCGCGGCCATGAACAACGTGGTGGCATGCCCGATGATCCCCGCGGTGAAGGTCTTCGCGAACGTCATCAGGCCCACCCAGTCCGCCTCCAGGCCGTCAACCTGGCGGGTCTCGTAGCCGTCGACCTGGAAGCGCGCGATCAGCGTCACTGTTCCTCCTTGGTTACCAGCGCTCGGTCAGGTTCTCGTGACCCGGCGGCGGTTCGTACGGTTCCGGCCAGAAGTCCGTGACCTGGGTAATCAGGCCGTCGGTGAAATCGAAGAACGCCATCCCGTCATCAGCGCGCCCGTCCAGCTGCCACTCGAACCACGCCACCCCGTGATACTCGTCGGCGATGATGACCTTCGCCCGCAGGTGCCAGTCGCCGGGATACTCCTGGTTGAACGTCAGGTACCGGTCGCGTCCGCGGATCCTTTCCCGCGACTGCGGGAGCTCGTAGATCACGTCGGGATGCAGCAGCCTGGCCCAGGCATCCCAGTCGCGTGCCTCCAGGCTGAGGATGAAGAGCTCGACGAGCTCCCGCGTGACCGTCATCCCGGCAACCTACCGCACCGGCGGCCGGGCGCCGGGGCGCAGTCCGGGCCTTGGTTCTACGCTGACGGTATGACTGGGCTCAGGCCCCTGGAGGGGCTGCGCGTGCTCGACTTGTCACGGGCGGTGGCCGGGCCGTTCGCGGGCCGGATCTTGTCCGACCTCGGCGCCGACGTGGTCAAGGCCGAACTGCCCGGCACTGACGTCGCGCAAGCGTACGGCAAGGTGATCCGCGGCCGTGCCGGATTGTACGCGCATGTCAACGCGGGCAAGCGCTCGATCCTGCTGGACCTGCACGAGCCCGCCGGCGTCAGCCGGCTGCTCGACCTGGCCGCCGCCTGCGACGTGGTGGTGGAGAACTTCCGGCCCGGGATCCTCGACCGGTTCGGGGCGGGCTGGCCGGTGCTGTCCGCGGTCAACCCCCGGCTGGTGATGCTGTCCATCTCCGGTTTCGGCCAGGACGGCCCCGATGCCGGACGAGCTGCCTACGCGCCCGTCATCCACGCCGAGGCGGGACTGATCGGGCGCCAGGCCGACCTCAGCGGGGACCCGCCCGCGGACATCGCGTTCGCGCTCGCCGACACGGTGGCCGGGCTGCACGGCACGATCGCGATCCTGGCCGCGCTGCGGCTGCGCGACCGCACCGGGACCGGCCAGCACATCGACCTCAGCATGCTCGAGGCGATGATCGCGACCGACGACTACACCCACTACAGCATCGACGATCACCCGGTCTGGCCGACGCAGGGCGAGGTGTGGCCCGCGCCCGGCGGCCCGATCCTGATCTCCGCCGACCGCCGGTACCTGTGGCGCCAGCTGAAGGCCTGCTTCGGCGTGGCCGATCCGGTTCCGGACGTCACGCTCGAGGAGAAGCTGCGCGCCCGGGCGCAGGCCATCGCCGCCTGGACGGCCGGGCATGCCGACCGCGACGGGCTCAAGCGCGACCTGGATACCGCCCGGCTGGCCTGGGCGGACATCAGGCATGGCGGGGACGTCCTCACCGCCCCGGCGGTGGCCGGCCGCGGCACCATCATCGAGGTCACTGACGGCGACGGCGAGCCGCGGTCGGTGGCCCGGATGCCGTACCGGTTCAGCGCCGCCGCCTCCGGCCCGGCCCGCGGTGTCCCGGAGGCCGGCGAGCACAGCGAGGACGTGCTGCAGGAATGGACCGGGCGCGCGGAGTTACCCCGCGTTGACACCATCCCGCCACCCCCATAGTGTTGGAGCGCTCCAAAACTGAGGAGGGACCTCGTGGCAGCTCCAGGGCAGACCGCCGGGAAGCCCACCCTGGAAACGGTCGCGGCCCGGGCCGGGGTGTCCAAGTCGCTGGTGTCCCTCGTGCTCCGCAACTCGCCCAAGGTCAGCGCGACCAGCCGCGAAGCCGTCATGCAGGCCGTCGCCGAGCTCGGGTACCGGCCCAACGCGGCCGCCCGGCTGCTCGCCGAGCGGCGGTCCCACACGGTCGGCGTGCTGCTGAACGACCTGCGCCAGCCCTGGTTCGCCGACATGCTCGACGGCCTGACTCCGGCGCTGCACGCGGGCGGCAAGCACATCCTGCTGGGCGACGGCCGAATCGACCGGATGCTGGACGAGACCCTGACCTGGTCGTTCATCGACCTCGGGGTCGACGGCCTGGTCCTGGCCGGATCGATCCCCATGTCGCAGGCCATCATCGACGCGGCCAGCCAGATCCCGACCGTCGCCGTGGGCGGCCGCGGCCTCGACGTCGGGCTGCCGCGCGCCGACGTCCTGGCCAACGACAACCACCTCGGCGGGACGCTCGCGGTCCGGCACCTGATCGAGCTCGGCCACGGCAAGATCGCTCACATCCACGGGCTGCCCAGCGTGGCCGGACGGCTGCGCATGGAAGGCTACGAGGACACCATGCGCGCGGCCGGCCTCGGCGCCAACGTCCGGATCGAGGCCGGCGACATGAGCGAGGAGGGCGGCTACCGGGCCACCGTCCGGCTGATGAGCGGCCGGGACCGGCCGACCGCCATCTTCGCGGCCAACGACCTGACCTGCGTCGGGGCCCTGTCCGCGGCCGCCGCGCTCGGCATCAGGGTCCCGCAGGAGCTCTCCCTGGTCGGCTTCGACAACTCCGTCTTCGCCCGCCTGCGCGCGCTGTGGCTCACCAGCGTGGACGCCACCGCGCGGGAACTGGGCCAGCAGGCCGCCCGCAAGCTGCTGGCCCGCATCGACCAACCGGACGCCCCCGGCGAGACCATCCTGCTGCCCCCGCGCCTCGAAGTCCGCGGCTCGAGCGGCCCCGTACCGTTCTAGCCGCCCCCGCCCAGGCAGGCCCCGC
This sequence comes from Streptosporangiaceae bacterium, assembly GCA_025934635.1. The sequence continues at coordinate 1,825 of JAICWX010000340.1, read as the reverse complement.
CGTCTCAGCGCCGTTTCAGCCGCGCTTCAGCGCCGGGCTGCATGATGGCGGGAGATCCCCTCTGCGACCTGGCCGGTGGCCGGGCCATTAGGAGCGCCTGCGATGACCATCAACGCGCTGCTGGAAACGACCCACGACCGGTGGCACTGGCTGGGCCTGCCGCCGAGCTACGAGGCCAGCATGAGGTTTCCCGGCTCCCGGGAGCAGATCAGCCAGGCCTGCCAGCAGGCCATGCGTCAGAGCGGCTTCCGGGTCCGCCGGTCGGACCTGGCCGGCGGCTGGGTAGAAGCCCGCACGCGCATCTCCATCCGGTCCTGGAGCGAGAACGTCTACATCTACCTCGACGACGAGAACCAGGTGCATGTCAGCAGCGAGTGCTCGTGGCCAACGACCGTCATCGACTGGGGCAAGAACCGCTGGAACGTCAGGCGGATCTTCACCAACCTGACGTCCATCCTCGGTGATCCCTGCTAGTCCGGCGCGTCAGGCGGCGACCCGCACCGCCTGCCCGGTTTTCATGCTCTCGTTCGCCGCGTCCGCGAGCACCAGCGCCGCCCGGCCGTCGGCGAAGCCCGGGCTCGGCGCGTGGCCCTGCTCCACGCAGGTGACCAGGTGGTCGAGCTCGGCCCGGTAGGCCGGGGTGTAGCGGTCGAGGAAGAAGTTCAGGTACGGCGGGGCGGTCTCGGTGCCCGCGGCGCCGTACCGGCGCACGCTGGTGGCGACCTGGTTCCCCGCGGTCAGCATCCCCTCGGCGCCGAACGCCTCCAGGCGCTGGTCGTAGCCGAACGAGCAGCGGCGGCTGTTGACGATCTGGCACAGCTCGCCGCCCGCGCCGCGCAGCATCACCACGGCCGAGTCGATGTCGCCGGCCTCGGCGATGTACGGCTCGATCAGGTTCGCCCCCGCGGCCTGGACCTCCACCACGTCGCCGAGGAAGAACCGCGCCATGTCGAAGTCGTGGATGGTCATGTCGCGGAACAGCCCGCCGGAGCTGGCGATGTAAGCGGCCGGGGCCGGCGCGGGGTCGCGGCTGGTGATGATGAGCTGCTCCAGCTTCCCGATCTCGCCCGCCGTGATCCGGTCGCGCAGCTCGGCGAACGTGGGGTCGAACCGGCGGTTGAACCCCACCATCACCGTGGTGTCCAGGCCCTGGATATCCTCCCAGCACGCGTCGACCCGGGCCAGGTCCAGGTCGATCGGCTTCTCGCAGAGCACCGCCTTGCCCGCCCGCACCGAGGCGGTGAGCAGGTCGACGTGGGTGGCCGTGGGCGAGGCGATGATGACGGCGCCGATACCCGGGTCGCCGAGGATCATCGCGGCGTCCCGGGCCGGCGTGGCCCCGTACTGCGTGGCCACCCCGAGCGCCGCCGCCTCGACCGGATCGTGCACGACGGCGAGCTCCGTCTGCGGGTGCGCCGCCAGCGAGGCGGCGTGGACGCGGCCGATCCTCCCCGCTCCGAACAGACCGAATCGCAGCATCACATCTCCTCAGGTAGGCCTACCGGGATGCTAGTGGCCGCTAGCCTGCCACGGGCGAGCGGAGGGCCGACTTCAGCGTGACGGCGGGATCGGCCAGCGTCACCGGGTCGGGGGCCGCGCGCCGCGCGATGAGCATCTCGGCGAGCTTGATGTCCCGGGCGACGGAGTTCCCCGGACCCGCGGCCGCGGCGGCGACCAGCCGGCCGCTGTCCGACAGGCCGAACCAGATCTCCACGCCGTCCGGCCGCACCCGGATGACCTCATGGTCCGCCGCGCTGGCCAGCCCGGCGACCTGGAGGGTGTAGTCGTGCTGGTCGCTCCAGAACCAGGGCACGCCCGCGTACGG
>JAICWX010000221.1 GCA_025934635.1 Streptosporangiaceae bacterium | reverse complement strand
TGAGGTTCGGGTTGGACAGGATCTTGGCCCGCGCCGCCGCCTGCACGCCGGTGCCCGCGAAGTCGACCTGGGCGTCGCCGGCCAGCAGCCGGTTGTCCACGTCATTGGGGTTCATGTTCAGGTTGACGACGATCTTGCTGGGCAGCTGCGAGACCGTCGGGAACATCGAGCCGTCCCAGTTCGTGTTCGGGACCAGGACCGCCGTCTTGTTGAGCTGGTAGCTCTGGAACTTGTACGGGCCGGTGGACACGATGTGCGTCTGGTAGCTCGCGCCGGTGTCCTTGGCCGGCGGCACCGGAGCCGACTGCGGGATCGTCAGCAGGTAGTCCATGTCCGAGAACGGGGCCTTGAGGTGGAAAACGATCGTCGTCGCGTCCGGCGTGTCGATCGCGGTCAGGCCCATCAGGTTCTTAGCCCGGTCCTTGTACGGGCCCGGATAGGTCTTGGCGTTCCCGCCCAGCAGGTTCGAGAAGTAGTTCGGGCCGTTGGGCAGGACCCCGCGGTCGAAGGTGCGCTCGACCGCGTACTTGACGTCCTTGGTCGTGACCGGGGACCCGTCCTCGTACTTGACGCCGGACTTGATGTGGTAGGTCCAGGTCAGCCCGTTGTTGCTGGCCACGCCAGGCGCGGTGGCCAGGGCCGGGACGAGCGTCTTGCCGCAGGTGCCCGGGCAGTTCTTGAAGGTCATCAGCGCCGTCGAGTAGAACCGGGCGAAGTCCCAGTCAGCGGCGTAGTAGGTGTTGCCCGGGTCGAAGGAGTCAGGCGCGGCCCGCCAGTCGAAGGTGAGGGTCCCCCCCTTGTGCGTCGACGGGTTGACCACGCTGCTGACCCCGGCGTTGTACGCGGCGCTCGCGCCCGAACCGCTGCCGCTGCCACTGCCGTTGCCGCCGCCACTGCTGCTGCTGCTACTGCCGCCGCTGCTGCACGCGGCCAGCATGAGGGCAGCGGCGGCCCCGGCCGCGGCTAGCCCGAAGGTCCTGCGTCTCCTCATAAGGTGAGCGCCTCCATGTCGTGATTTTGATACTGAGTACATACGTGCGGGCCTACCTGCTGCTCTTCGGGTCGAGTGCGTCCCGGAGACCGTCGCCGAACAGGTTGAAGGCCAGGACGGTGATGAAGATAGCCAGGCCAGGAATGATCATGTACATCGGGTCGATCGAGTAGTCCCCGTTGCTGACCGCGTCCGAGATCATCCCGCCCCAGCTCGGCGTGGGCGGGATGATGCCGACGCCGAGGTAAGACAGCGCCGCCTCGAACAAGATGTTGGTGGGGATCAGCAGGGTGGAGTAGACCAGGATGGGGCCGACCAGGTTCGGCAGCAGCTCGCGGAACAAGATGTACGGCCCGCGGGCGCCCATGCTGCGCGCGGCATCCACGAATTCCCGCTCGCGCAGGGACAGGGTCTGGCCGCGGACGATGCGGCCCATGTACGGCCAGGCGAAGAAGCCGATCACGAAGACCAGCAGCCCGATCCGCAGCGAGTTCCCCGATAGCCCGAACGCGGACGACGGGATGACGCCGACCAGGGCGATCGCGAACACCAGCAGCGGGAAGGCCAGGAAGATGTCCATCAGGCGGGCGATCACCGCGTCGACCCAGCCGCCGAAGAAGCCGGCCACGATGCCCATCACCAGGCCGATGCCGACCGCCAGGGCCGTGGACAGGAAGGCGATGATCAGGGACACCCGCGTCCCGTTGACGACCCGGGCGAGCAGGTCGCGCCCGGTGATCGGCTCGACCCCGAACGGGTGGGCCGCGCTGATCCCGCCGAGCGACCCGAACGGCCGGCTGTACGTCGGGTCGATCAGGTTCTCGTGGTAAATGAGCGGGTTCTGCACCAGGAAGGGCCCGAAGATCCCGACCAGGATGAGGAGGACCACGACGGCGCCGCCGACGATGGCCACCTTGTCCTGGCGCAGCCGCAGCCAGGCGATCTGCCCGAGGGAGCGGCCCTCGATGGCCTTGCCTGAAACGGTCGGCACCGGCTCGGGCGCTGCGCCCCCGGGGCCGGTCGCGACATCAATCGGGACAGCCATCGTGAAACCCATCTGTGATCCGGATACAAGCGCCCACCCCACGCGCGCAGCTCGGCCCCGAGCCTGAGTAATACCGCGATGGACGCCTCAGCCTGCTGTAGATGAGGTTGCGCTATTTCCCGCGCAGGTTCCAGACCCGCGCCGCACTCGTAGCTTGATCGTGACTAAAGTCGCGCCGATTTGTCATCGGAAGTTACGTTCGGTCTTTTTGGTTCTCAAGTTGTTCAGGGGACTGCTGGTGTGGGTGTGATAGAAGTTCACTTCTGCCGCTTTTGACGGTCAGCGTACACCAAAACATCTTGCCGATAGCCATAGCGGCTGAAACATCGACTCGGGTGACGCCGTGGCGGCGCAAGATCTCCGGGCTCAGTTGATGCCGTGGCGGCGCAGGATGTCCGCGACATCCCCGAGATCGTCGTCATCGTCGTCGTTGCGGGCCTTGCGCCCCTTGGCCGGGACGGGCGCCTTGGCGGGCGCCGCGGCGTCCGGGCGGGTGGCCAGCTGAGCGCCGCGCGCGGCGGGCAGGGTCCCGGCGGCGGATCCGGACGCGGCGGCCGGCTTTTCCTGGCCCGGCGCCACCCGGCGCCGGCGCAGCGGGCCGGACACCACGAGCAGCACCACGGCCAGCCCGGCCAGCGCGATTCCTGACCACACCCGCGGCGAGAACACGAAGCCCTTGGCGAAGTCCCCGATCGCGATGCCCATCTTCCAGAACATCTCGATCGAGCCGGTCAGGTAGGCAGCTATCGGCAGCAGCGACCAGGCGGCCCCGCGCAGGCCGGAGCCGATGCCGCGGCGGCGCATGACGAGGTAGCTCAGGACCAGGCCGAGCCCGGTCAGCCCCCCGCACAGTGGCAGCCAGGCGATCTTGTCGTAAGTGGACATGCGCACCTCCCCTCGGCTTTCTTCCGATTCTAAGCCTCCGGCGGCGCGCAGGCCCTGCGGCTATCCCCCCAATCCGGGGTAAAGCTGGCAGCCGGAGCGAGATGCCGCCGGGGTCCGCCCGCAGGTCGGCCAGCGAGCGGACGACCGTCCGGCCCGGCCGGGAGTCGATGGGGATCAGGGACGGGACCGCGATGACCTGGCACCCGGCCGCCTCGGCGGACGCCACGCCGTTCGGCGAGTCCTCCAGGGCGACGCAGCGGGCCGGGTCGGCCCCGAGCAGCTTGGCCGCGAGCAGGTAGGGCTCCGGGTCGGGCTTGGTCCGGCTGACGTCGTTCGCGCACACCAGCACGTCGAAGCGCAGCCCGGTCCGGGCCAGCACCGCGTCCATGAACCGGCGCTCGGACGAGGTCACCAGCGCGTACGGCAGGCCGGCCGCCGCCACCTCGGCCAGCAGTTCGGGCGCACCCGGCCGCAGCGGCACGCCGCGCTCGCGGACCAGGTCGCCGACGCCGGACATGAGCCACTCGGCCACCTGCTCGGGCGATGCGGGCCGCCGCGCCTTGCCCGTCAGGTAGCCCACTGTGCGCTTCAGGCTGCCGCCCAGCAGCTGCGCCTGGTCCGCGGTGGTCCAGTCCGCCCCGAGCCTGGCCATGACGGCCGTCTCGGCCTCGAGCCACAGCGGCTCGGAATCGATGAGCAGCCCGTCCATGTCGAACAGGACCGCATCCGCGCCGGTCATGCGCTGGTTACCCCCCATCGCCGGAAAGGCCATCTTAGGCACCCGCGGTAAACTTCCCGTTGCCGCGCGCGGACACGCCGGCCGGTAACCCGATGAGCAAAGCTGACCACGTAGGCTGTAGACGGCAGCCTGAGCGTTGGTTGGGGAGGTGGCGGGTCATCGAGTTCAATGACATCGGGGAACTCGTATCTCCGGTCGCCATTGCCGGATTCGAGGGCTGGAACGATGCGGGCGAGGCGGCCAGCGGGGTGGTCAATCATCTCGCCATCGCCTGGCAGGCGAGCCCGGTCGGCGCTATCGATCCCGAGGATTTCTACGACTTCCAGGTCAACCGGCCGGTCGTCGAGATCGAGGGCGGCCGGACCCAGCGGCTGATCTGGCCCACCACCCGGTTCTCGCTCGCCCGGGCCCGGAACCTCGATCCGGCCGACGAATCGGTGCCGCCCACCGGACTGTCCCGCGATGTCGTGCTGGTGCACGGCATCGAGCCGAACATGCGGTGGCGGGCGTTCAGCGAGGAACTCGTGCAGGGCCTGGAGAGCCTGGGCGTGGAGATGATCATCTTGCTCGGCGCGCTGCTCGCGGACGCGCCGCACACCCGGCCGGTGCCGGTGTCCGTCGGATCGTCTGACGCCAAGCTCGCCACCGAGGTCGGCGTCGGCCTGTCCGACTACAAGGGACCCACCGGGATCGTCGGGGTGATGCAGCACACCTGCGCCGCGGCGGGTATCCCGGTCGTGTCGCTGTGGGCACAGGTACCGCACTACGTGGCCCAGCCGCCGAGCCCGAAGGCCACGCTGGCGCTGCTGCGCGGTGTCGAGGACATCCTGGACGTGCCGCTGCCGCTGGCCGACCTGCCCGAAGAGGCCCGTGCCTGGGAGCGCGGCGTCGACGAGCTCGCCCAGCAGGATTCCGAGGTCGCCGACTACGTGCGGACCCTGGAAGAGGCCAAGGACGCGATGGACCTCCCCGAGGCGAGCGGCGACGCGATCGCCCGCGAGTTCGAGCGCTACTTCAGGCGCCACGGCGGCGCCTCCGATTCATAGGACCCGGCGTCATAGGCTCCCGGCCGTCCTGGATCCGCCTCGTCCGCCGCTTGCTGCGGTCCCTCGACGGCGCCGCCGTCATCGGGGTCTTCTGCCTGCTGATGGTGCTGCCGTCCGGGGTGACCAGGCTGGCCAGTTCGGATACGACCGACCCGGCGGGGCTGCGCGGCACGGTGAGCGTGCTGCCGATCCGCGGCCCGTCCGACACCCGCGCGCACCCGGTGCGGGTGTGGCGGCCGCCGGGACCTGATTCGGCCACCATCCCGGTGCTCTACTTCCTGCACGGCGATCCGGGGTCGGCGCGGGACCCGTTCACCGCGGGCCTGGCCGAGGCGCTCAACCGGCGCCTGCGGGAGGGCTACCCGCCGTTCGTCGTGGCCAGCGTCGACGGGAACGGCGAACGGCACCAGGACCCGGAATGGGCGAACTCACGCGACGGCCGCGACCTGGTGATGGACCGGGTGACCGACGCGGCCATCCCGGCCGTCGAGGGAACGCACATGCGGGACGCCGGGTACCGGGCCATCGCCGGGTTCTCCACGGGCGGCTACGGGGCCGTGAACATCGCGATGCAGAAGCCCGGGGTATTCGGCCAGGTCGTGTCCATCGCGGGATACTTCGTGGTGAACGACCGGTCCGGTATGTTCGGCGGTTCCGCGGCCGGCATCGCGGCGAACACCCCGTCCGCGCATCCCTGCCAGGCCCGGGGCATGCGGGTCCTGCTCGACGAGGACGCGGCCGAGGCCGATCCGCTCATCCGCGGCCAGGCGGCCCGGATGGGCGCCCTGCTGCGCTCCTGCGGGGTGCCGGTCACCGTGCGGGTCCAGCCGGGCACGCACGACTGGGCCTACGCCATGACGGCCCTGCAGCAGGCGTTCACTTTCCTGACCGGCAACTGGCGGCAGGCCGCCGCGGACCGCTAGACCCTGCGGCTAGACCGGCGGCCAGGGGATGGCGGGCCAGTCGGAGGGCGGGAAGGGGTGTACCCGGTGCTTGAGCAGTGTCTCCACCCTGATCTTGGTCGCTCTGATCTCGCTCGCGGTCAGCAGCGAGGAAAGCTCGGCCGTCAGGCCGTCCTCGTTGAGCTGGGCGTTCAGGCGGCGGAGGGCCTCCAGTGAGCGCCTCGGCAGGGTCTTGCCCCGCCACTGCCACAAGACGGTGCGCAGCTTGTAGTCCTCGGCGAAGCACACCCCGTGGTCGCAGCCGTACAGATGACCGTCGGCGACCGGCAGCAGGTGCCCGATCTTGCGGTCGGCGTTGTTCACCACCGCGTCGAAGACGGCCATGTCGCGCAGGCCCGCATGGTCGGTGAGCCGGGACAGGGCGATCAGGTCCAGGTCGGTGTCGTGATCGATCCACAGCTGGCACATGCCGGGCCCGAACGGCCCGTCCCGCATGACGGTCGGCGGGACCACGTCCCAGCCGGCGGCGCGCGAGATCACGTAGGCCGCGACCTCCCGGCCGGCCAGCGTGCCGGTCGGGAAATCCCACAGCGGGCGCTCGCCCGCGATCGGCTTGTAGACGCACGCGACTCTGCTGGCCGGGGGGACGCTCCCCCCCAGACCCCCCCTGGACCGGGGGGGGCTGCCCGCCCCCCCAGACCCCCCTGGGCCCGGCCGGTGGCCGGGATTTGGGCCGGGGGTGGGGGTGGGGGCGGGGATTGTGCAGTAGAGGGTGGCGTTGGAGGCGTCTACCAGGCGTCCTTCGATCTCGAGCTTCCCGCTCGCGAGCAGGTCGAGCGTGGCCTGCTCGCCGTCGTCGCCGTCCGGCGCGGAGCGCTTGTGCTCAAGCATGGGCGGCGCGGTGACCGTTCTGCCGGGGGCAGATGTGCCCGTCGGTGTCCAGCGGCAGGCCGCACAGCGGGCATGGCGGCCGTCCCGCCGCCACGATCTTGGCCGCCCGCTGGGCGAAGGCGCGGGCGGCACCCGGCGTTATCCGGACCCGCAGGACCCCCGGCCCGTCCGCGGGCAGGTCCTCCGCCAGCGGCTCGACCGGCTCATCCGATTCCTCCTGCGCCTCGATGACGACCATGCCGCCGTCGCCGTCCCAGGCCAGGGCGATGGCGCCCACCCGGAAGTCCTCGAGCAGCGGGAGATCGAGCGGCGCGTCGTCCTGCAGCACCACGGGGGCGCTGGCAGGCACCTCAGGCGATCCGCCGGTCCGCCTGAGCACCTCGTCGAGAAGCTCGTCGATCCGCTCCGCGAGCAGGCTGACCTGGAATTTTTCCAGCGCGACGCTGGTCACGCGCCCGCTGGAGGTCGCCTGCAGGTAGAAAACCCGTTCTCCTGGCTGGCCGACCGCGCCGGCCACGAACCTGTCCGGCGGGTCATAGAAAAAGACCGGCATAGTCCTATCCTTGCGTGTCCGCCGACTGCTGGCCACTTACCGCGGCTGCGCCGGCCGGGATGCTGCTGGCACCGTTCACCGTGTCCGGCCGCCCGTCCGCCGGGACGCCCGGATCCGCTCCGCCCGAGCCGCCGCCCACCGCCGCGTCGCTCTGCGCCGCTCCGTGGCCGTCCGGGCGTGGCAGGAGGTCATCCACCCCACCCCCTCTGTCGTTCATCCGGACCAGGAACGGCCGCAACGGCGTGTACCTGATCACGGTCAGCGAGCAGGGATCAGCCTGGATCCGCTGGCACTGGTCGAGGTGCACTCCCAGGCTATCCGCGACGATGGCCTTGATGACATCACCGTGCGAGCAGATGAGGTATGTAGCGTCCTGGCCGAGCCTGGCATTCCACTCCCGGACCGCGGTCACCGCCCGGTGCTGCATGTCCGGCATGGACTCGCCCTCCGGGCCCGGGAACGTCACCGCCGAAGGGTGAGCCTGGACCACGCGCCACAGCGGCTCGGCCGCCAGCTTGTTCAGCGGCTGGCCCGTCCAGTCCCCGTACCGGCACTCCCCCACCCGGTCCTCGGTGATGACCTGCTGGCCGTTCCTGGTCGCCGCGATCGCCGTCGCGGTCTGCTGGCAGCGCTCCAGCGGGCTGCTGACGATAGCGTCCAGCGGCAGCGGAGCGAGCCTGGCCGCCAGCGCGGCCGCCTGAGCCTGGCCCCGGTCGTCGAGCGAGATGCCGGGCGTCCACCCGGTCAGCAGCTGACCAGTCGTCGCGGTGAGGCCGTGCCGCACCAGCAGAACCGTCGTCACGCCTTGACTCTAGCCGGTTCTGCGACCTTTACCCGGATCCCCCCGGGACCTCGGGACCGGGCGGCTCGTAGGCGGCGGCCTGCTCCTCCGCCGGCGGATCACCCTGGATGACGAACGTCATCGAGCCGAATTCCACCCGGTCCCCCGGGTGGACCAGGACCGGCTCGCGGACCAGCCAGCCGTTGAGCCTGGTGCCGTTGTGCGAGCCGAGGTCGCTGAGAACCCAGTCGTCCTCCCGGCGGACCAGCAGGGCATGCATCCGGGAGACGGACAGGTCGGTCAGGCACAGATCGCATTCGCGGGTCCGGCCGATGGTGAACCGCGTCCCGGTGCCCGGCGGGAAGAACAGCGGGGCCGGGATCGCGGCCGGCGGCGGCGCGGCCGGAGCGGACCGGATCCACGGCAGTGGCTGCGGCTGCGGCCCCGGGCCGGGTGCCTCGTGGATCCGCTGGGTCCGCGGCGGGACCTCGTCCGGCTGGTCGTGCCGCGCGGGCGGCTCCTCGCCGCGCAGGATCGCCTTGATCCGGGCCATCAGCCCGGGACGCCGCGGCGGCAGGTCGGTGAACAACCCGGTGAGCTGACCGCGGTGCCGCGCGTCCAGGGCGCTCTGCATCCGGTACACGAAAGTCTCGTGCGACAGGCGGCCTTCGGCGAACTCATTCCTCAGCTCGCTGACCGCGTGGTCACGCTCCGCGTCAGAGGCGCGGAGGAATTCGGGCGTTGTGGGCGTGTCCGCCGTCGACCCTCCCATGAATGGAGTATCGGCATCATCGGGCCCCAGGGCAAGTGATGCCCCGGAATCTAGCGGCCGGGCTCTCCCCCGGTGCTGGTCATGGCGGGGATATCCGCCTCGGCGCCGGAGGGGGTCTGCAGCGGGAAGTGGCAGGCGGCCAGGTGCCCCGGGCCGAAGGACCTGAGCTCGGGTTCCTCGGCGGCACAGCGTTCCTGGGCGAACTGGCACCTGGTCCGGAACCGGCACCCCGAGGGCGGGTTGACCGGGCTGGGCAGCTCGCCCTTGATGGCGACGTCCTGCTTGGCCCGTTCCGCGGCCGGGTCGGGCAGCGGGATGGTGGCGATCAGCCCGGCCGTGTACGGGTGCGCCGCCCGCTCGTAGATGTCCTGCCCGGATCCGGTCTCGACCAGCTTGCCGAGGTACATGACGCCGATCCGGTCGGCCATGTACTTGACCACGGCCAGGTCGTGCGAGATCACGACGTAGGTCAGGCCGTGCGAGGCCTGCAGCCGTTTCATCAGGTTGAGCACCTGGGCCCTGATCGAGACGTCGAGCGCGCTGACCGGCTCGTCCGCCACGATCAGCTTCGGGTTCAAGGTCAGGGCCCGGGCCAGGCCGATGCGCTGCCGCTGGCCGCCGGAGAACTCGTGCGGGTAGCGCTCGACCGCGTTCCGCGGCAGCCCGACCTCGCTGAGCAGCTCGAATACGCGATCCCGCTGCGCCCGCTTGCTGCCGATGTGCTGCACGGCGAGCGGTTCGCCGATGATCGTGCCGACCCGCATCCTCGGGTCCAGCGAGGAGTGCGGGTCCTGGAACATGAGCTGCATCTCGCGGCGCCTGCGCCGGAGGTCGCTGCCGCGCAGCTTGGACATGTCCACGCCGCCCAGGGTGACCGCGCCGGAGTTGGGCCGTTCCAGGGCCACGATCATCTTGCCGATCGTGGTCTTGCCGCATCCCGACTCGCCGACCAGCCCGAACGTGGTGCCGGCGGGCACGGAGAAGGAGACGTCGGACACCGCGTGGACCGCGGCCACCCGGCGCTGCAGGATCGCGCCCGAGGTCACCGGGTATTCCTTGACCAGGTTGCGGATGTCGAGCAGTGAGGACGCGCCGTCTCCGTTGCCCGCGGCCGGCCCGACCTCGCGCTCGGTCACCTCCAGGCGGCCGTCGGCCGTCACTTCCAGCCCGGCCGCCACCACCACGGGCCGCGGGGCTCCGTCATCGGCCGGCGGGGCGTCCGCCACGTCGGGCAGGACGGCGTCGGCGACGTAGCCGACCCGGTCCCCGGCCGCCGCCTCGACCAGGCTCTCCGCGTCGGAGCCGACCAGGCCGGTGCTCGCGGCGTCCGGGCCGCCCGCGCCGATCGCGGCCAGGACGAGCGGCCCGTCCACCGGGTGCCAGCAGGCGAACCGGTGCTCGAGTGTCCTGCCCGCCAGCGGCGGCTCCTCGGCCCGGCACTTATCCGAGGCGCGCGGGCACCGGGCGGCGAACCGGCAGCCCTGCGGCGGACGGGTCAGGTCGGGCGGCAGGCCGGGAATGGCGTGCAGCGCCTTGGCGGAGTCCTGCCCGAGCTGGGGAATCGAGGCGAGCAGGGCCTGGGTGTAGGGGTGATGCATCTCGGTGAACAGCTCGTTCGCCTCGGCGGTCTCGACCACCCGGCCCGCGTACATCACGTTGACCCGGTCCGCGTGCCCGGCGATCACGCCCATGTCGTGCGTGATCAGCAGCATGCCCATGCCCAGCCGGTCCTTCAGGTCCCTGAGCAGGGCGAGGATCTGAGCCTGGATGGTGACGTCCAGGGCCGTGGTGGGCTCGTCGGCGATCAGCAGCTTGGGCTCGCAGGCCAGCGCCATGGCGATCATCACGCGCTGGCGCAGCCCGCCGGAGAGCTGGTGCGGATAGTCGCTGAGGCGCTCCTTCGGCCGGGGCAGGCCGACCAGCGACAGCACCTCGACCGCGCGGTCGAGAGCCTCCTGCTTGGACGCGCCGCGGTGCAGGCGCACCGGCTCGCCCACCTGGTAGCCGATGGTCTTGGTCGGATCCAGCGAGGTGAGCGGATCCTGGAAGATCATCGCGATCTCGTTGCCCCGGACCCGGCGCATCTCCTCGTCCTTGAGGCCGACAAGCTCGCGGTCGTTGAGCTTGATGGAGCCGCCGACGATGGACCCGCCCGGCGGCAGCAGCCCCATGATCGACAGCCCGGTCATGGACTTGCCGCACCCGGATTCGCCGACGATGCCGAGGGTCTCCCCGGCTTCTACGTGCAGGTCGATGTTGCCGACGGCCTGCACGACGGAGCTGGTGAGCTTGATATGCGTCGACAGGTCCTGGATGTCAAGGACTGGGGCCATGAGGCCGCTACCTCTCGTAATCGGTGGCTTTCAACTGATCATCTTGCCCCGTCGGGGCGGCCCCTAACGGCGCCGCAGCCGTACGTCCATCGCGTCGCGCAGCGCGTCACCGATGAAGTTGAGCGCCATCACGGTCAGGACGATGCACGCGCCGACCGGGTAGATGAGCCACCAGTAACCGGCCTGCAGGGAGTTGCTGCCGTCCGAGAGCTGGTCACCCCAGTCGACGTTCGGGAAGTGCAGCCCGAAACCGAGGAACCCGACGTAGGAGACGGCCAGGATCGCGTCGGCGACCTGGAACGTCACGTTGACGATGACCACGCCGAGGGCGTTCGGGATCAGGTGCCTGCTGATCAGCCGCCAGCTGCTGGCCCCGGCCGTCCGCGCGGCCAGCACGAAGTCGCGTTCTCGCAGCGAGAGCACCTCACCGCGGACGAGCCGGGCTGGCACCTGCCAGGCGAATCCGCCGATGACCAGGCTCAGCGACAGCACGGTGGCGCCGAACTTGACCGCCAGGATCAGCACCACGAACAGGAACGGGACGGAGAGGAAGATGTCGACGACGCGCATCATGACGGAGTCGACGATCCCGCCGGCCAGGCCGGACACGGCCCCCCACAGCGTGCCGATCACGATGGCGACGAAGGCGGCGAAGAAGCCCACCTCCAGCGCGGCCTGGCCGCCCTTCATGATCCGGCCCAGCTCGTCGAACCCCTGGCTGTCCCCGCCGAGCAGGTGAGCGCCCGAGGGCGGCATGTTCGCCAGCGTGAGGTTGCTGTCGAACTGGTTCGTCTTGTAGATGAGCGGGCCGACGAAGCTGAAGAGCACGAAGAAGATGAGGATGCCGAAGCCGATCACGGCCAGCCGGTTGCTCGCGAACTCGCGGAACGCGAGCCGCCAGCCGCTCTGGACCGCGCCGATCTCGCCACCCTCGGGGGCACGCTGCACATCCAGCGGCGGCAGGGACGATGGTTGGGTCGCCATGGTTGCCTCTTTCCTGTGGCCGGGCCGGTCAGGCCAGCCGGATGCGCGGGTCGGCCGCGGTTAGCGCCAGGTCCGCGACGAAGTTTCCGGCGACGACGAGGACAGCGCCCGCCAGGGTGTAGGCGAGCAAGACCGGGTAGTCGACTTTCTGCAGGCTGGTGAAGAAGAGCAGCCCGAGGCCCTGGTAGTTGAACAGCGACTCGGTGATCAGGTTGCCGGACAGCAGGGCGGGGAGCGACAGGCCGATCAGCGTGACCATCGGCAGGCTGGCGTTACGGACCAGGTGCCGCCACAGGACGAGCCGCTCGGGCAGGCCTTTGGCCCTGGCCACCTTGATGTAGTCCTGGGCCAGCACGTCGATGGACGCGGATCTCATGTACCGGGAGAACGCGGCCACCGAGATCAGCGCGAGCGTGAAGATCGGCAGCGTCATGGAATGCCAGTCGCCGATGACCACCCACACGTTGGTGGACTGGCTGGCCTCGAAGCTGAAGATCGGCAGCGAGATCGCGAGCACCTGGATGAGGATCAGGCCGAGGAAGAACGACGGCATCGAGTACAGGATGAACGCCGCGCTCGTCGCGACGTTATCGCCGATGCTGTTGCGCTTGACCGCCTGGAAGATGCCCAGCGGCAGGGCGATGATCACGGCGATCACCAGCGACATCCCGGACAGGTAGGCGCTGCGGGCCACCCGCTCGGAGAACAGCGCGTAGACGCTCTGGTTCTCGGAGTAGGAGAACCCCAGGTTGCCGCGCAGCAGGTTGCCCACGTACCGGAAGTACTGCACGATCACCGGGTCGTCGTACCCGTTGTCCTTGTTCCAGGCGGCGATCTGGACCGGCCTGGCCTGCAGGCCGAGGACCTGCCGGGCCGGCGACGGGTAGATCGCGTGCAGCAGCAGGAAGATGAAAATGGAGACGCCGATCACGACGATGACGGACGTGACGAGCCGGCGAGCTAGGTAGGAGATCATTGACCCTGCCTTCCCTCCGCGGCAGCTGCCGCGGACCGGGCGCCACGGGGCCGCCGCCGCGCCCGGTAAGGCCGCGACGGCACGCCCTGCCCTGGTCTCCGGTGTATCACCGGAGACCAGGGCGGTCCAGCGCCTGAGAGGGGTTATTACGAGTTGAAGTACCAGAACTCCGGGTTGGCGTAGTACTGGGTCAGGGTCTCCAAAGCCTCCGGCTTGGAGGTCGAGATGTTCGGCTTCCACGCCCAGACGCGGTCGTTGTTCGGCTCGAACAAGGTCGGCTGGGCGGTGGTGAGGTACGCTGCCTCGGCCTTGACCGCCTCGGGGTCAGAGCTGTTGACGGAAGCGTTGATCAGCTGGTCGGCCTTCGGGTCGCTGTAGTCGCCGATCTGATTGGAACCGCCGGTGCTGAACAGGCCGAACGTGGTGGGGTAGGTGTTGTTCGTCACGCCCCCGAAGCTCTCCATGGCCCACTTGTTCACGTTCGCCGGCGCGGCCGGGTCGATGTAGTTGGTGACCATGAAGTTGAAGTTGCTGCTCTGCAGCTGGATGTTGATCCCGGCCTGCTTGGCCTTGGACACCAGGTCGGTCATCTCGCTGGTGATCAGGGACGAGTCGGAGGCGTAGATCAGGTTGAACTTCAGCTGCGTGCCGGCCGGGATGCCCGCGCCGCACTGGTTGGCGCCGCTGCCCGCGCTCTGGCAGACGTCCGTGCCGCCCGCGTTGACCGTCCAGCCGTGGCTCTTCAGCAGGTTGGTCGCGGAGCTGACGCTGAAGGGATACGGGTTGGTCGCCGCGTTGGCAGGCAGGTACGGGCTCTTCGGGAAGGCCGGGATCGGGCCGTAGGCCGGCGCGCCCGCGCCGTGCATGAACGCCGAGATCCAGCCCTGCTGGTCCTCGAGGTGCGCCATCGCCTGGCGGAAGTACAGCTGGTTGGCGATGCTGTTGAAGTGGTTGGTCGTGTCCTTGAAGTTGTAGTTCACGAAGTTCATGCCGAAGTCCGGCTCGCCGAAGTAGTTGTAGCCGAGCCTGAGCACCTGGGGCAGCTGCGGGATGTTGGCCGCGGGAACGAAGCCCACGTCGATGCTCTTGGACTTGATCGCGTTGAACTCCGCGGCGTCCGAGGTGAACGCGACGGCCTGGAAGTTGGACATCGGGGTCACGTGCGGGCCGCCGTAGGACTTGTTCGGCACCATGGTGAAGGCGCCGGTCGTCGTGTTGTACTGCGACAGCTTGTACGGGCCGTCCACGATCTGCCACAGCGGGTTGGTCGTGTAGGTGCTGACCGACTTCGCCTGTGAGGTGAGGAACTTGAAGATGCCCTCCATCGTCGACGGGTTCCACCCCGAGGCCGGCACGACCGAGCCGCTGGCCGACGACTTCGCCCAGTCGGCGCTCGGCATCGGGTTGACCGAGCTGAGGATGTCCTCGGTGAACCAGGTCGGGTTGACCGGCGCGTTCAGGTTCAGCACCAGGGTCGTGGAGTCAGGCTCGGAGGTGCTGACCAGGTTGTCCGGGAAGTGCTTGGGCGTGTAGCCGGCCCAGTTCGCCGGGGACACCTTGATGGCGGCCTTGATCACGTCGATGGTGAACAGCAGGTCGTTGGCGGTAAGCGGCTTGCCGTTCGACCACTTGTAGTTGCTGTTCATCTTGATCGTCGCGGTCTTGTTGCCGTTGCTCCACACCGGCTGGGCCGCGACGCTCATGTCGTTCACGACCTCGGGAACGACGCCGTTCACCGTCCAGTACAGCGGCCGCCAGCCCTGGTAGATGAAGTTGAAGGCGTTGTAGACCGAGTTGTTGGCCGAGGGGATGACCGGGAAGATCCAGTTCGGGGTGGC
>JAICWX010000284.1 GCA_025934635.1 Streptosporangiaceae bacterium | reverse complement strand
GGGTACAACGAGGTAACACACGGGGTAAGGGGAATCGGCATGGACACCAGTGACGCGCGGGCAGGACTGGCGGGCATCGAGGCGGCGCAGGCGCAGGCGGTACGGGAGGCGGCCAGCTGGCGCTGGCCCTGGTGGTACGTGGCGGCTACTGCGGCGCTGATGCTGGCGATCTCGGCCGCGATGGACTTCGGCCACGACGCCGCCCTGTTCACGGTGGTGTACTGCTGTGGCGTGTCGCTGCTGCAGATCCCGCTGACGGCCCGGATGCGGGTGCGGCTGCACCGGTCCCGGCAGACCTTCCGGGTCAACTGGCCGCAGGCCGCGCTGCTGGTCGCGGTGGCCGGGGTCTACGTGCTCGCCCGGATGGCGCTGGGAGCGGCCGGGGCGCCGCTGCCGAGCACGCTCGCCGGCGTGCTGATGGCCGGGGTGTACGCAGCGGGCCTGCCGGTCGCCCGGCGGATGACCGCCCAGCGGATGATCACCCAGGGGATGGCCGCCCGGGGGATGACCGCGCAGCGGTTCGGGACCGCCGGCTGATGAGCGCCGCGCCCCAGTTCGACGAGCTCATCCACGCGCCGACCCGGCTGTCCATCGTCGCCCTGCTGTCGGCGGCCGAATGGGCCGACTTCACCTTCGTCCGCGACAGCCTCGGGCTGAGCGACTCGGCGCTGTCCAAGCAGGTCTCCACGCTGGAGCAGGCCGGGTACGTGACCGTCCGCAAGACCGGCGCGGGGCGCAGCCGGCGCACTCACCTCAGGCTCAGCCCGGCCGGGCGCCGTGCCTTCAGCGGCCACGCCGCCGCCCTGCAGCAGCTGATCGGCCACGCGGACGCCGTCACGCAGTAACGCCCGCCGCATCCCAGTCAGGCCGCGGCATCCCACAAGGCGATGCGGCGCGCGGCGACGTGGCCCGCGATGCCCGCCAGCGCGGCGCCGGCGGGCATCGCCGGCAGCTGCCGCCCGTCCCGGAGCCGGACCGCGACCTGGCCGGCCGCGGCCTCGCTGTCGCCGATGACCGCCTGATAGGGAACCAGCCGGGCGGACCGGACGCGGCGGCCCAGGGAGCCGGCTTCCGCCCCGGCGACCCGGGCGCGCAGCCCGAGCGCGGCCGCCTGCCGGACCACCCCGGCGGCGGCCGGGCCGTGCGCACCGGTGACCGGCAGCACCACCAGCTGCTCGGGTGCGAGCCAGTCGGGAAAGGCGCCGCCGTGCCGTTCCAGCAGGTGCGCAACCGCCCGTTCCATGCTGCCCAGGACGCTGCGGTGCACCATGACCGGGCGGTGCCTGCTGCCGTCAGGCCCGGCGTACTGCAGGCCGAACTGCTCCGGCTGGTAGAAGTCGACCTGCACGGTGGACAGGGTGGCTTCCCGCTCCGCGGCGTCGGCCACCTGCACGTCGATCTTCGGCCCGTAGAACGCGGCCTCGCCCGGCCCGGGCTCCCAGTCCAGGCCCGCGTCGTCGAGGACGCCGGCCAGCATGGCGGCGGCCCGGTCCCAGCTGCCGCGGTCGCCGGTGTACTTGCCGCCGGGCCCGGGCAGCGACAGCCGGTACCTGACCGGCTCGATGCCGAGCGCGGCGTAGGCCTGCCGGATCATCGCCAGCGCGCCGCGGGCCTCATCGGCGGCCTGGTCCGGGGTGCCGAAGACGTGCCCGTCGTTCAGCTGCATGGCCCGGACCCGGGTCAGCCCGCCGAGCACCCCGGAAAGCTCGGCCCGGTACTGGCCGCCCAGTTCGGCCAGCCGCAGCGGCAGCTCGCGGTAGCTCCGCCCGCGGGACCGGTAGACCAGCGCGTGGTGCGGGCACAGGCTGGGCCGGATCACCACCTCCTCGCCGCCCACCTCCATCGGCGGGTACATGCCGTCCGGGTAGTGCGACCAGTGCCCGGACAGCTCGTAGAGCTCGCGCTTGCCCAGCACGGGGGAGTAGACGTGCTGGTAGCCGGCCTGCTGCTCCAGCTCACGCAGGTACTCCTCGAGCGCGTGCCTGACCACGGCGCCCGCGGGCAGCCAGAACGGCAGCCCGGCCCCGATCAGCGGATCGGTGCCGAACAGCCCGAGCTCGCGGCCCAGCTTGCGGTGATCTTCCATGGCGGCCTCCCTGGCCAAGGTAAGAGGGGAGAGCGGCCACGGAAAGCACAAAGCCCCGGGGCGCTCGCCCCGGGGCTTGTGACGTCAAGACAGCAATCAGCGCACCGGGACTGGCTCCGGCGTCGTCGTCCTTCCCGCGCGCTGCATGCCCGCCACCGTAGCAAGCGCCCGCCCGCCCGCGCACCCGGATTTCATCGCAGCGGACGCCGTCAGGCCCCGGCCGCGAGCCGGGCCCGCATGACCTCGGCCAGCGCCATCGCCCCGCTGAGCGGCCGGACCATGACCGTGAGCTCGTCCACCAGGCCGCCGGCGCCGGTGTGCAGCAGGTCGATGCCCTCGATCTCCCGGTCACCCACCCGGGTGCGGAAGACCAGGACGTGGCTGGCCGCGTCCGGCCCGCCGATCTCGCCGGTGTAGCGGAAGTCCTCGAAGACCGCCGAGACGGCGTGCAGGATCGGCGCCACCGCGGCCCGGCCCTGGTAGGGACGGTGCACGACGGGGCTGTGGAAGATCACGTCCTCGGCCAGCTGCGCGAGGGCCGCGTCGATGTCGCCCGCGACCACCGCGGTACCGAATGGGTGCATGCTTGATCTCCTTCTGCGTTCCGTCAAGTAGATCATCCAGCGCGATGAATCAGGCGGCCCCGGCCCGTCTGACGGTAAACACCACCGAGCACCACGAGGGAGAGCACGATGCGCGTGACCCTGCACACCTTCCTGACCCTGGACGGCGTCCTGCAGGCGCCCGGCGGCCCGGACGAGGACCGCGACGGCGGCTTCCCCTACGGCGGCTGGTCGTTCCCGTACGGCGACCAGGATTTCGGTACGGCCGTCAGCGGCTGGTTCGATCATGCCAGCGCGTTCCTGCTGGGCCGGCGCACCTATGACATCTTCGCCAGCCACTGGCCGCGGGTCACCGATCCCGGCGACCCGGTCGCGAGCAAGCTCAACGCGCTGCCGAAGTACGTCGCCTCGACCACGCTGACGTCCGCCGACTGGGCCAACTCCACGGTGATCAATGGCGACATCGCCGCCGCGGTCGCCAAGCTCAAGGAGCAGCCCGGCGACGAACTCCAGGTTCACGGCAGCGGCGCCCTCGCCCACACGCTCATCGACCACGACCTCATCGACGAATACCGGCTGCTCTACTTCCCCGTGCACCTCGGCACCGGCAAGAAGCTGTTCCGCGACGGCGCCGTCCCGGCCGCCCTGCGCCTGGTCAGCGCCACCACCACCAGCACCGGCGTCATCATCGCCAGCTACCAGCCGGACGGCCCCGTCCGCACCGGCTCCTACGCGCTCGACGACGACTGAGCCGCCCGGGCTCCCGCCGAAGGGGCGCGCGGGACCGGGATCCGGGTCAGGTCGCTGGCCAGCACGACCTCGCCGCCGAACACCTCGGCCGCCTCGCCCGCCAGCCGCTCGTCGCCGGTGGTCCCCGGCCCCGGTCCGGACTCGTAGCGCTGCGAGAAATGGGTGAGGACCAGCAGCCGTACCCCGGCCTGGGCCGCGATCTGCCCGGCCTGCCCGGCCGTCAGGTGCCCGTAGTCGCGGGCCAGCGCGGCTTCGGCGTTGGCGAAGGTGGACTCGCAGACCAGCATGTCGGCCTGGTCCGCCAGCGCGAAGGCCGCGTCGCACAGCCGGGTGTCCATCACGAAGGCGAACTTCTGCCCCGTCCGCGGCTCGCTCACCTGCTCCAGCGTCACCACCCGGCCGTCCACAGAAAGCCGCCCGGAGTGCTGCAGCCGCCCGATGTCGGGCCCGGTGATGCCGAACGAGGCCAGCTTGCCCGGCAGCATCCGCCGCCCGTCCGGCTCGGCCAGCCGGTAGCCGACGGTCGGCACGCTGTGCGACAGCGCCCGCGCCTCCAGCCGGAACGGCTCCGTCCCGAGGACCACCGGGCCGACCCCCCGGATCCGCCGTTCGCGCAGGTCCAGTACGTCGCGGAACAGCGAGGCGTGCCGGAGCCGCCGGAACACCTCCCGGCTGCCCGCGGGATAGCTGGCCTCCACCGGGTGCGCGACCCGGTCCAGCGACATCCGCGCCAGCACGCCGGGCAGCCCGAGGCAGTGATCGCCGTGCAGGTGGGTCACGCAGATCCGGGTGATCTGGCTGGCCGTGACCCCGGCGAACAGCATCTGCCGCTGGGTTCCCTCACCCGGGTCGAACAGCAGGCCCTCGCTGTCCCAGCGCAGGAAATAGCCGTTGTGGTTACGGCGCCTGGTCGGTGCCTGGCTGGCCGTGCCCAGGACGACGAGCTCACGACTGGCCATGCTGCCCTAGGGTACGGGGCAGCCGGAAGGTAACGACCCGGGGTGCACCACCAGCGCGCTGCCGCCGCCCAGCCGGACCGGCTCGGCGATGGCCTCGGCCCGCCCGTGCCCGAGGACCTGCAGCGCGGTCGCGTCACCCGGGTAGTTGTCCAGCGGCACGATCGGCCCGGTCGCCAGCTTGAACTTCTCACCGAACTTGCTGGTCAGCTCCTTAGCCAGGGCACTGTTGTAGAAGAGCGGCTCGGCCAGCGAGGTCGCCGAGTTGGTCTGGCTCACCCGCGGCGCTGCCAGCGCCGCCGGCAACGACAGGCCGAAGTCCACGTGGTTCATGATGATCTGCAGGATCGTCGTGATGATGGTGGACCCGCCGGCCGCGCCCACGCTGAAGACCGGCGCACCATTCCGGAACGCGATCACCGGGCCCATGCTGGACCGCGGCTGCTTGCCGCCGGCCGGCAGGTTGGGATCGGCGACGCCCGCCGACGGCGGAGCGAAGTCGAAGTCGGTCATCTCGTTGTTCAGCAGGAACCCGTAGCCGGGCACGACCTGCCCGCTGCCGCCGAAGAAGTTGATGGTGTTGGTGTAGGCCACGATGTCGCCCCACTTGTCCGTGGTGACGATGTTGTTGGTGTGGCCGCCCTCCGGCGCCACCGCCGGAGCACTCTGCGACGAGCAGCCGGCGTACGGCGGATGCGGGTTACCCGGCGCCACCGGCGAGGTCAGCGCCGTAGAACCGATCAGGCAGCGCCGGGTCGCCGCGAACTTCGGGTTCAGCAGCCCGGACACCGGCACGCTGACATACCGGGGATCGCCGACGTAGGCGTTGCGGTCGGCGTAGGACAGCCGGGACGCCTCCAGGTAGTGGAACAGCGCCGTGGCCCGCGGCTCGGCCGCCAGGTTGTACCCGCTCAGGATGTTCAGCGCCTCGCCGACCGTGGTCCCGCTGCTCGACGGGGGCGCCATGCTGTAGATGTCCAGGCCGCGGTAGCGCACGTGGGTCGGCGCCCGGACCAGGGCCTGGTAGGCACGCAGGTCGGCCGTGGTCATGATGCCGGGCAGCCGGACCACCTTCTGCCCGGGCGTCAGCACCGGGTGGTCGTCGGCCTGCACGATGGCCTTGCCCAGCGGCCCGTCGTACAGGTACGAGGGGCCGTAGCGGGCCAGCAGCCGGTAGGTCCTGGCCAGGTCCGGGTTGCGCAGCAGCGTGCCCACCGGCCGGGGCTGCCCGGACGAGGTCAGCAGCAGCTTGCGGCTGGCCGGGTAGGCCTGCAGCTCAGGCAGGTCCGACTGGGTGAGCTGCACGAAGTCCGGGTTGACCCGGAACCCGTGCTGCGCCACCGCGATGGCCGGCTGCAGGTCGGCGGCCAGCGACTTGCGCCCGTACAGCTTGAGTGCCTTGGCCCAGGTCGCCACCATCGACGGCACGCCGGTGGCCAGCGGCTGGTCCGAGGCGTCGTCGTAGCCGAGCGGCTGCCCGGTCGCCGGGTCGATGAACATCGTCGGCGTGCACGCGGCCGGGCAGTTCTCCCGCCCGTCGATGGTCACCACCTGGTGCGTCCTGGCCAGGTAGATCACCATGAACCCGCCGCCGCCGGGGCCGGCCACGAACGGGATCGTCACGCCGAGCGCGCTGGCCGTGGCCACCGCCGCGTCGACCGCGTTGCCGCCGCGCTTCAGCACGTCGATCCCCGCCTGGCTGGCCCCCACGTCCATCGACGCCACCGCGCCCCCCGACCCCGCCGCCAGGGCCCCGGAGTGACCGGCCGGAGCGGCCGCGTGCGCTCCCGCCGGGAGCGCGGGCAGTGCCAGCAGTACCGCGGCCAGCGCCGACACGGCAGAAACCACAGGCAAACGACGGAGAGGCATCTACCGATTAAAACTCACACAATCAAACAAATCCAGGCCGGCCCCCACGGAAGGCCTCCGGCCGCCGGGGGAGGTACAGGTCGGTGATCGTGCCCTCGAATGCCTCCGCCGCCATGGCCACCGTCTCGGACAGCGTCGGGTGCGGGTGCACGGTCAGCCCGATGTCGGCCGCGTCGGCGCCCATCTCGATGGCCAGCACCGCCTCGGAGATGAGGTCGCCGGCCGACGGGCCGACGATGCCGCAGCCGATGACCCGGCCGCTCGCCTCGTCGAACAGCACCTTCGTCATCCCCTCCGAACGTCCCAGGCTGAGCGACCGGCCGCTGGCCGCCCACGGGAACACCCCCTTGCCGTACCCGACGCCGGCCGCGCGCGCCTCGTTCTCGGTGACACCGGCCCAGGCCACCTCGGGGTCGGTATAGGCCACCGACGGGATGGCCCGGACGTCGAAGAAGCTGTTCTTGCCCGCGATCACCTCGGCCGCGACCTTCGCCTCGTGCATGGCCTTGTGCGCCAGCATCGGCGGCCCCACCACGTCGCCGATGGCGAAGATGTGCGGCACGTTGGTCCGCAGCTGCTTACTGACCCCGATGAAGCCAGCCGGATCAACGGTAACGCCCGCCCGTTCGGCGTCGATGATGGCTCCGTTCGGCCGGCGGCCGACCGCCACCAGGATCCGGTCGAACGTGTCGGTCGCCGGCGCCTTCGCCCCCTCGAACGAGGCGACCAGCCCCTCCGGCGTCGCCTGCACCCCGGTCACCTGCGTCTTCAGGAACACGTTCTCGTACTGCCGCCCCACCCGCTTGGCCAGCGGGGCGACCAGGTCCCGGTCGGCGCCCGGGATGAGCTGGTCGAGCAGCTCGACCACGGTGACCTTCGCACCCAGCTCGTGGTACACGGTGGCCATCTCCAGCCCGATGATCCCGCCCCCGATGACCAGCAGCCGCCCGGGGATCTCGCCGAGCTCGAGCGCGCCGGTGGAGTCGATGACCCGCGGGTCGTGCGGGAGGAACGGCAGCCGCACCGCCGACGAGCCGGTCGCGATGATCGCCTGCTCGAAGCCGACGGTGGCCGCGCCGCCCCCGGCCAGCTCGACCCGCAGCTCGTGCGGCCCGGTCAACCGCCCGTACCCCCGGATCGCCGTCACCTTCCGCTGCTTGGCCAGGCTGCCCAGCCCGCCGGTGAGCCGGGCGATCACCGAGTCCTTCCACGCCCGCAGCCGGTCAAGATCAAGATCAGGCGGACCGAACGAGATGCCGTTCCCGCCCATCTCCCTAGCCTCCGCGATCACCTTGGCCGCGTGCAGCAGGGCCTTCGACGGGATGCAGCCGACGTTGAGGCAGACCCCGCCGAGCGTCGGCTCCCGGTCCACCAGCACGACCTGCTTGCCCAGGTCGGCGGCCCGGAACGCGGCCGTGTAACCACCCGGCCCCGCGCCGAGCACGAGGACTTCCGCGGTGTGATCAGCCATGTTCTGCCTCCGGTGGTCAGAGCACGAGACGGCGGATGTCCCCCAGGACCTCGCACAGGTACCGGGCGAACCGGGCGGCCAGCGCCCCGTCGATGACCCGGTGGTCGTAGGACAGCGACAGCGGCAGCATCAGCCGCGGCACGAACGCCTCCCCGTCCCAGACCGGGGCCAGCTTGGACCGGACCACGCCCAGGATCGCCACCTCGGGGGCGTTGACGATCGGCGTGAAGCTCGTCCCGCCGATGCCGCCCAGGCTGGAGATGGTGAAGCTGGCGCCCTGCAGGTCGGCCGGGGCCAGCTTGCCCTCCCGGGCCCGGGCCGAGACGGCGCCGAGCTCGCGGCTCAGCTCCCGGACGCCCTTGCGGTCCACGTCGCGGATCACCGGCACGACCAGGCCCTCGGGGGTGTCCACGGCCACGCCGAGGTGATAGTAGCCCTTGTAGACCAGCGCGTCCTTCTCCGGCGTGAGCGAGCTGTTGAACTTGGGGTACTCGCGCAGGGCGGAGACGCTGGCCTTGATCAGGAAGGCCAGCAGCGTCACCCGGTAGCCCTCCGCCTTGGCCGCCGTGTCCAGCTCGCGGCGGTAGGCGTCCAGGTCGGTGATGTCGGCCTCGTCGTCGTGGGTGACGTGCGGGACGTTGAGCCAGGACCGGTGCAGCGCCGGCCCGGACAGCCGCTGGATCCGGGTCAGCGGCTTGACCTCCACCGGCCCGAACTTCGAGAAGTCCTGCGCCGGCACTTCCGGGATGCCGGCGCCCGCCACGGCCGCCTGACCCGCCGCCCCGTCCGCCGCGGGCGCCGCCGTCCCGCGCACGCCCGCGATCACGTCCTCCTTGGTGATCCGCCCCTTGGGCCCGGTCCCCGTCATCCCGGTCAGGTCCAGCCCGAGCTCCCGCGCCAGCCGCCGCACCCCCGGACTCGCGTGCGCTCCGTCAAATCCAGCGGGCGCCCATCCGCCTTCTGCCTCGCCCGCCCCGCCCGTCGCAGTACCGTCCGGTACCGTACTGGGAGTCTGGGCAGCCACCGGGGCGGCTGTGGCCGGGGCGCCGGGAGCGGCCGCGGCGGGAAGCGCGGTCGCGGCGGGCAGCGCCTCCGCGACGGAACGCTCGGCCGGCTCGCGCGCGGCCGCCACCGGGTCGGGCGCGGCCAGCGTGGGCGGCTCCTGCTGGTCGGTCAGCGGCGGCGGCTCGACCGCGGTCCCCTCGGGGTCGAGGGTCAGCAGGGCCGACCCGCGGCTGACCAGGTCGCCGACCTTGACCCGCAGCTCGCGGACGGTGCCCGCGCCGGGGGACGGGATGTCCATGGTGGCCTTGTCGGACTCCAGGGTGACCAGCGGGTCCTCGTTGTGCACCACGTCGCCCGGGGCGACATGGATCTCGATGACCGGCACGTCGCCGAAGTCGCCGAGATCGGGCACGCTGACCTCAGTCATGGCTGCTCCTTCAGGCTCGCGACGGGTCGGGGGTGTCGGGGTTGATGCCGTACCGGGCGATCGCGTCGGCCACCCGGTCCGCGGCGATCACCCCCTGCCCGGCCAGCGCCGTCAGCGCGGCCAGGGCGACGTAGTGCCGGTCGACTTCGAAGAAGCGGCGCAGGTTGCGCCGGTAGTCCGAGCGCCCGTAGCCGTCGGTCCCCAGCACCCGGTACGGGCCGGGCACGAAGGCGCGGATCTGGTCGGCGTAGGAGCGGACGTAGTCGGTCGCCGCGATGACCGGCCCGGCCGGGCGGCTGGCCAGGCACTCCTCGACGTAGCTGCGCCGCGGCTCCGCGCCCGGGTGCAGCATGTTGTGCCGCTCGGCCGCGAGCCCGTCCCGGCGCAGCTCGGTGAAGCTGGTCGCGCTCCACACGTCGCAGCCGACCCCGTAGTCCTGCGCCAGCAGGTCCGCGGCCGCCTGCACCTCGCGCAGGATCGTCCCGCTCCCCAGCAGCTGCACCCGCGGCCCGTCACGGTCAGCAGAACGCAGCAGGTACATGCCCTTCAAGATGCCCGCCTCGGCCCCCTCGGGCAGCGGCGGGTGCTCGTAGTTCTCGTTCATCAGCGTGAGGTAGAAGAACACGTCCTCCTGCTCGGCCAGCATCCGCCGCAGCCCGTCGTGGACGATGACCGCGACCTCGTAGGAGTACGTCGGGTCGTAGGACACGCAGTTCGGCACGACCGAGGCGAGCAGGTGGCTGTGCCCGTCCTCGTGCTGTAGTCCCTCGCCGTTCAGCGTGGTCCGGCCGGCCGTCCCGCCGAGCAGGAATCCCCGCGCCCGCGAGTCCCCGGCCGCCCAGATCAGGTCCATCACCCGCTGGAAGCCGAACATCGAGTAGAAGATGTAGAACGGGATCATCGGGATGTCGCTGGTGCTGTAGGCGGTGGCCGCGGCGATCCAGGACGCCATCCCGCCGGCCTCGTTGATGCCCTCCTGCAGCATCTGGCCGTCCGGCGCCTCCCGGTAGTACATCAGCTGGTTGGCGTCCTCCGGCTGGTACAGCTGGCCGGCCTGGCTGAAGATGCCGAACTGCCGGAACATCCCCTCCATGCCGAACGTCCTGGACTCGTCCGGCACGATCGGCACCACCCGCGGCCCGATGGCCTTGTCCCGCAGCAGCGTGTTCAGGATCCGGACGAACGCCATCGTGGTGGAGATCTGGCGGCCGGGCGTGCCGCCCAGCTGGCCGCCGAACGCGGACAGCTCGGGCACCGGGAGCGACTCGGTCGACTTCTGCCGCCGCGACGGCAGGTAGCCGCCCAGCGCGGTCCGCCGCTCGCGCAGGTAGGCCAGCTCCTCGCTGTCCTCGTCGAAGCGCAGGAACGGCATGCCCGCCAGCTGCTCGTCGGTCAGCGGCAGGTTGAACCGGTCCCGGAACTTGACCAGGGACGTGTCAGCCATGTGCTTCTGCTGGTGGGTGATGTTCTGGCCCTCGCCGGACTCGCCCATCCCGTAGCCCTTGATCGTCTTGGCCAGGATGACCGTGGGCTGGCCGGTGTGCCGCACCGCGGCCGCGTAGGCCGCGTGGACCTTGACCGGGTCGTGACCGCCGCGGTTCAGCGCCCAGATCTCGTCGTCGGTCATGCCCGCGACCATCTCGGCCAGCTCGGGGTACACGCCGAAGAACTCCTCCCGGACGTACGCGCCGTTCTTGGACTTGAAGTCCTGGTACTCGCCGTCGACGGCTTCTTCCATCCGCTTGAGCAGGATCCCGCTGGAGTCCCGCGCGATCAGCGGGTCCCAGGCGCTGCCCCAGATCACCTTGATCACGTTCCAGCC
>JAICWX010000454.1 GCA_025934635.1 Streptosporangiaceae bacterium | reverse complement strand
GGGGCGCGTCGATATCGCGAAGAAGATCGAGGCGGCCCGCGACGAGGGCGACCTGAAGGAGAACGGCGGGTATCACGCGGCCAAGGACGAGCAGGGCCAGATCGAGGCGCGCATCATCCTCCTCCAGCACATCCTGGAGAACGCCCGGGTCGGCGCCCCGGCCCGCACCGACGGCGTGGTGGGTCCCGGGATGACGGTCACCGTCCGGTTCGTCAAGGACGACGAGGAAGTGACGTTCCTGCTCGCCTCCCGCGAGGAGAGCGGATCGCCGATCGACGTCTACTCGCCCAAGTCGCCGCTGGGCGCCGCCATCATGGGCAAGAAGGTGGGCGAGAAGGCCACCTACTCGATGCCGAACGGCCGCGCCAACTCGGTCGAGATCCTCGACGCCGTCCCCTACGTGGGCGCGTAAAGGTCAAGATCTTTCAATAACCCGAACGGGCCGCGATAAGCCATCGCGGCCCGTTCTCGTTACGGCGGGGTTGTCGCGCCGGTCAGGACACCAGCTCCGGCTCCTGGCTGGCGGCCTCGGCCGCGGGGGCCCGGCCGCGCAGCGGCACTTCCTTGATGAACCAGGCCAGCACGAAGATGATGACCGCGGCCGGAACTGCATAGATGAAGACGTGCTCGATCGCCTGCGAGATCGCGACGAACACGTCGTGCCGGACCGGGGCGGGCAGCGAGTTGACCGTGGCCGGGTCGAGCTGGCCGCCGCTGGCGCTGATGTGCACGCCGCCCGACGCGCTGGCGAGCGAGGAGGTGAGCTGCCGGGCGAACAGGGCGCCGAACGCGGCCACCCCCAGCGACCCGCCGATCTGCTGGAAGAACATCCGGGCGCTGCTGGCCACGCCCATGTCCCGCTGCTCCACGCTGTTCTGCCCGATCAGCGAGACCATCTGCATGAGGAAGCCCATGCCGAGGCCGAGGACGACGTAGAACAGCGCCGAGGTGAGCAGCGAGGTGCCGATCCCCAGGCCGGTGAGCAGGTACAGGCCGGCCGTCATGATGGCGCCGCCGATGATCGGGAATGCCTTGTACCGGCCGGTCCTGGTGGTGACCTGCCCGGCCACGATCGAGGTGACCGTCACGCCGAGCATCATCGGGGTCAGCATCAGCCCGCTGACCGTCGGCGACTTGCCCTGGACCGTCTGCTGGAACAGCGGCAGGAACGTCATCGCGCCGAACATGGCCAGTCCGGTGAGGAAGGTCATGGCCATGGCCAGGGAGAAGTTCCGGTTGCGGAAGACGTGCAGCGGCAGCATCGGCTCCGCGGCCCGGCTCTCCACGTACAGGAACCCGGCGGCGGTCGCCACGGCGACCAGGGCGAGCCCGATGATCGTCATCGAGCCCCACGCGTACTGCGTCCCACCCCAGGTGGCCAGCAGGATGAGCGCGGTCGCGGCCACGCCGAGCAGCGTCCCGCCCAGGTAGTCGACCTTGTGGCTGACCTTATGGGTGGGCACGTGCAGGACGGCGAGCAGGTAGATCAGCGCCGCGCCGCCCAGCGGGATGTTGATGTAGAAGATCCAGCGCCAGGAGAATGAGGTGGTGATGAACCCGCCGAGCAGCGGCCCGCCGATGGTGGCGAGCATCATGACCACCATCATGTAGCTCATGTACTTGCCGCGCTCGCGGGGCGCCACGATGTCGCCCAGCGTCGCCATCGCGCCGACCATCAGGCCGCCCGCGCCCAGGCCCTGGATGGCGCGGAACGCGATCAGCTCGGCCATGCTCTGGGACAGGCCGGACAGCGCCGACCCGGCCAGGAAGATCACGATCGCGGCGATGAAGAACGATTTCCGCCCGTACATGTCGCCGAGCTTGCCGTAGAACGGCGTGGTGATCGTCGAGGCCAGGATGTAGGCCGTGACCACCCAGGACAGGTGCGCGACCCCGCCGAGGTCACCGACGATCCGCGGCAGCGCGGTGCTCACGATCAGGTTGTCCAGCATGGCCAGCAAGATGGCCATCAGCAGCCCGGGCAGCACGATCATGACCTCGCGCGGCGCGAGGAACGTCCCGCCCGCGGCCGGCCCGGCGCTCACTGCCCCCGCGCCGCCAGGCCCCGGGTCGCTCCCGCCCGGTTCAGTTCCTGCACGGTCCTGTGGTTCCGCCACCCCAGCTCCCTTTCTTTGTCTCACTCGCTCCGCTAGCCCCGCTCGCCGCCGGGCGCCCTTGAGGCGCTGCCTTCCCTCGTCGCTCGTCGCAAGCTCCTCGCTCCTCAGTCCAGACAGCGCCGGCGCCCTTTGGCTCGCGGGAACATCGCCTCGGCTTGCGAGGATTCCCCGCGCGAGACTGTCCGCCGTTCCCGTCCGCCTCGGCTCGGTGTGTCGTTGACTTACCGGCCGGCAAGTCACTATGCTAAAGGCGTTACTTACCGGCCGTCAAGTAAAAATGATGGCCCCGGCTCCGTCTAGGGATGCGAAACGGACATGCACGGCACGGGGTCCACACCGCGGACCGGTACCCGGTCGCGTGTGCAGAAGGTGGCGCTCGAGCTCTTCGCCGAGCAGGGGTACGAGAAGACGTCCCTGCGCGAGATAGCCGAGCGGCTGGGCGTGACCAAGGCCGCCCTCTACTACCACTTCAAGTCCAAGGAAGACATCGTCCACAGCTTCACCGACGACTACTTCGCCGAGCTGGACGCCCTCCTGGACTGGGCCAAGGACCGCCCGCACGACGACGAGACCCGCCGCGAGCTCCTCGACCGGTACGTCGGCATCGTGCTGGCCAGTAACGCGGTCTTCCGCTTCCTCGAGCAGAATCGCGCCTCGGTGCAGTCCATGGAGGCCGGCAAGGAGCGCTTCGCGCGGGTCCGTGTCCGGCTCGACGCGCTGGTCGACGTGCTCGTGGGCCCCGACGCCCCGCTGCGCGACCGGGTCCGCGCCACCACCGCCGTGCTGTCGGCGGGCGCGACGTGCATGTTCTTCCTGGATCAGGTGGACGACCGGGACAAGCTCCGGGCCATCGTCCTGGAGATGGCCACCGACCTGATCAGCTGAGCCGCGGCCCCGGCCCCGGATCGCCCTAGTCGGGCCAACCGGCTACGCCGGTGACGTTACCGGCCGATGAGTAACAAATCCGGCACGGTGCCCGAGATAGGCCCGGCAAGACATTAACGCGACATTACATGCGGACGGCAATTTCACCACCCCAGCCGCCGTCCGCGGATCGCGGAACGGGCCAGATTTCCTTATTTTCCAAGGCTTCCCATGGTGCACCGAGGCTCTGGCAAGGGTGCCGCGAGGCCATCACTGGCCGATGTCGGAACGATAAAGGGGAAATATCAGGACGCTCTGGCCTGCGAAGATATACCGTATCGTGACATGACACGACCTAGGCACCGATCCCGGAACCGGGGGCGCACCCGGCGACCGCTGGTGTTCATACTGCCAATTGCGGCACTCGGCCTCGT
Source organism: Streptosporangiaceae bacterium (assembly GCA_025934635.1). The sequence continues at coordinate 2,367 of JAICWX010000454.1, read as the reverse complement.
GGCCCTCTCTTTTTCCCCGGCGCCGCGCCAAATGCTCGCCTCGGTGTCCCACGGCCTGAGCTTCACGCAGTCGGCCAATAATCAGTCCGCGTCGTGCCATCGGCATAAGCGGTGCCCTAAACCGCATCCGACTCCCACCGGATCGGGGCCCGGCTCGGCGACGGCCAAGCCCACCGTCACGCCGACGGTGAAGCCGACCAAGACGGCCACGCCCGCTCCGACGCCTACCTCAGCCTCCCCCTCACCGGGCGATCCGACCTCGGCGCCACCCTCGACCCCGCCGCCGCCCGGGGTCACGGCCGCGGTGTGCAATAACGCGAGCGTCCTGTCCGGCCCGGCCTCCGCGCCCGCCGGCGCGGTCACCGTCCCGGCCGGGAACAACGCCAGCCTGTTCGGCGACCAGCTGCCCGGTAACACCACGTACTGGTTCGCCCCGGGTACGCACTACCTCGGCAGCGGCGAGTTCGCGCAGATCAACCCGGGCAAGAACGACACCTTCATCGGTGCCCCGGGCGCGGTCATCTCCGGCACCAACCCGGGATCGTCCGGTTACCGCCAGAACGACTTCGCGTTCGTCGGCAACGACACCAGCGACACCGGCGTCACCATCGAGTACCTGACCATCGAGAACTTCTCGCCGCCGGGCAGCCAGGGCGCGGTCAACACCAACTCCGACGACGGCTGGACGATCGCGCACAGCACGATCAAGAACAACGTGCCCGGGGCCGCGATGATGGTCGGCTCGGGTAACACGATCGATCACGACTGCCTGGCCGCCAACGGCCAGTACGCGTTCAACGCGTACCAGAATCCGGGCGACCCGCAGCAGTCCGCGGTGACCGGCGGCCCGCAGGACATCGTGCTCAGCAACAACGAGATCTCCTACAACAACACGTGCAACTGGGAGAAGTCCAGCAAGTTCCCGGTCACGACGCCGGCCGGGTGCGCCGGGGCGGGCCAGTTCGACGGCTGCGGTTGCAGCGGCGGCGGCAAGTTCTGGGAGGCCCAGAACGTGACCGTCAAGGGCAACTACGTCCACGACAACTACAGCGTCGGCATCTGGGCCGACACCAACAACGACGGCTTCGACATCGAGGGCAACTACTTCGCCGCCAACGACGACAACGCGCTGGTCTACGAGATCAGCTACAACGCCCTCATCAAGGGCAACACCTTCGCCGACAACGCCTGGCGAATCGGCGCGGCCGACAGCGGGTTCCCTGACGCCGCCGTCTTCATCTCCGAGTCGGGTGGCGACAGCCGGGTGCCCAGCAGCTTCGGCTACAGCACGCTGGCGATCCAGGACAACACCTTCACCGACAACTGGAGCGGCGTGATCCTGTGGGAGAACGCCAACCGCTTCTGCAGCGACGGTTACGACGACGCCTGCACCCTGGGCAGTTCCTCGGCCAAGCAGTCCGCGTGCAAGTCGGCGCTGGCTAACTCGGCCGCGAACCAGGCCAGCGCCAACCCGGATTACTTCGACCTGTGCCGCTGGAAGACGCAGAACGTGATCGTCTCGGGCAACGCCTTCCACCTCAACCCGGCCAGCATCGGCTCGGCCTGCACGGCGGCCCGCGGCTGCGGCTTCAACGGCGTGTTCAGCCAGTACGGCTCGACCAAGCCGTATACGGCCTGGGTGGTCCCGGTCAATATCTCCAGCCACCAGGGCAACGTGTTCAAGTCCAACACGTACACCGGCCCGTGGAGCTTCGACAATTTCGCCCTGGGCGACACTCTCTCCTGGTCCCAGTGGACGTCGGGCTTCAAGGACGACAACGGCTCCAACGCCAGCATCGGCGGCCAGGACGCCGGCAGCACCTTCAACTAACCGCACGGATACGCACGACCCGGTCCCGGCCGCCGCCCCTGGCAGGCGGCCGGGACTTGCTATGTGCCGACCTGCTACGTGCCGGACCTGCTACGTACGGGACCTGCTACGTACGGGACCTGCTACGTACGGGACCTGCTACATACGGGACCTGCTACATACGGGACCTGCTACATACGCGACCTGCCCCGCCGTCACCAGCGTTCCCGGCCTCAGTCCGCATCCCCATCCCCATCCGCCACCGCACCTAGCCAGACCGCCCGCCCGCCCGCGGCCGCCGATCCCGCATCTCACCGTTCGCATTCGCACCACAGACGTCACCCGTCACCCGCCACCGCCCGCACCCGGCCCCGGCAACGACATCGATGCTCCATCGATGTCGCCACCACGACATTGATGCTCCATGGGTGCGGCTCCTTTAGATGGAGCCGTGGTTAGGCGAGCACGTACTGTGACTTGTGGTGGTGCCGGGGAGTGGTGTTCCCGGCTGTTTCCCCTTGTGCTGCGGGGTTGGGGGACAGGTGAGGCTTCCGTTC
>JAICWX010000456.1 GCA_025934635.1 Streptosporangiaceae bacterium | reverse complement strand
GTAGACATTTGTGCCTACGCAGAGGTGTACGGGAGGAAGAGTTCCGTAAGCAGGGACCTTGCCGGTTTGGCAGATCTGCTGCGGTTGCGGACGGTATAACAGATGCGGAGCCGGGGTAGCGCGAAGGAGGGACGTGCTGGGAAATCGCAACACTCCTGCTGGCCCACGGGTGCTCCAGCCCAGGATGACCTGCCCTGCGGGGTCATGGCCGCCGCTCTCCGGCGGACGTGATCGTCTCGTGGCGGTGCTGGTCGCTGGGCATGCGCCGGCCGCCGGTCCCCGTCGTAGGGGGCCCAAGGCGCCGCCGTTCCAGGCTGGCTTAGCGGTTGTCTCGCCCGCCCGAAATCGTTCGTAGATCATTTTGCCGCCGAAGCGTTATTTCCGCTGATATAGTCGCTAGGCCACAAGCAACCGGACTAGGGATTACAGCCAGCGTTCTAGGTGTCGCAATTGGTCTTCTCTCGTTTTTCACGATCCTGAGGAGGTTACGCGTGCCAACGACCGTAGGCCGTTCACGCGGTCGTCAGGGTGTGCACTCGGGGACACAGAGAGCGACTGGCGATCACATGGGGAAGACCGTCGCAGTTTCGGTCGCCGCCCTTGCCGTACTGGTATCCGTGCTGGCGCTGACCAAAGCCGGTCATGTCATCGATGCGGCCACGCAGCACTTCATGCTCTATTACGCCGGGGTGCTCGCGCTGGTCGGGCTGACCGGCTCGGTGCTGCTCGGCCTGCTAGCCACCGACCGGATCGTCATGACGCCGGGCCATCGGGTGATGGCGCAGGCCGTTCACCGTGCCTTCTCGTTCGGCACGCTGGCCTTTCTCGTCATCCACATCGTGACCGAGATCCTGGCCCAGCGATCGCATGTCATCGACGCGGTGGTGCCTTTCCTGTCGCCGTACCGGACTTTTTATATCGGCCTCGGCACGATCGCCTCGGATCTGATCCTCCTGCTCGTGGTAACGAGTGTTCTCCGTAAGCGGTTCACTGCAGACGGTAATGCATGGCGCTGGCGGGCTATTCACTACAGCTCGTACGTGGCCTTCGTCTTCGCGGTCCTGCACGGCCTGCTCGGCGGACGGGCAGCCAAGCCGTACGTCGACTGGAGCTACGGGTTCGCGATCGCGGTGACCGCGCTCGGCCTGGCGGTCAGGTTCCTGGCCATCTCGCTGCGGCCGAAGGAAACCCTGAGCTCGTCGCCGAGCGTCGACCGGGCCGGCGCGGCCAGCTCGGCCCCGATGCGGGCCGCGGCCCTGGCCATGGCGCACGCCCAGATGGGCGGCGCCACCCAGATGCTGCCGGGCGGCCCGGGCGCCGGCGGCTATGGCACGGGTGCCCTCGGTGCCGGCCGCCTCGATGTGAGCGGAGCCTACGGCTCCGGCTCATGGACCGCCACCGCGCTTCCGGTGCCGGACCGGTCTCCGGCTTCCAGTCCGTTTCCCGCGCTGGGACCGGCTCCGGTTCACTGGTCAGACCCGGCTTATGCCGGGTCCCCGGTGGCTCCCGATCCTTACGGCGCCGCGCCGGACGCCTATGGCATGGCTCCGGACGCCTACGGCGACCTCGGCTTCATGCCGCTGGGCGCGCCGCCGTGGAGTGACGACGCCCAGGGCCGTCCCTACGTGAACGCGGAGCAGGGCCGGCCCGCGCTGGCCAGCCCGGCCCGGCAGCCGCGGTACGAGCCCGGGTACGACGGCCCGCCCCGGTTCGAAGGCGCGCCGCGGGGACACGGTGACGTACCCCAGGACGAGTTGTCCTCCTATCCGTACGGGCCGCGAGGCCGCCAGGCGCAGCCCTTGTCGCCGTATCCCTCGGACTATCCGGATCGCAGTGCCCTCGATGGCCGAACGGCGCCGTGGCCGGGCTCGATGGAGTCCGCCCGGCCGCGGGCGGCCCTGCCCCCGCCGCCGCCGCGCCCGGGTGACCGGGCTTCGGGACCGCAGCCTCAGCTCGGCAGCGGTCCGAGGCCGCGACCGGACACCGGGCCGATTCCCCGGGTGGATACCGGTCCGAGGCCGCGTCCGGACACCGGGCCGATGCCGCGGACCGGCGGCGGTCAGCCGCCGCGTCACGGGACGGGACCGATGTCCCGCGCGGGTACGGGTCCGATGCCGCGGGTCGAATCAGGGCCGCCGCCACGGACGGGTACGGGCCCGATGCCGCGCCTGGACACCGGGCCGGTTCCCCGGGTGGATACCGGTCCGAGGCCACGTCCGGACACAGGCCCGGTGCCGCGGGCTGGCGGGGGTCAGCCGCCGCGTCACGGCGCCGGCCCGGTACCTCAGGCCGGCCGCGGGCGGGCGTCACGGGCCGATACCGGCTCGATGCCCCGGCTCGGCACGGGGCCGATGCCGCGCCCGGACGCTGGTCCGGGGCCGCGACCGGACACCGGCCCGTTGCCCCGGCTGGGCAACGGCGGCCCGACGCCCCGGCCGGTCGCGGGACGGACGGGATCTCCGGGATCCGGGCCCCGGCACGGCCGTCCGGCCGCCGACCCGGCGACCGGGCTCCGCACCGGCGCACCGCCCAGGACCGCGAGCCGCCCGTCACACCGGGCTAAGGCAACCGACCCGAGGTATCGCGATATACCCGGGCCGACCGGAGGTAGCGAGTGGGAATGAGCGCGGTCAAGGGCGTTGACGCACCCGCGATCATGAGGATCGGAGCGGCCCGGCTGACCGCCGGGCTCGACCGGATGCCCCGGCTCGACCTCGAAGCCCACCGCGACATTTTCGGTCCGCTGCCCCGCCTCACCGCCGACGAGCTGATCGCGATAGCCGAGCAGGTCGATCTGCGCGGCCAGGGCGGGGCGGCGTTCCCCTTCGCGCGCAAGCTCAGCGCGGTGGTGCAGAACGCCGAGGAGGCCGACTGCCCGCCGGTCGTGGTGGTCAACGGCACCGAGGGCGAGCCGGGCAGCGTCAAGGACAAGATGCTCATGATCCGCTCGCCCTACCTCGTCCTCAGCGGAGCCGCGCTGGTCGCCGAGGCCATCGGGGCCGACGAGATCATCGTCGGCGTCGCGGGCAACGAGCTGGCGAACCGGTCGGTGGAGGCGGCGATCGAGGCGGAACCGGGCCTGCGCAAGCTGGCCCGGGTGGTCCAGATGCCCGAACGGTTCATCTCCGGCGAATCCGGCGCCCTGGTCCGCGGTATCAACGGCAAGCGGCCTATCCCGCCGGGTCGCAAGGTGCTCGCCGCCGAATCCGGCGTGGCCGACCTGCCTACGCTGCTGTCCAACGCGGGCACGTTCGCCCAGCTGGCGGTGCTCGCCCTGCTCGGCCCGGAGCGTTTCGCCGCGGTCGGCATGCCGGAAGAGCCCGGGACGGTCCTGCTCAGCGTGGGCGGTTCTGCCGCGAACCCGGCCGTGGTCGAGGTGCCTACCGGGGTCCCGCTGGCTGCGGTCCTGGACATCTGCCAGGCCCCGGCGGGCGACGGCGTCCTGGTCGGCGGTTACCACGGCATGTGGCTGCCGGCCGGCACGGCCTATGTCGTTCCGGTCTCCCGGGAGGGCCTGGCCGCCGTCGGCGGCACGCTCGGCTCGGGAATCGTCCTCCCGCTCGGTGACGGCACCTGCCCGCTCGGCGAGGTGTCACGGATCGCGAGCTACCTGGCCGGGGAGTCGGCCGGCCAGTGCGGACCCTGCAAGCTCGGGCTGCCCTCCATCGCGCGGGCGCTAGCGGCGCTCATCGACGGCTCGGGGGGGATCGAGGCGCTCGACGTGGCCAGGCGCTCCGCCGCCGCCGTCGCCGGACGCGGCGCCTGCTCTCACCCTGACGGGGTGACCAGGTTCGTGCTCTCGGCGCTCGACGTGTTCACCGAGGACCTCGCGGCGCACGTCTTCCATTCCTCCTGTGGGCGCCCGGTCCGCGGCATCCTGCCGCTGCCCACCGGTCCCGAGCAGGAAACGCAGCAGCGGCTCGTGGTGGACTGGACGCGCTGCCAGGGCCACGGCCTCTGCGCGCACCTGGTGCCCGAGCTCATCCACCTGGACGCCCAGGGCTATCCGGTCATCCTCAACATCCCGGTGCCCAACTGGCTGGAAAAGGACGCGGAGCAGGCGGTGCACATGTGCCCGGCGCTGGCGCTGCGTCTTACCGCCACTGACCCGAAGTCGTCGCGTAGCGGTCCGGTGGCCATTCCCGCTCCTAGCCTGCGGACCGGACTAGTCGGCGGCGGGGGCCGTAAGCAGATCACAGCCGGATAGGTTCCGTCTGCCATTCCGTGAATGTTTGAACATCGTGGACTGTAACCCGCGGAAAATGAGGGGTAAATGTCCACGATAACGTGTCAGTAGATCCGCTTGGGCGTGCCTTGCCGGCGGACCTTGCCGTTCTGGTTGCCGGACAGCGCCTCGACGACGAGATGTCCCGTGTACGGCGTGACCATCACCCGGCACTTCGCGTGGCCGTATCCGATGGCGGCGGTGCTCACGTTATCGTGACGCTGAAAGCCGGAATCGAACGCTAGTCCTACTGCGGCGGCACCGTAGACGCCGCGCATGACATCCTTGACGCAAACCGTGACCCGGACCTTGGCTCCGGCGTCGCGGTACGAACCCCAGGCGCGGACGCCGGAAACCCCCGGAATGCTGAACGTGTGAATACCGTCGGCGGCAGCGGATGCGGGCAGCGTGCCGCCGGCCAGCGCGGCGGCACTGGCGGCGATCACCGCAATAAGGCGCAGCATGTTCGGCTCCCACGAGTGAATGACAAGAGGAATAACTTATTGCATCGCCTTAGCGGCTGACGGCGAATAGTGTACTAGCTGACCGGAATCAGCGGCGCATCGTGGTCATTGTGCGGTTCCGTGGCTGTTCGGAATATTTGCATATCGTCGGCTTCGCGCTGGCCTACGGTTTTCCTCGCCAGCGGGCGACATAGCGGCGCTGGGCGGGCGTCTCGACCGCGTGCCGGTCATAGTGCTCCCGGACGAACGCGACGGCGTCGGTACCGGGGACGCCATCGAGGATGGCCAGGCAAGCCAGGGCGGTACCGGTGCGCCCGTGGCCGCCCGCGCAGGCGATCTCCACCCGTTCGGCTGCGGCGCGCTCCCAGGCTTCGGTCAGCGCGGGCAGCACCTCGGACTCGTCGGCGGGCAGGCGGAAGTCCGGCCACCGGATCCAGCGTGATTCCCAGGCGACGGCCGGCGGCCGCCGGCCGAGCAGGTAAACGCCGAACGACGGGCTCGGGCCGTCCGGCATCGGCCGCTTGACGCCACGGCCACGCACCAGCCGACCCGAGGGCAGCCGCAAGATGCCCGGCGCCGCCGGGTCCCAGGACTCGCTCATCCCCGGATCGTACATATCCGGGGCCACGACGGCACCGGCGCTACTCAATGCGGTATTTACTGCGTTACGACAGACCTACGGGCCCTGGTCAGTTCGCGGGCGTGCGACCCGTGAGGCGGCGGAACCAGTGCCGTATGCGCTCGCGCATACGGGGTCCTTGAACACCCAGCTGAGCGTCTCGGGCGGCGGTGCTTTGCAAGTGCGCGTACCGCTCCTGGCTCCGCTGCGCCGCGCTGCGCAGCTCCCCCTGAGGTGGTGGTGTGTACATGGCAGCCCCTTTGATCTCGCCATAAGCCCTGGCGGCACCCGTTGCGTTAATGGTGCGTTGCCGATGAACTCACTGCAACGGTACCTCTGTTTTTCCCGTCCGTTCTGGCATGGATGCAGCAGGCGCCAGATTTGATGGAGAGCAGGCCTGCGCCTCCTCGGACTGGTGGGGC
>JAICWX010000430.1 GCA_025934635.1 Streptosporangiaceae bacterium | reverse complement strand
GCCTCGCTGGCCATCGGCGGGATGGCCGCGGCCAGGAACCCGCCCACGACGCCCATGCCGCCGATGACGACGATCAGCACGGCCCCCCACCGCGGCACCCGGTGCCGGACCAGCCAGCCCACGAGCGGATCCACGCCGGCCGCGAGGAAGAACGCCAGGAAGATCAGGATGAGCACGGACCGCGCGTGGAGGAACAGCTGGATGATGCCGTAGGCCACCGCCACGCCGAACGCGCCGGTCATCCCGATCATGAACGGGGAGCGCCGGTTGACCGGGCGTCCGGGCGTGCCGAGGCCGCCGGTCTTCTCGGCCACCTCGGCGGCCGTCTCCATGGCTTCCTGGATCCGGTCCTGATCCGGGGCCTGTTCTTCCCTGGACTCCTCGTCCTGGGTGCGGACTTCTTCTTGCGCCCGGATCTCGGCTTCCTCCGGCGCCTGGCGGGGGCGGTTCACCCGCCCCGCCTACCCCCCGATGAGCAGCTCAAGCATCCGGAGCCGATCGGCCGCGATCAGCTCCGCCGGCGCAGCCACCGCCACGCCCCGCGCCGCGCTGCGGTCCGGGAATCCGGCCGCCGGACGGGCGGCACCTCGGCCCGGTACGCTGCCGTCAGACCCGCGCCGCTTTCTTCCGCGGACTCCCACCACCGCTCGTCCGGCGAGCCCGGTGCCGGGGAAGCCTCGGATACGCGGAGTTCCGTGGCCGGGCCGCCGGCCAGGTCGTGAAGCCACAGCGTGCCGTCGGGCCGGCTGGCCAGCACCCGGCGGCCGGTGCCGTCCACCGCGATCGCGGTGATGGCGGTCCCGAGCAGCCGGAAACGGCCGGCCGCGGGCCGGGAGTCACCGGGCGCCTGGGCCGGGGACAGGTCCAGGCGGGACAGCACGCCGTCGGTCTTGGCGGCGATCACCGTCTCACCGTCCGGGGTGACCGCCACCAGGTCGATGCCGGGGCCGGCGCCCATCATGTCCGATGTCCCCGAGGCGGGGTCGTAACGGCGGACGCTGCCGTCGGGAAAGACGGCGACGACCGGGCCGATGTCCGAGGCCACGGCGACCGCCCGGGCGATCCGGCCCCCGGTCGCCAGCTCCGGGCCGAATTCCCCGGTGCCGGCGTTCATCGTCCGCAGGCTTCCGTCAGCGCAGGCCACCGCGGTCAGGACCCCCGCCGGCGACAGGGCCAGCGCCTGAACCGGTGCCGGGGCGCTGGTTTCGGCGTCCCGCGGCCGGGCACTGCGCACGGTCTCGTGCAGCCTGATCATCTTGTTGTCGGCCCACAGAACCCGGACGCGGTCGCCGGCCCGGGCGACCGCCACCGGCTGGCTGCCGTCGGTGGGCACCGCCCCGTGGATCACCGTGGCCGCCGCGCCCGCACCCCAGGTCTGCACGGTCCCCTCCGCCGACACCGTGATGGCCCCTGATGCATCGGGCGCCATGGCTACGGCGGCGATGAGCATCGGGGGAGCCATAGACGGGAGTATCGCAGACCGTCATCAGGTGCTGGCCGACACGCTCAGCTCAGCCGGGCGCGCCAGCGTCTGGTACACCACGCAGTAGCGCTCGGTCAGCTTGATCAGCGTCTGCACCTGCTCCTCGCTGGCGTCGGTGTCCAGCTGGAAAGCGAGCCGGATGGACCGGAACCCGACCGGCGCCTCCTTGCTCACCGCCAGCGTGCCGCGGAAGTCCAGGTCGCCCTCGGCCGTGACGGTGCCGCCGGTCACGTTGATCTTCAGCGAGGTGGCCACCGCCCGCAGCGTGACCCCGGCGCAGGCCACCAGCGCCTCCAGCAGCATGTCGCCCGAGCACAGCAGCGAGCCGTCCCCGCCGGTCGCCGGGTGCAGCCCCGCCACGGCGAGTGCCCGCCCGGTCTCCACCGAGCACGAGATGGCGTCGTCGAGGCGCCCGCGCGCCCGCAGCGTGACCACCGCCTTCTCCGGGTCTTCCCGGTAAGCGTCCTTGAGCGGCTGCTGCCGGTCGCGCAATTCCGCGCTGTCCATGACGGCTCCTTCTATCTGCTCGGCAGGCCTCGGTGCCCCCCGGCCCTTTCACGATAAAGCCGTCCAGCGGCGTTGCGAGACGGCGTAGTCGGCCAGCCGCCACGCCAGCGCCGACCGCGGCCTGACCGCGTACACCACGTCGAAGTCGGGATCGTGGTCCGGTAGGTACTGCCGGTCCTGCGGGCTGGTGTACTTCTCCGCCAGCGCCGCCACCACCGCGGGCACCGCCGCGGGATGGCCCAGGTCCTCGACGGCGCCGCGCACGATGAGGACGTCCTCGGCGCTTTCCAGGTGGACGACGACCCGCGGGTCGGCCGCGAGGTTGCGCGCCTTCACCGTGCTCCGCTCGGTGTACAGGTACAGCGTCTCCCCGGTCACCACCCCCCAGACCGGCGCCGCATGCGGAGCCCCGGACCCCGTCGTCGTGCCCACCCAGTAGCTGCGCGCCCCCGCCCGCCTCCCCGCCACCTCAGCCCAGGTCATCCTGCCCTCTCCCATGCCCCGATGATCGCATCAGATGAGCCCGGCCAGCCGGTACAGCACCAGCGACCCGGCCACCGCCACGTTCAGGCTGGCCCCCGAGCCCACCATCGGGATCTCCACGGCCACGTCGAGCAGGTCCACGGCCTCGGCCGGGATGCCCGTCCGCTCGTGCCCGAGTACCGCCACGGTCCGCAGCCGGGCGGCGGGCAGGTCACCGAGCCGGACCGCCTCGTCGGCCAGCTCGACCCCGACGATCCGCGATCCGGCCGACCGCTGGTCCCGCAGCCACTGGCAGGCGTCCCAGCCGGTCCAGTGCCCGCAGGCCGGCAGCGTGCCGAGGTTGACGCCGTGCATCGGCCACAGCGGGGCGGCGATGAGGTGGTCCCAGCACTCGCTTTCCATGGATACGGCGCTTAGCGGCGCACCGGGCCATCACCGGTTACAGAAACCTTGACCTCAGTGTAACCATCCGCCCGCAACCGTTGCGGATCCCGCTCCGTCTGATGCACATGAAGAACGAACTGCGGATTGCCGCCGGCGCGGCCCTGGCGGCGTTGCTGATCACCGGATGCGGGTCGGCTCCGCCCCCGCCGGTCATTGCCCACGGCGTAGCGGCCCGGGAACCCCAGGCGGACCCGCGCCCGTACGGGACCGCGGACACCACCCTGGGCCTGGATGTCCTCGGTGCCTGGTGCAAGGACAATCCGCAGTCCAACCTGGTGATGTCACCGTCCAGCCTGGCCAGCGGGCTTGGCATGACCTATCTCGGCGCCCGCGGCGGCACCGCGCACGCCATGGCCGGGGTGCTGCACCTGCCCGCCGCGAGCGGCCAGTCGCTCGAAGCAGGCCTGCAGTCCCGCTCGGCCGCCCTGCGCCGCCTGGGCGGCCGGGGCGTGACGCTGAGCCCCAGCGACCAGGTGTGGGCCGACCCGACCCTCCAGACCAAAAGCACCTACCTGAACGCCGTCGCCACCGGCTACGACGCCGGCGTGGCCAAGGCGCCGCTCATGACCGACCCGGAGAAGGCCAGGCAGGAGATCAACCAGGCGATCGGCACCGCCACCAAGGGGCATATCCCGCAGCTCCTGCACCCCGGGTCCCTGCAGAACATCGGCTGGGTCCTTACCGACGCGCTCTACATGAACGCGCCCTGGGCGACGCCATTCGACCCCAACGACACCGTCCCGGACTCGTTCACCACCGCTGCCGGGCAGCGGGTCCAGGCGCATTTCATGGTCAACGGCCCGTACAGCGCGGTCAGCGTGAATGGCTGGACCGCGGTCTGGCTCCCGTACCGCGGCGGCAAGGTGGCCATGGAAGCCCTGCTGCCGCCGGCCGGAACGGCCGGCTGTGCCCTGCCCGCCGCGACCGACCTCACCGCCATGACCTCCCGCCTCGCGGCGGCAAAGCCCGGCCTGCTGACCAGGAGCGTCGCCTTCCCGAAGGTGAACGTGGCCACCCAGGTGAGCATGAAGCCGATCCTGTCCGGGCTCGGCATGGGCGTGGCGTTCAGCCAAACGGCGGACTTCACCGGCCTGTCGCGGCAGGCCTGCTGCATCGGCCTGGTCGAGCACGCGGCCACCCTGGACATCGGCGAGAAGGGCACGGTGGCCACCGCCGCGACTGCCGTCGGCATGCAGCCGAGCTCCGCCCGGGTGCTCCCGCCCCAGATCCGCTTCGACCGTCCCTACCTGCTGCTGGTAACCGCCCCCGCCACCGGCGAGCCCCTCTTCATGGCCCGTATCACCAACCCTGCCACCAGCTAACCCCGTTCGCCTCTCGTACCATCCAGGACCGGCATGCATCATGGACCGCGTCCGGTTCAAACGAGAAGCAAGTGTTCGAGGATAACCCCTGCATATCCTCCTGATCCTGGAATAGCACGGACCGGAGCTGCACGGGAAGCGCCATAAATTCCGGCGATCGGCCGCTTTGCCTGCCGGGGACCCCGGCACGGCTTCGGCTTGTCGGCATACTGTGCAGCACTGAGAACAGCGACCGCGCTGAGCAGACCGACTGCCGTGTCTCCCCATCAGCACGGCGGCAGTGCTCTTCGCCGACGTTCCGGTGTTCAAGGGGGGACTCGGTCCCTGCCCGTGGTGGTACATCCCCGAACGGGGGATCTATCACCACTCCAAGCTAACACGGCAAAGGCCGGCCGGGCCCGCATTTCGCAGGCGAAAAGAGGCGGCAGCACCGGGCCGCCCGGCCGATCCAGGCATGTAACCTGCGGAAACGACGAGAGCTGTGAGCCGGGATCAGGCCGTACGCAGGGCCGGACCGTGTGTCAGCCGCAGCACGACACTTCATCATCAAGGAAGCATGGTGACAGCCTCCCGCTGCTGTTCGCTAGTCCCCGCACCGCAGCCGCAGCCCCGTAAGCCGGCCCAGATGACGTTTAAACCGAGTTGAACCCCATAAGGCAGCGACGGTCGTCAATTCAGTCTCTCGTTTGTGTAAGGAGCGCGCCTCCCTGCCGAATCGGAACGGCTCGAAGCCAGCTCCGTTTCATGATCTGGCGTAGTTAGCTTTTGTCAGCTCCGAAGGTTTCGGTGACTAGCTGGGTATCCATATACTCGCGGACCTCTTGAATGAGGCCGTTCTGGAATCGAAATACCCAGCAGTAGTTGTTGTCGTAGCGGCGACCGTCGGGCAGCTTGTTGTGTCCCGTGTGCTCCACTATCACGAAGTCGCCGTCAGCATGAATGCAGTGAACCTCGACGCTGGATGACGGACTGAGGGTCTCGGCGTTCCCTCCGAAGAGCGTGCCGACCACGGTCTGCTTGCCATTGAAGCTGCGAGTCCACTGTTTAACGCCCATCCATCGCCAGGTGACATCCTCAGCCATCGCGTCGAATAGTGGCCGGACCCGGCCCTCGGACATGGCGCTCATGATGTCAGATACGCGGCACTTGGAGGTCACTTCGGTGACCAGGCGGGATCGCGCCCGGTCAGGCTCAGGGTCCGGTCAAGGTCGGAGGCATCACCGGAGATGAGGAGCACGGGGCCGAAGAGACCGGGAAGCTCGCCGTCATTGCCGCCGCGCACTTGCTGCACGGTGGACTCGACCTCGGTGAGCGCCGCCGCGTCGCAGTCAAAGGGCTGCCCGGTGGCCTGGGCGATGTCCCAGCCATGGATGACCAACTCATCGAGCGCGATCCGTCCCGCCATCGCCGCGGGCAGGTCCTGGCCGCCTGCCTGGGTCATGCCCTCCCATGCCTCAGGTGCATTCCATGCGTCGGCGAGCGTAGCGAGGTCGGCCGCTACGCGATCGCGCCAGCCGGGTTCCAGGTTCCCTGCCCTGGGATCGGGGGGTTGCGCCGTGAGGTCACCGATCTCCTTTCTTGCGCTGGCCGTGAAGACTTTGGCGAACCCGCCTACGTGGTCGATAAGCGCTCCCACCGGCAGTTCGGGGCAAGGGGTAGGCGCGCCCATCGCATCGTCCGGGAGAGCTGAGAGAAGGTGGCTCATACGTTCAGCGGCGGGGTGCAGGTCTGGGTTGGGCATGTGGTTGTCCTTTCCTTCAGGACCAAGCTGCGGGATCGTCCCCTACCCTCGACCCTCCTGCCGAACCTTGCTGGGTTCCGGCGGCGCAGCCGGCAGTCCTATTAGTCACTATGAAGCGGCCGGCCCCCGGTGACCGCTCGTAGGCCTCTTGGCTGATGTCGTGGGTCGCCGGAGTCTGGAAGGTGCAATCACCCAGCACCGACGCCACAAGGGCGGGGAGGGAGCCGGCCGCCATGTCCAGTC
>JAICWX010000333.1 GCA_025934635.1 Streptosporangiaceae bacterium | reverse complement strand
CCCGGGAGCTGCCGTTCGCCGGGCATCCCACGCTGGGGACCTGCCACGCCTGGCTCGAGGCCGGGGGCCGGCCTGCCGATCCGGACATGGTGGTCCAGGAATGCGGGGCCGGGCTGGTCATGGTCCGGCGGACCGAGGCGGCCCTGGCGTTCGCGGCGCCGCCGCTGGTCCGTAGCGGGCCGGTCGACGAACCGATCGCCGAACGGGTGGCCCGGGGCCTCAATGTCCCGCGTTCTGACATCGTGGACATCGCGTGGGCCGACAACGGCCCCGGCTGGGTGGCGGTGCTGCTGGCCAGCGCCGAGGCGGTGCTCGCGGTCAAGCCGGGCGTCCTGGACCTGGACATCGGCGTGGCCGGTCCCTACCCGGACGGGTCGCCGGAGGCGCTGGAGGTGCGGGCGTTCACCCCGGTGGTCATGTCGCTGGAGGACCCGGTCACGGGCAGCCTCAACGCCTCCCTCGGGCAGTGGCTGCTGGGCTCCGGGCGGCTCACCTCCCCGTACGTGGCCAGTCAGGGCACCGTGCTCGGCCGGCACGGCCGGGTGCACGTCTCCCAGGACGCCGACGGCCAGGTGTGGGTCGGCGGCGGGACGGTCACGTGCATCACCGGCAGCGTGGTGATTTAGGTTTCACTGACTATCCGCAGGGCGACGCGGCGCTGGCCGCCGTTCTGCTTGACCAGGGCGAACCACAGCGGCAGGAGGCCGTCGACGACCGGGGTGGCGGCCGCGTCGCCGACGAAGGCGGGCTCGAGGCCGACGGCGGTGATGAGCTCCTCGGTGACCGCCCGGGCCTCGGGGTCGGCGGCGAAGAACATATTCGCGCCGGGCAGCGGATTGGCGAAGTTCTCCCAGCCCAGCGAGTTGAAGGCGCGTGCGTAGCGGGCCTGCGGGGCAGCCTCGGCGAGCAGTGCCCGGCTGTCGAACTCCGGCGCGCCCATCCGGTTCACCGCGTCGATCACTATCTTGCCTGCCAGGGCCGCTTGGTGCTGGTTGATCACGTCAGGGACGACTTGGCCGGGCACGGCCAGCACCACGACCTCGGCGCCGTCGATCGCGTCGGCGATGCTGCGCAGGGGGGCGCCGCCCGGGCCTTCGCCTTGGGTATCCCGGGCTCCGTAAGTCACGTCATGGCCGGCTTCGCGCCACTTGGTCCCGAGCGAGCCGCCGATGTTGCCCTTGCCGATCACAGCTATCTTCATGCCGGCCTGCAACCACTGTGACCCCGGTCTCATTCCCGGGTGCTTATGGTTCGCGGTGCTTGCCGCGGCGGGCGGCCGGGGCGGCGATGGGGGCCAGCGGCAGCCGGGAGGGAGGCTTGACCTGCTCGAGGCGCAGGTAGGTCACCAGCCGCTGGCCGCCGCGGGTGGCCAGGCTGGCCAGCACGGTCTGCAGCTCGGAGACGTCACGGGCGACCACGGTGAGCAGGTAGTCGGTCTCGCCGGCCACGTTGTCGGCCGCGATGATCTGCGGCAGCGAGCGGATCAGGTCGTCGAACACCCGGCTGGACCGCGGGTCGTGCCGGGTCAGCGTGGCCGTGACGTAGACCTGCAGCGGGAAACCGGCTGCGGCCGGGTCGAGTTCGGCCCGGATCACCCGGATAACGCCGGATTCCTTCAGCCGCCGGACGCGGTGCAGCGTCGCGGCCGGCGACAGCCCGGCCATCCGGGCCAGCTCGACGTTGGTGCGGTCCGCGTCCTCCTGCAGCGCGGTTAGCAGCTGGACATCAATATCATCAAGCGGAACGGCCATACTGCCGAACAATATCTTGCAGATGTACCTGAGCGTCAAATATCGCATGGCTATCGCCGACTATGGAGTCATGAGCATCAACCGTCGTCACGCTGTCGCAGCCCTCGCCGCGGCCGGGCTGCTGTGGGGCACCACCGTGCCCCTGTCCAAGCTGGCCCTGACCTGGCTGCCGCCGGGCTGGCTCACCGTGATCCGGTTCGGGCTGGCGGCCGCGATCCTGCTGGCCGTGGCGGGCCGCCGGAACACCTCCGCGGGCGGAGCCCGCCACAGTGGATTGCGCGGGGCGTTCACGCCCGCGGTGCTGGCGGCCGGCGCGGTTGGCTACGGGGGCTCGGTCATGGTGCAGAACGCCGGCATCGCCCAGACCAGCGTCACCCACGCGGCCCTGCTGATCGGGGCGGTTCCGGTGCTGGTCGCGATGATCGCCGCGGTCTGGTACCGGGCCGTGGCGGCGCCGGTGGCGTGGTTCGGCTTCGCGGTCTCGCTCGGCGGCGTCGGCCTGGTCACCGTGGGCGGCGGAGGCGGCGGCGCCACGATGGCGGGCGACGGCCTGGTGCTGATGTCGCTGCTCCTGTCGGCGACGGTCACGGTGGCCCAGGGGCGGCTGCTGACCGGGCGCGACCCGGTGGCGGTCACCGCCGTTCAGTTCCTGGGGGCCACGCTGGGCGCGCTGCCGGTGGCGGTCTTTACCGAGGGCATGCCCCCCATGCCAGGCAGCACTGGGCCGGCTGGCTTCGGTGCGGTGCTGGCCGTGGTCGCGCTGGCACTGGGCGGCACGCTGGCGCCGTTCACCCTGTTCGCGTTCGGCCAGAGCCGGGTGCCGGCCGAGGTGGCCGGGGGGTTCCTCAACCTGGAGCCGCTGGTCGGGGCGATCGCGGGCGCGGTGGCGTTCGGCGACCCGGTCGGGCTGGTGCAGGTCGCGGGCGGGCTGGCCATCCTGGGCGGTATCGGGCTGAGCAGCCTGCCGCTGATCGCGGGGCGGCGGGCCGAGGCGCGCCGCGTGGCCGAGGGCGGGCAGCCTGAGGGGTGCCCGCCCGCGGGCGCGGGCTGCTTCGGTTACTTCAGGTGGGGGGCCAGCAGGGTCAGGTCCGCGGGTGACAGCCGGTCGCGGGCGGTCTTGGCCTGGTGCCAGTACGGGTAGAGCAGCGGCGGGGCGCTGGCCGCGTCGAGCTGGGCCCGCTCGTCGTCGCTGAGGGTGAGGTCGGCGGCGGCCAGGTTGTCGGCCAGCTGCTCGTCGGAGCGGGCGCCGATCACCAGCGAAGTGACGGCCGGCTTGGCCAGGGTGTAGGCCAGGGCCACCTGGGCGGCCGAGACGCCGCGCTGCTCGGCGATCTTGACCAGAACCTCGATGATGTCGTAGACGCCTTCTTCGTCGTAGACCGGCGGCTCGCCCCAGTCGGTGAGATGGCGCGAGCCCGCCGGAGGCTGCTGGCCCCGGCGGTACTTGCCGGACAGCAGGCCGCCCGCCAGCGGGCTCCACACCAAGATGCCGAGGCCCTGGTCGACCGCGAGCGGTACCAGCTCGTACTCGGCCTCGCGGCCCTGGAGGGAGTAGTAGATCTGCTGGCTGACGAACTGCGGCAGGCCCAGCCGCTCGGACGTGCCCAGGGCCTTCATCAGCTGCCAGGCGGCGTAGTTGGAGGCGCCGATATAGCGGACCTTGCCCGACTGGACGAGCAGGTCCAGCGCCCGCAGGGTCTCCTCGAGCGGGGTCTGGCCGTCCCACTCGTGGACCTGGTACAGGTCGATGTGATCGGTGCCGAGACGACGCAGGCTGGCCTCGCAGCCAGTGATGATGTGGTGCCGGGACAGGCCCGCGTCGTTCGGCCCGCGGCCCATCGTCATCCGGACCTTGGTGGCGACCAGCACGTCGTCCCGGCGGCCCCGCAGCACCTCCCCCAGGATGTCCTCGGCCAGGCCGCCCGAGTAGACGTCGGCGGTGTCGATGAGGTTGATCCCGGCGTCCAGGCACATGTCGACCTGGCGGCGGGCCTGGTCCACGTCGGTCGACCCGACCTGGGCGAACCCGCCGCGGCCGCCGAACGTCATCGTGCCCATCGTGAGCACGGAAACCCGCAGACCTGACTTCCCTAGCGCGCGATATTCCATATATCCGACCCTACCGACCGGGACGCGGCGGAAGCCGGCGCGGGGTTGCCGGGGAATGCGAACCCCATGAGCCTCGCACTCGCGAGCTATTTCCATGCTCAGGAAGGATCTGATGGCAGGCCGGTCGCGTGGCTGGGAGTCAGGCGGGGCGGAGGCCGGCGGCGTGGCGGCGGGCTAGGGCGCGGTAGATCTCGGGGTTGGTGTCGACCCATTCCCTGGCGCGGCCGGTGACTTCGCCGGCGACGCGGGCGGGGACGCCGACGGCGATCATGCCGTCGGGGATGACCGTTCCTGGCGCTACGGTGGCGCCGGCTGCGATCAGGGCGCGGCTGCCGATGACGGCGCCGTCCAGGACGGTGGCGCCGTTGCCGATCAGCGCCTCCGTGCCGATGAGGCAGCCGTGTACGACGCACAGGTGGCCGATGGTGGCCCCCTCCCCCACTTCGGTCACCGGGTCGTCGCCGCCGTGCAGGACCGAGCCGTCCTGGATGTTCGCGCCGCGCCGGATGATGATCGGGCCGAAGTCGGCGCGGAGCACCGCGCCGTACCAGACGGAGGCCTCGGCCTCGACCCGGACGTCGCCGACCAGGGTGGCAGTGGGCGCGATCCACGCCTGCGGGCTTACCTGCGGCGCGCGGCCTTCAAGGGCGAAAAGTGGCATCCGCCCATCATGCCTGCAGGGCGCGGTCGTCGATCACCATGGTCACGCCGGGCGGCGCGTCGAGCGAGGGCAGGGTCAGCCGGGCCGCGTCGTCCAGGTGGATGCGCGGCCGGGCCGGCGGGGCCGTCTCGTAGTACGTGCCCGGGCCCCAGAACTGGCCGTAGCGGATCACGACGCCGCCGGCCTCGAGCACCGTGCGCTCGTGCCCGGCGGTGACCGTCCGGCGGGCGTCGTCGGACTGATCCCAGGCAATGCTCTGGGCGATGAACTGCTCGGCCCCGGCGGCCACGGCCGCGGCGAGGAGGTTATGAGTCCCCTCGCCGCGGATGCGGTCGTTGCGGGCGCCGAAGCCGGCCATGTCGCCTACCTTGTCCGGCAGGTCGGTCAGCTGGTGGAACACGGTGTCGGGGCCGAAGGCCTCGACCGCCTCGGCCAGGGCCTCGGCGTCGAAGACGTCGCAGATCACGGGCTCGGCCCCGAGGTCCCGGAGCAATCCGGTCTTCTCCGGCGACCGTGTCATGCCCGCCACCTCATGGCCGGCCTCGACCAGCAGCGGGACCAGGCGGACACCGATCAGGCCGCTCGCGCCGGCCACGAAGATTCGCACGGCACAGCAGCTTAGGACATGACCCGGCGGCGCCGGGCTGGCCGGCTCGGCTCAGGCCTGCGGCTGGGAGATGTTGACCAGCCAGTCGATGCCGAACTGGTCGACGCACATGCCGAACTCGTCGCCCCAGACCTGCTTGGCCAGCGGCATCTGGACGGTGCCGCCGACGGCGAGCTTGTTGAAGTACTCGCCCAGGACGGCGTCGTCGCCGGACAGGCTGACCGAGAACCCGGCCGCGGGCTTGTACTCCATGTGACCGGGCACGTCGGCGGCCATGATCGTGTAGCCGGCGTCGGTCTCCAGCTGGCCGTGCATGATCTTGTCGGCGTCGGGCGCGTCCGCCATGCCCATGTCGCCGAACGTGCTCAGGGTGAGCTCACCGCCGAACACGCTCTTGTAGAACTCCAGGGCCTGGCGGGCAGTTCCGTTGAAGTTGAGGTAAGGATTGAGTCGAGATGCCATCGCATTTTCCCCTTGCAGAGTCGGCCTAACCGTGTCGGCCGGCCGGGTAGGAAGGTATCCGCCGTGCGGCCGACGCTACCAGCCGGGTCTGACAAAACCTGGTGACGAGCAGGTAGCGGCCGGGGTACCGTCCTGGACGATGAGTGAAGAAGACGGGTATTTCGGGGAAGACGTCGCGGCCGGCTACGACGACGGGTTCGAGGGGCAGTTCGACCCCGCCGTCATCGACGTGACCGCCGGTGCGCTGGCCGGGCTGGCGGCCGGCGGACGGGCGCTCGAGCTGGCCATCGGGACCGGGCGGGTCGCGCTGCCGCTGGCCGCGCGCGGCGTCGACGTGCACGGCATCGACCTGTCCCGGGCCATGGTGGCGCGGCTGCGGGCCAAGCCGGGCGGCGACGCGATACCGGTCACCATCGGCGACTTCACCAGCACCCGGGCGGACGGCACGTTCTCGCTGGTCTACCTGGTGTTCAACACGATCATGAACGTGACCACGCAGGACGCGCAGGTGGCCTGTTTCCGCAACGCCGCCGCTCACCTGGAGCCGGGCGGCTGCTTCGTCGTCGAGGTCGGCGTCCCGGACCTGCGCAGGCTGCCGCCGGGGCAGACCGACGTGCCATTCGCGGCCCGCCCCGCGAGCTGGGCGTTCGACCGCTACGACACGGCCACCCAGGCGATGAGCTCGAACTACGTGACGGTCGAGGACGGCCGCGGCCGGTTCCGGTCGATCCCGTTCCGGTACGTGTGGCCGTCCGAGCTCGACCTGATGGCGCAGCTGGCCGGGATGCGGCTGTACGACCGCTGGGCCGGCTGGGCGCGCGAGCCGTTCACCAGCGAGAGCGGCCAGCACGTCTCGGTCTGGACCAAGCCCCGGGTATAAGGACTCAGCGGGCGCGGTCCCAGTTCGGCTTGCGCTTCTCCAGGAAGGCCTGCATCCCTTCCTGCGCGTCGGGCAGCTGGCTGGTCGCCGCCATCACCTCGATCGCGTAGGCGTAGGCCTTGGGCTGGTCGAGGTCGATCTGCGCGTACAGCGCCTGCTTGCCGATGCCCTTGCTGGCGGCCGAACCGCGGGTGACCCGCTCCAGCAGGTCATGGACGGCCGAGTCGAGCTGTCCCGCGGGCACCACCCGGTTGACCAGGCCCCAGTCGAGCGCGGTGGCCGCGTCGATGACGTCGCCGGACATGGCCAGCTCGGCGGCCCGCTTGCGGCCGACGTTCCTGGCCACGGCCACCATCGGGGTGTGGCAGAACCAGCCGCCCTTGCCGCCGGGGGTGGCGAAGCCGGCGTTCTCGCTGGCCACGGCCAGGTCGGCGGTGGCCACGAGCTGGCATCCGGCCGCCGTGGCCAGCCCGTGCACCCGCGCCACCACGGGCTGGGGCACGTGCTGGATTAGCGTCATCAGGTCGGTGCAGGTGCTCAGCAGTGCCCGCATGGAGGGCAGGTCCGCGCCGGCCATGTCGGCGAAGTCGTGCCCGGCGCTGAACACCGGGCCGTTTCCGGCCAGCACGATGCCCCGCGCGTCGCTGTTCCCTACCTCGCCGAACGCCGTGATCAGCTCGCGCATGTGCTCGAGCGACAGGGCGTTGCGGCGCTGCGGCCGGTTCATCGTGATCGTGGCGAAGTCGCCGGCGCGCTCCACGTCGATGTGCTCGTAACCCATGACACTAAGGTAAGTCCAAAGGACCGCCAGGAGGAGAGCGCGGGACGCGTTCGGTACACGCTGCGGCAGACGGGGTGAGCGGGGGCGGGGAACCCACCCGTTCGGTGCCTAAGTTTTTTAGGCGGTGGCGCGGGCCGGGACGGTGCGCACGGCCCGCCAGGCTACGGCGGTGGCGGCCAGCGCGGCGACGGCCGCGGCGAGCATGGCGGCGCGGTCGCCGGAGACACCGTGCCCGTGGCCGACGCCCTCGGCGACGGCCGGCAGCAGGGCCGCGCCCACCGCGGCGCCGATCTGACGGCTGGTGTTGATCATGCCGCCGACCAGGCCCTGGTCGGCGTCCGCCATGCCCCGGCTGGCCAGCACGGTCGAGCCGAGGGCGGTGCCCGCGGTGCCGAAGCCGATCAGCGTGACCACGAACAGCACCGGGCTCCAGCCGGTGGCCGGCAGCCGGGTCAGCACCAGGAAGCCGGTGGTGGTCGCGGCGGCGGTCAGCACCAGCAGCCGCTTGACTCCCATCCGGCCCGCCAGCCGCGGTCCGGTCACGCCCATCATGAAGCCCACCACCCCCTGGGGCGCGATGATCAGGCCGGTCAGCAGCGGCGACTCGTGCAGTACCTGCTGCAGGTAGAGCGACAGGACGAGCATCTCGCCGCCGTTCCACAGGCCGAGCAGGAAGGCCAGCGTGGTCCCGTCCCGCAGGCCGCGGCGGTGCAGCAGGCTGGGGCGGATGAGGGGCTCGGGGTGCCGGGTCTCGGCCTTGGCGAAACCGGCCACGGCCGCGGCGGCCACCACCACGGACGCGATGACCAGCGGGGATGACCAGCCGAGGGCGACGCCCTGGGAGACCGCGAGGACGACCAGGGTGACCGCCACGGTGATCAGCAGCGCGCCGCGGACGTCGAGCCGGCGGCTTTTCGCGGTCAGACGGGCCTTGGCTGTCCTGGCTGCGCCGTTGGCCGCGCCGAGGACGGACGGGGACAGGGCCGCGGCGGCCAGGCCGACCGGGACGTTGACCAGGAACACCGCGCGCCAGCTGGTGAACTGCACCAGCACCCCGCCGAGGACCTGGCCGGCCACGAAGCCGACCGAGGAAACCGCGCCGTACAGGCCGATGGCGCGAGTACGCTCGGGTCCCTCGGGGAAGCCGGTGGTGATGAGCGAGAGCGCGGCGGGGGCGACGATGGCGGCGCCGGCGCCCTGCACGACCCGGGCCGCGATCAGCAGGACGGGGTCCTGGGCCAGCCCGCCGGCCAGGCTGGCCAGCGAGAACGCGATCAGGCCGGCGACGAACATGCGCCGTCGGCCGAACAGGTCAGCCGCCCGGCCGCCGAGAATAAGCAATCCGCCGAACGAGATGGCGTACCCCGTCACGATCCACTGGACTGCATCGGCGGGCATATGCAGTTCGGTCTCGATCGAGGGTAGGGCGACGTTCACGATGGAGAAATCGAGGACGACCATGAACGCGGCGACGAGGATCAGGGCCAGCTGGAGCGGCTGGCGGCGGGTCGTAGGTGCCTGGGGTGCTGTGGGCGCTTGCAGTACTTGTGGTGCTTGTGGTGCTTGTGGTGTGCGGGTTGGGGCGGATACGGGGCGGCCGAGGGCAGGCATGGAACCAATCAAATACGTTACGGATCGTTTCGGATTTCTCTATGGTAGAACCTGGCGATGAACGCTGAAATTCCGGGGGGAACTAGCTCGGGGACGGGGGCGCCGCGGGGGCGGCCGCGGAGCGTGGAGGCCGACCGGGCCATCTTGACCGCCACTTTGGAGTTGCTGGCCGAGCGCGGGCTGGACGCGATGTCGATCGAGGAGGTCGCGGCGCGGGCGGGGGTCGGGAAGACGACCATCTACCGGCGCTGGCCGTCGAAGGGACTGCTCGCGCTGGACGCGTTCGTCATCTCGTTCCGCGAGGAGCAGCCGCTGCCGGATTCCGGCACGCTGCGCGGCGACCTGCTGGCGGCCCTGCGCGCGTGGGTGCGCGCGGTCACCCAGACGGCGATGGGCCCGATGCTGACCGGGCTGATCGCCGAGGCGCAGCACGACCCGGAACTGCGCGGGGCGTGGCGGGACCGGGTGCTCGAGCCGCTGCGGACCCAGCACCGGGTCATGCTGGACCGGGCCATCGCGCGCGGCGAGATCCCGGCT
>JAICWX010000114.1 GCA_025934635.1 Streptosporangiaceae bacterium | reverse complement strand
GTTGCGGCGCCCGTTCTCCCGGACCGCGGCCCGGGCCCGGTCCGGGTCATCGGCCAGGAACACGTTGACCAGGCCGCCCACCCGCGGCAGGGCGGGCGGGTCGGCGGCGGCCAGGCCGGCCAGGTACGGCTCCATCAGGTCCGGGTCGATCCACAGCAGCCCCGCGCCGGTCCGCCCGGCCAGGCGGGCGCCGCGCGGGCCGCGCGCCCCGACCCAGACCGGCAGCGGCCGCTGCAGCAGGCCCGGCGTGGCGCGGCCGCTGTCCCACAGCCCGGGCAGCGCCCGCACGGTGTCCTCGAGGTCCTGGTAGCGGCGGGAGTAGTCGGCGCCGAAGGCACCGAACTCGGCCGCCCGCCAGCCGGCCCCGAGCCCGAGTTCCAGCCGGCCGCCGCTGAGGATGTCGACCACCGCGACCTGCTCGGCCAGTGCGGTGGCGGGCATCAGCGGGCTGACCACGACCGCGGTGCCGATGCGGGCGTTACGGGTCCGGGCCGCGATGGCGGCGCAGAAGGTCAGCGGGGCGGGCAGGTAGCCGTCGGCGAACCCGTGATGCTCGGTCACCCAGATCGCGCCGATGCCCGCGTCGTCGGCCCAGGCGATCCGGTCGAGCGCGGTCGCGTAGACCCGGTCCCACGGCCGGGCCGCGCCGGGGTTGCGCAGGTCGTAGTACAGGCCGAGGCGCATCTAAGGCCGGCCCTCACCGCGGCTGCCGGACCCGGCCGGCCGGCCGGGCTCACGCGAAGCCAGCCGCCGCACCAGCCCGAGCCGGTCCCGGATCACGCGTCCCCCGGTGACCTGGCCGCCGGCCACCGCGACCACCCCGGCCAGGTGCAGCATCGCCTCGCCGTCCCCGGCGAACCGCGGGTCCTCGCCGGTCAGCGGGCCGTGCTGCACGGCGTGGAAGGCGACCCGCGGGCCGGCCGAGAACAGCACATCGACGTCGGTCCGCGCGGGCGCGATCAGCCGGCGCGGCGGGCGGCCGTCGTCGGCCGTCACCCCGGCCAGGTCCCCGGCGGCCAGCCAGGCCCGCACGACCGCCTCGGCCTCCGGGCCGGCCGGAACCGAACGGGTGTCCCACGGGGCCACGGCCGGCGGCTCGACCGGGTCCGGGCGGCCGTCGGCCAGCTGGCGGCGGCGGGCGAGGTAGTCCTGCTCGACGTGGTTCTCCAGCAGCCGCTGCCCGTCCCAGCGGTAGAGCCCGATGCCGCCCCAGGAAGCCCGGGCCCCGTCGTGCCGGGCCGACGCGCCGTGCTCGGTGAAGCGCAGGGCCAGCCGGTCGCCGGAGCAGATGATCTCGTTGACGGTCAGGCACAGACCGGGGAACTGGCGGAACTGGGCGGCGGCGGCGGGCTTGTAGAACTCGTCGCGACCGGCCAGGTCGTGGACGCCCATGTGGAGCGTGTAGCCCGGCACCATGATGTCGTCGCAGACGCTCAGATCGTGGCGGGCGGTGTAGTCGATGCAGTACCGGCGCATCAGTGCGACGAAGGGCTCCGCGACGAAGGGCTCCACCAGCTCAGCGCCCTTCGAAGCGCGGCTCGCGCCGCTCGGTGAAGGCCGCGATGCCCTCGGCCGCGTCCCGGGTCGCGTACAGCATGGCGACGGCCTCGACGCCGTAGCCGGTCTCGCCGCGGTCCACCCCCCGGTTAACCATGCGCTTGCCGACCTCGACCGCGAGCGGCGCCCGCCCGGCGATCCGCTCGCCGAGCGCCAGCGCGGCCGGCAGCAACCCGGCGGCGGGCAGCACCTGCTGGACCAGGCCGAGTTGGCAGGCCCGCTGGGCGCTGAGCCGCTCGCCGGCCAGCACCATCAGCTTGGTCGCCTGCCGCCCGACGACGGAGGGGGCCCGCAGGATCCCGAAGCCGGGGACCAGCCCGACGGACGCCTCGGGCAGGCCGAAGGCGGCGTGCTCGGCGGCCAGCACGATGTCGCAGGCCAGGGCCAGCTCGCAGCCGCCGCCGAGAGCCCAGCCGTTCACCGCCGCGATGACCGGGAGCCGGCACTCCTCGATCGCGGTGAAGGCGCGCAGGCAGCCGTCCAGGAAGTCACGGCGCGCCGCGGCAGTGTCGAGCCCGGCGAACGCCTCGATGTCGCCGCCGGTGGAGAAGGAGCGGTCCCCGCTCCCGGTCAGCACGATGGCGCGGATGTCAGGGTGCGCCACGGCCGCGTCGAGCAGCATGCGCAGCTGCGGCCAGAACGCGGCGGTGAGCGCGTTGAGCTTGCCGGGCCGGCTGATGCGGAACACGGCGACCGGCCCGTGCACCTCGGTCTCGAAGTGGTCGCAGGCCGGCAGGCCCGCAGCGGTGCTTACTGGTTCCATGACCGCACCACCCGCCTCTCCCGGCTGCCCCACGCCACGTCCAGGGCACGGGCGATGACGTCGCGGGTGGCGGCCGGGTCGATGACGTCGTCCAGCGACAGGTGCGCGGCGGCCTCCCACGGCTCGGAATCGGCCATCCAGTCCGCCATCAGCTCGGCGACCAGGGCGTCCCGCGCGGCCGGCCCCTGCTCGGCCAGGACGGCCTCCATCCGGCGCCGGTACACGGTGCGGACCCCCGCCTCCGGCGCCATGAAGCCCAGCTCGGCCGACGGCCACGCGAACAGGAAATCCGGGTGGGTGGGACGGCCGCCCATGGCGAAGTGACCGCCGCCGTAGGCCTTGCGCAGCACGACCCCGATCTTGGGCACCAGCGCGGCGGCGATCCGCGAGACCACCGCCTCGTAGCCGTGCAGGATGCCGCCCCGCTCGGCCTGGGTGCCGATCATCAGGCCGGGCACGTCGTGCAGGAACACCAGCGGCAGGTTGAAGGTGTCGCACAGGTCGACGAACTTGGTCTCCTTGGCCAGCGCGGCCGGGTCCAGGGCGCCCGCCCCGGTGAGCGGCTGGCTGGCCACGATGCCGACCGGCTGGCCCTCGATCCGGGCCAGCGCCGTGATCAGGCTCGGGCCCCAGCCCGCACCCCAGGGGAAGATCGAGTCCCGGTCCGCGACCGCCTCGAGCACCCGGACCATGTCATAAGCCGAACGGGCGGCGGAAGGCACGATCGTGGCCAGCTCGGCCGGATCGGTGGCGGGCGCCGCGGCGGGCACGACGGGAGCCGGGCCGGCGGCGCTGGACGGCAGGTAGGACAGGAACGCGGCGATGGCGTCGAAGGCGTCCGCCTCGGCCTCGACGGCCATGTGCGCGTTCCCGGCTGCCTGCGCGCTGTCGGGGCCGCCGAGCTCGGCGTCGGTGAGCTGCTCGCCGATGGCCGCCTCGACTACTGACGGGCCGGACAGCGCGATCGCCGCCGACGCCGTCATCACCACGAAGTGCGCGGTGGACGCGTGCAGCGCCGAGTCGCCGTAGGACGGGCCGAGCACCGCGGCGGCGCGCGGCACCGGCGCCTGGTCGGGGCGCGGCTTGAGGAACGTCTTGAAATCCAGCGGCAGCCCGCTGAACCGCCAGCCCGTCACGTCGGGGATGCGCCCGCCGTCGGCGTCGCACAGCAGCACCAGCGGGTAGCCGAACCGCTGCGCCTGCTCGATCAGCCGGCCCTGCTTGCGCATGCTGACCGGGGCGGTCGTGCCGGCCAGCACGGTGGCGTCGATGCCGATGAGGCCGACGGTGCGCCCGTCGACGCGGCCGAAGCCGGTGACGACCCCGTCCCCCGGCACCTTCTTCCCGGTCCGCCGTTCGGGCTGGGCCAGCGCGCCGGTCTCGAACCAGGAGCCCTCGTCCAGGAGCAGCGCGATCCGCTCGCGGACCGGCAGCCGGCCAGACGCGCGGTGCCGGTCCACCGCCTGCGGGCCGCCCATCTCCAGCGCCTCGGCGTGCCGCCGCTGCGACTCGGCCAAGCGCTCGCCCATGGCGGGCCCCGCGGCGGGCCCGGGAGTGGGCAGGGTCATGGCCCATAAACTACCATACGATCGGTAGGTTAGCCGGTGACGGAAGGCGGCACATGATCGGGTCGGTGCTGGTCGCGAACCGCGGCGAGATCGCGGTCCGGCTTATCCGCACGTACCGCGAGCTCGGCGTCCGCACGATCGCGGTCTACAGCGACGCCGACGCGGCGGCCCTGCCCGTCCGGCTGGCCGACCAGGCCCTCCTCCTCGGCCCGGCCCCGGTCACCGCCTCCTACCTTAACCAGGCGGCGGTCATCGCCGCCGCCCGCGCGGCCGGGGCGGCGGCGGTCGACCCCGGCTACGGCCTGCTGAGCGAGAACGCGGAGTTCGCCGCGGCCGTCACCGCGGCCGGGCTGGTCTTCATCGGGCCGCCGGCCGAGGTGATCGCGGCGATGGGCGACAAGCTGGCCGCGCGGGCCATCGCGCGCCGGGCCGGCGTGCCGGTGGTCCCGGGCTCCGGCGAGATCACCTCCCCGGGCCAGGGACGGAGCGAGGCCGGGCGGCTCGGCTACCCGGTGCTGGTCAAGGCGTCAGCCGGCGGCGGCGGCCGGGCCCTGCGGGGGGCCCGGGACGACGCCGCGCTGCCCGGCGCGCTGGCGGCCGCGGCGGCCGAGGCGCAGGCGGCCTTCGGGCGAACCGAGGTCTACCTCGAGCGGCACATCCCGGACGCCCGCCATATCGAGGTCCAGGTGCTGGCCGACGATCACGGCACCGTGCTCTGCCTGGGCGACCGCGACTGCTCGGTGCAGCGGCGGCACCAGAAGCTGATCGAGGAGGCGCCGGCGCCGTTCCTGCCGGACCAGGTGCGCACCGCGATGCGCGAGGCGGCGGCCCGGCTCGCCGCCGCGGCGGGCTACCGCAGCGCCGGGACGGCCGAGTTCCTCTACTCCCCGGCCGGCGGCGAGTTCTTCTTCATCGAGATGAACACCCGGCTGCAGGTCGAGCACGGGGTGACCGAACTCGTCACCGGCCTGGACCTGGTCGAGCGCCGGCTCGCGGTGGCCGCGGGCGCGCCGCTGGGCCTGACCCAGGACGACGTGCGGATCCGCGGCCACGCGATCGAGGTCCGGCTGGCGGCCGAGGATCCGCGGCGGCAGTTCCTGCCCGTGCCCGGGCCGGTCACCGGGCTGCACGTCCCGTCCGGGCCGTGGCTGCGCGCGGACTTCGGGGTGGCCGCGGGCGACCGGGTGCCCGCGGAGTACGACTCGCTGTTCGGCAAGCTGATGGCGTGGGGCCCGGACCGGGAGAGCGCCCGGCGGCGGCTGGCCGCGGCCCTCGGCGAGCTGCGGGTCAGCGGCCCGCCCAGTACGGCGTCCTACCTGCGCGGCATCCTGACCCGGCCGGAGTTCGCCGCCGGGACGTACTCCACCACCACGCTGGAGGAGCGCTGGCTGCCGCAGCCGGGGCCGCGGCCGGCCGCGGACCAGGGCCAGCCGGGTCCGGATCAGCCGGATCCGGGCCCGGCGAGGGCTGCCGCGATGACCACACGGACGGTGCAGATCCGGACGAACGCGGGCCCGTTCCGTATCGTGATCCACGGCCAGCCTGGTACGGCCTCAGCGGCGGGCCGGGCGGGTCGCGTCGCGGGCCCCCGGTCCGGCCCGCGGACCCCGGCCGCCGCGGGACAGCCGACCGCCCCGATGGACGGCGTGGTCGTCAAGATCGGGGCGGCGTGCGGCGACGAGGTGCAGCGGCACGCGGTCCTGGTCGTCCTGGAGGCGATGAAGATGCAGATCCCGGTGACCGCGCCGCGGTCCGGCCGGGTGACGGCGCTGCTGGTCGCCGAGGGCGACAGCGTCACCGCCGGGCAGCCGCTGGCCGAGGTCAGCGACGGTGCCGGCCAGGCGTAGACCTATATAGAACATTTGACAGGGCTGAGGTACCTATTTAGAGTTCTTGCATGGCACTGAGGTTGACCGTTCAGGTTCAGCTGGTCCTGCAGGCTCTGCTGCGTGAACCGGCCACCGAGATGTACGGGCTGGAGCTGTCGGAGGAGACCGGGCTGCAGCCCGGGACCGCTTACCCGATCCTGCTGCGGCTGGAGCACGAGGGCTGGGTGGCCAGCCGCTGGGAGGACATCGACCCGCGGGCAGAGAAACGCCCGGCCCGCCGGTACTACCGCCTGACGGCCGGCGGCGCCGTCCAGGCCAGCGCCGCCCTCGCCGGGGCGCGGCGCCCGAAGAGCACGGCGCTGCGGCGTCTCGCGGAGGGAGGCGGCACCGCATGAAGCTCCGCACGATGATGCCCCGCACGCGACTCGAGTGGGTGGAGAAGCTGGCAGGCGCCGGCATGTGGATTGCCATCGGCGCCCTTTCTTACGTGGTGTCCACCCGGCCTGAGTGGAAGTGGGCGGCGTCTGGCTGCATCATGGCTCTCGCCGTGGTCAGCGCCGCCGCAGGCATCCCCCGCCGGCTGGCCGGCCGGCGGATGGTGTTCCGGAAGGGCAGCGGCGTCAGCGGACGCGGCCGGGATGACGACAGGCCGGCCGGCCAGGCGATGTACCGGTGGCGCACGCTGACCGTGATGTCACGGCTGATGCCCGCCTCCGCCGGACGCCGGTGGCTGGCGGAAGCGGAGAGCCTGCTAGCGGAGATCACGGCCGCCCGGCGCGGCGCGGCGGTCCGCAGCTACCTGCGGGCGGCGCCCCGGCTGGCGGTGATGATGTGGGCCCGGCAGGTCCTGCGGCGGCTCCGGCCCGGCCCGCGGCGTCCGGGGTAACGGCGTCAGGCAGGCCCGCGCCGGCCAGGGTGCGGGCGGGGAACGAGGGCCGCCTCGCGGAGGCCGGCCTCGTTAGCCGCCCGCACGGCTCCGGCCACGATGGCGTGGTCGGGCGAGAGGTGGCAGACCGGGTCGGTGCGGGCGGCGTCGCCGGTGAGCTGGAAGGCCTGGCAGCGGCAGCCGCCGAAGTCGGTCTCGCGCCGGTCGCAGCTGCGGCAGGGCTCCGGCATCCAGTCCGTGCCGCGGAACCGCCGGAACAGCGCCGACTCGTGCCAGATCCAGGCCAGCGGGTGCTCCCGCACGCTGGCCCGCGGCAGCGGCAGGGTATGCGCGGTCGGGCAGGGCAGCACGCCGCCGTCGGGCACCACGGTGAGCTGCCGGCGGCCCCAGCCGCCCATGCAGGGCTTGGGGTACCGGCTGTAGTAGTCGGGGACGACGTAGATGATCTCCATCTGGTCCCGCAGGCGCTGGCGCGCGGCCCGCACCTGATCCTCGGCCCGGTCGAGCTGGGCCCGGCTGGGAAGCAGGCCGGCCCGGTTGCGCCCGGCCCAGCCGTAGTACTGCGTGCTGGCCAGCTCGATCCGGTCGGCCGCCAGGCCGGCGGCCAGCTCGAGGATGGCGCCGATCCGGCCGATGTTGCCCCGGTGCAGGACCACGTTCAGCGTGAGCGGCCAGCCCAGCTTCTTCACCAGCCGGGCGGCCGTCAGCTTCCGCTCGAAGGACGGCAGGCCGGCGATCCGGTCGGACAGCGCCGCCTCGTCGGCCTGGACGCTGATCTGCACGTGGTCCAGGCCCGCGTCGCGGAGCTGGCCGGCCCGGCGGGCGGATAGCCCCAGCGCGCTGGTGATGAGGTTCGTGTACAGGCCGAGCCCGCTGGCGGTGGCGACGATCGCGACGATGTCGCGGCGCAGCAGCGGCTCGCCGCCGGACAGGTGCACCTGCAGGACGCCGAGCTCGCTGGCCTCGGCCAGCACCCGCTGCCATTCGGCGGTGGTCAGCTCGTCGCGGTAGGCGGCCAGGTCCAGCGGGTTGGAGCAGTACGGGCAGTGCAGCGGGCAGCCGTAGGTGAGCTCGGCCAGCAGGCCGAGCGGCCTGTCCGCGGGCGGCCTATCCACGGGCGGCCTCCACGCACCGCCGGGCGGCGAGGCGGTCCAGGAACAGCCGCACCTCCCCGTCGTCGACATGGTCGTACCGGCCGCGCAGTTCCGCCACGATCTCGGCCACCGTGCGGTGCCCGTCGCACAGGCCCAGGATGGAGGCACCCGTCCCGTTCAGCACGGTGACCGCCTCCGGGGTGAGCAGGACGTGCCGGTCACGCACGCGATCGAAGACGAGCCGGGCATGCGGGGCCAGCCGCGGCCGCCCCGTCCCGTCACCGCCCGGCATAGGCCTGGTCGATGGCGTCGAGCATGCTCCACAGCACGTCGCACTTGAACGACAGCGCCGCCACGGCGGCGGCCTGCTGTTCCGGCGTCCGGCAGTACTGCGTCACCACCTCCAGGGCGTGCTCGGAGTCGCGGGGGGCCTGGGACAGGCGGGCCCGGAAGTAGGCCAGCGCCTCGCGGTCGATCCAGGGATAGCGCAGCTCGAACGCGGCCAGGCGCTCGGCCATCAGGTCCGGCGCGAACAGCTCGGTCAGCGACGAGGCCACCGCCTCGGTCCACGGCCGGGTCCGCGCGAAGGTGACGTAGGCGTCGACGGCGAACCGCACCCCGGGCACGACGTGCCGTTCGTCGAGCACCTCCGCCCGGGACAGGCCCACCGCCTCGGCCAGGCGCAGCCAGGTGTCGATGCCGCCCGGGGACGTCCCCGTGCCGTCGTGGTCGATGACGCGCTGGATCCAGCGGCGGCGGACCGAGCGGTCCGGGCAGTTGGCCAGGATGGCCGCGTCCTTGCGGGGCAGGTTGACCTGGTAGTAGAAGCGGTTCGCGGCCCAGCCCCGGATCTGCTCCGGGCTCAGGCCGCCCTCGTTCATCGCGCGGTGGAAGGGGTGCCGGTCGTGGTAGCGCCGGGAGTGCGCGCGCAGCGCGGTCACCAGGCTGCCGGTTTCCAGTACCGTCATCATCACCCTCAGATCTGCAGTTCCAGCCCGTCGTCGGCGACCCGCAGGCCGTGCTGCTCGACGATGCGCCGTTCGGGTGCGTCCTCGAGCAGGATCGGGTTGGTGTTGTTGACGTGGATGTAGAGCTTGTGCTCGGCGGGCAGCCCGGACAGCGGGCCGAGGCTGCCGCCGGGGCCGTCGATCGGCAGGTGGCCCATCTCGCGCGACGTCCTGGCGGCCAGCCCGAGCCGGATGAGCTCGTCGTCACGCCAGCAGGTCCCGTCGACGAGCAGGCAGGCGCAGTCCCCGAGTTCGGCCCGCACGCCCGGGGTGAGTTCCTGGACCCCGGGCAGGTAGACCAGCGCCCGGCCGGTGCGCTGGTCGGTGAGGCGGTAGCCGGTCACCCGTCCTGGCCCCGCGGCCGGGCCGAAACGCGCGCGTTTGGTCGTGGGCACGTCGAAGGCCCGGTACGACAGGTCCTCCCCCAGCGGCACGCTGGTCCCGGGGGTGACCGGCTGCCAGGTGACCGGGCAGTAGGCCTCGAGCGTGCGGAGCAGCCCGGTCCCGTCGCAGAGGGTGCCGTGCACCGCCTCGGTGGCGTGGAGGACCAGGTCGCGTCCCTCGCGGAGCAGCAGCAGGCCGAGGGTGTGGTCGAGCTCGGCGTCGGTGAGCAGCACGGCCCGGACCGGGACGGCCCGGTTGCCGGCCGGGTGCAGGGCCGGGCAGGACTCGAGCTGGGCGCGGACGTCGGGTGAGGCGTTGAGCAGGAACCAGGTCCGGCGGTCGGGGCTGACCGCGACCGAGGACTGGGTGCGCGGGCGGCAGGGCCGGGTACCGGCCCGCACCGCCTGGCACGGCGGGCAGGTGCAGTTCCACTGCGGGAAGCCCCCGCCCGCCGCCGATCCCAGCACCCGTACCCACATCGTTTCCTGCCGTCCCTTCCGGCCCGGGACGGGGCCGGGGGCGGCGCCGGGCGTCGTCGCCCGGCGCCTGCTCCCGTCAGTCCCAGTCGCTGTCCTGCCACGTGCCCATGTAGGCGGTGGCCTCGGCGGACACGCTGATCTCCTCGAAGCCGGGCGTCTCCCACTCGGGCCCGTGCGGACGGGGGACGTGATGATCCCGGTCCATGGCTGTCACCTCCTTTCCGTTCCGTTGTCCCGGCCCCTCTTATTCAGGCAGGGCGAAGGCGAACAGGGCCGCCCCGTGCGGAGCGCCGAGCATCCCGGGGACGAACCCTTCGACCCAGCCGCCCCATCCGCTCGGCACGGCGATGTACTGCCGTCCGCCGACGCTGTAGGCACTGGGACTGCTGTGATGGCCGCTTCCGCACTGGAAGTGCCACAAGAGCTCACCGGTGCGGGCGTCGAGTGCGTTGAAATCCCCGCCCGGCTCGCCGGCGAACACGACGTCACCCGCCGTGACCAGGACCGACGCGCACATCGGGACGTCATTGCGCCAGCGCCACACTTCCCGGCCGGTGGCCGGGTCGAAGGCGCTCACCGCCCCCGCCATGTCGTCGCCGTCCACCTGCACGCCCGCGCCCCAGTAGGGGATGCCCTCCTTGAACTCGCGCCGCCGCCGGGTGGCCGTCGCGCCGACGTCCTGCACCGGGACGTACAGCAGCCCGGTCCGCTGGCTGTAGGCCGCGTGCGTCCACTCCTTGCCGCCGGCCGGGCCCGGCCAGAAGTGGACAGGGTCGCCCTCCTTGTCGGGGTACACCTTGGGCGTGACCGTGCCGTCCTCGCTGATCTCGCCCCAGGTGATCCGGTCCACGAACGGGAAGACGCGGACCAGGCCGCCGTTGGTCCGGTCCAGGATGAAGGCGTAGCCGTTCTTGTCGAAGTGCGCCATCACCTTGCGCCCGTCCAGCTCGAACAGGATGTGCTCGGAGATGCTGTCGTAGTCCCACACGTCGTGCGGGTTGTACTGGTAGTGCCAGCGGATCTGGCCGGTATCCGGGTCGATGGCGACGACGCTGTCGGTGAAGAGGTTGTCGCCCGGCCGCACCTCCCCGTCGAAGTCCGGGGCCGGGTTGCCGGTTCCCCAGTACATCAGGTTGAGTTCCGGGTCGTAGGTGCCGGTGAGCCAGCAGTTCGCCCCGCCCCGCGCCCAGGCCTCGCCGTCGGCGGGCCAGGTTTCCGACCCGGGCTCGCCGGGCTTGGGCACCGTGTAGCAGCGCCAGACGTGCTCGCCGGTCTCCAGGTTGAAGGCGTCAAGGTGGCCCCGCACCCCGAATTCCCCGCCCGAGCTGCCCACGATGACCATGTCCTTGATGATCAGCGGCGCCACGGTGGCGCTCTCCCCGGCCCGCACGTCGCCGTAGGTCTTGTCCCAGACGCACTTGCCGGTGGCGGCGTCGAGCGCGACCACATGGGCGTTCTGGGTGACGTAGTAGACCTTCCCCTTGGCCACGGCCATGCCGCGGTTGACGTTGCCGCAGCACAGCGAGACGTCGAACGGGATGGCGTGCTTGTACCGCCACAGCTCCTGGCCGGTCGCGGCGTCCAGCGCCCAGGCCCAGCCGTCCCAGCCGGTGACGTACATGACGCCGTCGACGACGATCGGCGCGGCCTCGAAGGCGTAGGTGGTCGCGCCCGCCTGCAGGCCGGCCGACCCGCACTGGAACGCCCACTCGGGCTTGAGGCGCTTGACATTCTCCGTGTTGATCTGGTCCAGCGGGCTGTAGCGCTGGCCGTCGTAGGCACCGTAGTAGGTGAGCCAGTTATGCGGCTCGCTGCGGGCGTTGAGGATGCGCTCGTAGGTGACGCTCTCCGCCACCGGCGGCGCGCTTCCGGCCACGAACGTCAAGGACACCTGGTCGACGGCATGCCCCGCGTCTACGTACGGTTCGGCCGTATCTGTCATCGTGCTCTCCTTCGGGTCATGCGTTCCGGGTGACGGCCTAAGGGCGGGGCTGCTGCGGGCGGTCCAGGCGGGCCTCGGGCGGCGCGTCGCCCAGCACGACGATCGCGCCGGTCAGGCCCCGGCCCTCGTCGTTACCGGTGGGCGAGCTGTACCAGTAGTAACCGGGACCGTCGAGGTCGAGCGTGGCCGTCCCGCGGGAGTGGTTGACCAGCCAGATGAACTGGCTGTCGCCGTTGCTCGGCAGCAGCGCGCAGTGCGTGTTGAGGTCGTCGTTGATGAGTTCCAGTTCGAGCCGGCCGCCGTGCGGCAGTACCAGCACCGCCGGCTCCCAGGTCAGCTCGTCGGGCGGGATGCGGACGGTGGCTTTCATCGCGCCGTCCGCTCCCTCCTCGGCCTGCCCGATCTTGCCGCTGGCGAGCAGGCGCCCGATCGCGCCCTTGTTCTGATGGTCGAGCCCGAGCTCGCTCAGCAAGTCGGATCGCTCTGCCGCGGGGGTCGCCATCGACCTCACCTCCTGTGACGTTTGGCTGGAGCGG
The DNA here is from genome assembly GCA_025934635.1 of Streptosporangiaceae bacterium. The sequence goes on along the minus strand of JAICWX010000114.1, from coordinate 12,252 downwards.
ACCGACGTCAGATGACGTCGGGTTTGAGGATGACCTTGGTGTAGCCCTCGACGCGCTGGTCGAACTTGGCGTAGGCGGCCGGCGCCTCCTCGAGCGGCAGCTCGTGGGAGACCACGAAGCTGGGCCGGGCCCGCCCTTCGGTGATCAGGTCGCGCAGCTGGCGGTTGTAGCGCTTGACGTTCGCCTGCCCGGTGCCCAGGCGCAGGCCCTTCTCGAACAGCGTGCCGACCGCGACGAGCAGCAGGCCCCGCCGGGCGTTGTCGTCGGCCCCGCCGGGATCGGACGGCACGTACAGCCCGGGTATGCCGAGCGCCCCGGTCGGCCGGACCGTCCGGACGAGCTGGTTCAGCACCGCGGCGGGCTCTTCTTCGCGGCCGCTGCTGCCCGCGGCCTGGTAGCCCACCGCGTCCACGCCCTTGTCGGTGCCCTCGCCGCCGGTCTGGTCCTTGATCTGCTGGACCGGGTCGCCCGCGGAGAAGTCCACCGCGATGGCGCCGATCTCCCGGGCCTTGGCGAGCCGCTCGGGGACGCGGTCGACGACGAAGACCCGGGATGCGCCGCGCAGCAGGGCGCAGTACGCCGCCATCAGGCCGACCGGGCCGGCGCCGTAGACCGCGACGGTTTCTCCCGGAGCGACGCCGGCCAGCTCGCAGCCGTGGTAGCCGGTGGGGAAGATGTCGGCCAGCAGCGCGTAGTCGGCCTCGTGCTCGGTGCCCGCCGGCAGCGGCAGGCAGTTGAAGTCCGCGTACGGCACCCGCAGGTACTCCGCCTGCCCGCCGGGATAGGGGCCCATGGCGACGTAGCCGTAGGCGCCGCCCGCGAAGCCCGACGGGTTGACCGTGAGGCAGAAGCCGGTGAAGCCCGCCTGGCAGTTCTGGCAGAAGCCGCAGGCCACGTTGAACGGCATCACCACCCGGTCTCCTTCCTCCACGGCGGTGACGCCGCCGCCGACCTCCTCGACGATGCCGAGGTTCTCGTGGCCGAACACGATGCCCGGATCCGCGGCGGTCCGGCCCTCGTACATGTGCAGGTCGGACCCGCAGATGCAGGCCGAGGTGACCCGGACGATGACGTCGTTGGGCTGCTCGATGCAGGGGTCGGGGACCTCTTCCACCGCGACCTCGAAAGGCTTCCGGTAGATCACGGCCCGCACGCCGCATCACCCCATTTCCGTCGTTTTCACCCTTGGAACACGTGTTGCCGGCGGCTAGCCTGGCTACTAGGCGAAAGCGCGACGTAACTGATCAACATCGCCGGTATGTCGCACACCGATCCTTTACCGCTTCTCCCGGCGGTCCCAAGGGAGATGGGATGAACGGCGCAAAAGGCCCGACGAACGGCGCCCCGGCGGCGACGAGCGGGACCGCGCTCTCCGGCGACAGCCTCCGGCGGATCACGGCCGCCCGGGAACGCTTCGCGGCCGGAGCCGACTCGGTCCGGGGGGTCCGGCCCGAGATCTTGATGTCGTGGTACCGGTGCCGGGAAGAATACGAAGTCGACCCGGACCTGCAGCGGGCGCCCGCCGCGGCCGAGGTGAGCCGGCACTCGATCGAGCACGACGTGGTGTTCGCCGAGCTGGGCGGCCTGGCGGCCGGCGCCGCCGGCGAGATCGGCGGCTTCGACGGCCTGGTCGCGGTGGCCGACTCAGAAGGCCGGATCCTGGCGTCCTGGGGCAGCCGGCGGATCATGCGGCTGGCCGCCGACAGCAACCTCGCCACCTGGTCGACCTGGTCGGAATGGGCGAGCGGCACCAACGGCATGGGCACCGCCCTGGAAAGCCACCGCCCGGTCATGGTCCGCGGCCCGGAGCACTGGTGCCAGGGGTTCCAGCAGTGGCGGTGCGCGGGTGTCGCCATCAGGAACGTCGTCACCCACGACCCGCTCGCGGTCCTCAACATCTCGTGCTGGCAGACGCCGCTGCCCGAGGAGGTGCTGCCGTGGCTGCGCAAGGTCGCCGCGGCCACCGAGGCCAAGCTGCGGCAGCGGGCGCACCACAGCGGCACCCTGCTGGCGGCCGCCTTCGCCGACGCCCGGGTGCCGGCGGCCACGCCGCTGGCGGTGGTCGACCCGGCCGGGAAGGTGGTGCTGGCCAACAGCGAGGCCGCGGCGCTGATGGGCACGCCCGCCGACACGCCGGCCCTGGCCCCGGCCCAGCGGTGGACCCCGCAGCTCCCCACGCTGCCGCAGCTGGCCCGGCGGGTCACCGAGCGCGCCCGGCAGGACCCGCGCTGGGTCGGATCGACGCGGCTCTACGTGCCGTTCCTGGCGGGCCCGATGCCGGTCGCGCTCCGGCCGGTCTTCACCGGGCCCCAGGTGATCGGCGCCTTGCTGGTCTTCGGGACGGCGGACGGGGACGACTCCGGGGTACCCGTGGCGGACACCGAACGGGACCTCGCGCGCCCCCGCCCGTTCCCGGACCGGGTGGTCGCGCTGCGGGATGACCGCTGGGTGCTGCTCTCCCCCCGCGAGATACGCTTCGCCGAGGCCGACCACAACAACGTCTGGCTGGCCAGCGACCAGGGGCGGCTGCTGGCCGCGACCCGCGGCCTGGACCGGCTGGAAGCCGAGCTCACGGACAAGGGGTTCTTCCGCGTGCACCGCCGGTTCCTGGTCAACCTGAGCCGGGTGCGGGAGATCGAGCAGGGTTTCAAGGGGACCCTGCTGCTCGCCACCGACACGCGCACCCGCGAGACCATCCCGGTCGCCCGCCGTCACATCCCCTACGTCCGCCAGGCGCTCGGCCTGTAGCCGAACCTGCGTGACGAGGCGGGTCAGCTTGCTGCCCGCGCCTGCGGTGCGCGGTCCGGGCCGGGGCCGGCCGGCTCTGGCCCGGCCGGCTCTGGCCCGGTCAGTTCGGCCACGGCTGGCACGCGGCCGGCCAGCAAGCTCACCGCGATGCAGGCAGGGCAACTGGCTTCCATCCAGGCAGCCGGGGCCCGGTGCCTGCGCCGCCTGGCGCGCCAGAAGAGCACCGCCGCGATAGCCAGCACGGCGGCCGCGGCCACGGCCGGGCCCTTGGCCAGGTCGAAGGCCCGGGCGGCCAGCGGGCCGAGGAGCAGGCCCAGGACCAGGTGGGCCTGGAGGAACACGCTGCTGCCGAGGATGAGCGCGGGCAGCGCCCGCCGGGCGGCCAGCCCCGAGGCACCCGCGGCGATCACGGTGAGCGTCCGCAGCCCGGGCAGCGCGCGGCCGATCGCCAGCCCGGGGCGGCGGCGGGCCCCGGCCAGGGCCGCCGCCCGGCGCAGCCGCGCCTCGGTGAGCCCGAGGCGCGGCCCGAGCCGGACGATGATCCGGTACGCCGGCCCCCGGCACAGAAGGAACAGCGCGGTCGTGCCGAGGGCGGCGATGGCCTCGAACCCAGCCACCGCCAGCCACAGCGGGAACCGCCCGGCGGCCACCTGCTGTCCCACGGTGAACATCACCAGGTCGGCGGGCAGCGGGATCGGCACCCCGGCTTCCATCGGCAGCAGCAGGGCCAGGGCGGTCAGCCCGCCTGCGCCGACGGCCCCCACGGCGCCGCGGGGATCAGGCATCTCAGTCCCGCAATGCTGCCTCGGTCAGGGCGGTGTCTTCCGTGCCGCGGTAGTAGGCGATCTTCCCGTCCCGGAACCGGAAGAAGTGATGCAGGTCCATCGCCGCGTTCCGGCCGGTGCGGCGCGACCTGGCCCGGAACCGGACGACGGTGAGCACGTCGGTGTCGTTGGCGGCGACGGACACGGGCGTGAATTCCTCGACCTCCATGGCCGAGCCGAAGTCGGCGAAGAACTGCGCCACTCCGTCTCGGCCGGCCCGCACCCCGTACCAGGGCGCGGCGGCCGAACTGGCCTCGGCGGCCCAGTCCACGTCGTCGGTGACCGCGTCCAGGATGGCCGGGACGTCACCGCGGCCGAACGCCTCGTAGACCTGCGTGATCGTCTTGATGTTGGTGTCGGCGGTCATGGGTCAGTACTCATCCGCAGAGCTGACGGCCTCGGCGATGGTGATCTCCGGCGGCTGCGGCGCGGCGCCGGCCGCGGCCACCAGGGCCTGCAGGTCCGGGTTGGCGAAGAACTTCTGGAAGTGCTCAGCGGTCTCCCATTCGTCCACCACGAGGACGAAGCCGTCGCCGACCGCGAACCGGTGGTGAATGCCGCCGCCGGACGACTGGGCCTCCGCGGCCATCTTCGCGAACTGGTCGGCATGATCGGTTATCGCCTGGCGGAACTTGGCCACGTCGCCTTGGAATTTCAGAGTGACTAGCACGCTCATGATCTGGGTCCCTCCCCTGGTTGCTCCGGGCCAGTGCCCGGCTGGCAACACGAGTACGTCACCGCCTCGGGCGGCGGATCACCCGGCGCGAGGGCTTAATCAGTCGAGGGCGAGGGTGGCCGCCGCGACCAGCACCGTCGCGGCGCGGCCGGGATCCCCGGTGACGCTCACGTCGAGGTCGGCCGGGGCGATCCGGTTGGCCGCCAGCCGGCAGAACCCGACCGCGTCGGTCACGATCGCCACGGACGCGGCGGCGGGCGGGTGACCTCCCACGGTCACGTCCCAGGTCCCGCCGCCGGGCCCGGTCAGGACCAGGTGCACGTCAACCGAGTCGTCAAGGATGGCCCCGGCCAGCGGCAGGAGCCGGGCGGCGAGATCGGTCATCAGGCGCAGCGTCGAGGGATCAGGAACCGACGGGGCCCAGCCGGCCGCCTGCCGGATGTCGTTCTCGTGCGTCCACAGTTCGAAGGCCCGGACGATCAGCAGCGTACGTACCGATAGCCGCAAGCCGTGCAGGGCGACCTGGGCCCGGGAGTCCGCGGGCCGCACCAGGTCGAGGGTGCGGCCCGCCGCGGCGCGCCAGTCGGCCCGCGTCCGGGCGGGCGGCCGGGTGGCCTGGGCGGCGGCCGCGGGCTGGGTGGAGTCGACGTGGTTCGCGTCGGCCACCGCCGGGTCGCCGGCCAGGGCACGCTGCACGTCGTCCTCGACGCCGATCAGGTGGCCGACCAGGCCCTGGACGTCCAGGCCGCGCAGGACCGGCGTGCCCCAGTCATCGTCGCTGAGGAAGGACAGCGTCGCCTCGAAAGCGCTAGCCGCCCGGCTGAACGCCTCAACGGCCGGGATCTCGGGCGCGTCCGGGACGGGACGGCCGACGGCACGGGCCCGCAGCGAGGCGGCGAGGACCCGGTCGCGCAGCCCGGCGGGCAGGACGCGCGGATCGGGATCGGCGGCGGTCATGATGACTCCAGCAACTGGCGGTCCAGCATTTCTTCCAGCTTGGCCATGGCCAGCCGGAGCCGTGATTTGGCGGTGCCTTCCGGGATGCCGGCCGCGTGTGCGACCTCGCGGCAGGTCAGCCCCTTGAAGTAGGCCAGCTCGACGACCTGGCGCTGGCTGGCGGGCAGCAGCTGGACGGCGGCCCGGACCAGGCTGGCGGTCTCGGCCGCGATCACCTCGTCGCCGGCCCCGGCGGGCGGCGGCGCGGGCGTCAGCCGGGAGGAGCGCTCCTGGCGCGCGATGCGGCGGAGTTCACTGCGGAGCACGTCCACGGCGCGATGCCGGGCCAGCACGGTGAGGTAGGTGCGCAGCGTCCCGGCCGCGGGATCGTAGCGGCCGGGGTGAGTCCACAGCTCGACGAACACATCCTGGACAACGTCCTGGGCGGCGCTGTTGTCTCCCAGGACGCGCACTGCGCTGCCGTACACGCTGTGCGCCAGGGCGTCGAACACTTCGGCCAAGGCGTGATCATCTCCGGCCGCGAGGCGCGCGGCCAGGACGGCGTCCGTCCCCCCCACTCCCCGGACGCTAGCGCGACTGACGGCAGGCAGGCAATACTCACTTATCGCCGGGGCCGCGGGCCGGGCGTCCAGGCGGAGCTGAGACGGCGTGACGATCACCGTGCCTTCCGTCGCGGGGACTGCCGCTTACCGGTAGGAGTACGTCACGCCGCCCGGGTCCGGATCAGTTTTCCGGAACATCGCGGTTCACGGCCTGGCCCGGTTAATGGTGGCCGAGCATGTTGTCGGATACGTCCCGCAGGTGGGCGCGCATGGCGGCCTCGGCGCCGGCCGGGTCGCGGTCGGCGAGCGCGGTCACGATGAGGGCGTGACCGTGCTGGTAGCCCTGGCGCCGTTCCGGGGTGGAGGTCCGGCGCTTGAGGCTGCCCCAGACCGGCAGGGCACGGGCGGTGCTCATGACGTCGAACATGGCTATCAGCAGGCCGTTGTGCGCGGCCTGGGCGATCGCGCGGTGCAGCCTGGAGTCCTGGGCCTCGAAGGTCTCGAAGCTGTCGCAGCGTCCGCCGGCCTGCAGGCAGGCGGTGATGCGGTCCAGGTCGGCCTGGTTCGCGGAGCGGGCGGCGAGCGCGGCGATGGGCGGCTCGATGGTGAGGCGGACCTGCATGATCTCGGCCGGGCTGGTGTCCGGCGGGGCACCGCTGAGGTGATGGTCCGCGGTCTCGGTCAGGAACGTGCCGCGGCCGACGTGGCGGACGATCAGGCCGTCACGTTCCAGGCTGTCCAGCGCGCGGCGCACCGCGCTGCGCGGGGCGGGCAGGCGCGCCGCGAGATCGCGCTCGGTCGGCAGCTTCCCGCCCGGCCCCAGGGTGCCGTTGGCGGTCTGCTCTGCCAGCAGCGCCCGCAGCGCCTGCTCGACGGTCTTCACACGGGCACGTTACCAAGAAAGACCAATTAAGACCAATAATAAATTTGATGGCGGTACTGAGCTGCCGCTCTACGGGCAGGTCTGGACATGCAAGGAACAGAGCCTTAGGGTCGTTACTTACCCGAAACATAATGGATCATATTGGTCCAGATTGGTTCGACGATGAAACTAGCTACGTTCGCCGCGGGCTCCGCCGACCGGCTCGGCGTCGTCGACGCCGAGCAGGGCACCGTCCGCGATGTGACGGACCTGCTCGGCAGCACGGACCTGACCGAGGTCATCGGACACTGGGACGACAGCCGGGCCCTGCTCGGCGCGGGCCTGGCGAGCCTGGCGGGACGGTCGCTGGACTCGGTGACGCTGCGGCCGCCGCTGCGGCCGGCCCGCAATGTCTTCTGCGTGGGCAAGAACTACCGTGACCACGCCCGCGAGTTCGGGCGGAGCGGCTACGACTCGCCCACCCGTTCGGAAGAAATTCCGGGCAAGCCGGTCGTTTTCACCAAGGCCACCACCGCCGTGACCGGCCCTTACGACGACGTGGACCCGCACCGCGGGGTGACCAGCGAGCTGGACTACGAGGGCGAGCTGGGCGTCATCATCGGCCGCGGCGGGCGGGGGATCGCCCGCGGCGACGCCTACGCGCACGTGTGGGGGTACACCGTCGTCAACGACGTCACGGCCCGCGACCTGCAGCGTGACCACAAGCAGTGGTTCCTCGGCAAGTCGCTGGACACGCACTGCCCGATGGGCCCGTACGCGGTCAGCGCGGATGAGGCCGGCGACGTGCAGACGCTGGAGGTGGAAACGCTCGTCAACGGCGAGCGGCGCCAGCTCGCCCCGGTCAAGGACCTGATCTTCGACATCCCCGCGCTCATCGAGACGATCTCCGCGGGCATCACCTTGCTGCCGGGCGACGTCATCGCCACCGGGACCCCGGCCGGCGTCGGCATCGGCTTCGACCCGCCCCGGTTCCTGGCCTCCGGCGACGTGGTGGAGGTCTCGATCACCCGGCTCGGCACCCTGCGCAACCGCATCGCCTGACCAGCCGGGCCCGCAGCAGCTAACACGGCCACGGCGCTGGCCGGAAAGGAAAAGACATGCAGATCAACGGCAGCACCCCCCGGGAACTCGCCGTCGAGATCGACGGTGACGGGCCGCCGGTCCTGATGGTGCACGGACTGGGCGGCACCTCGAACTTCTACCAGGTCCAGGCGCAGGCCCTCGCTGAACGGTTCCGGGTGATCCGGGTCGACAGCGCCGGCGCCGGCCGCTCCCCCGTCGCGGACGGCATCAGCATCGGATCGCATGCCGACGACCTCGCCGTCCTGCTCGACCAGCTCGGTGCCGGCCCCGCGGCCGTCGTGGGCCATTCGATGGGCACGCTGGTAACCCGCACGCTGGCCAGCCGCCACCCCGGCCAGGTGTCCAGGCTCGCGCTGCTCGGCGCGGTCGCCGAGCCGGCCGACGCGGCCCGTCAGGCCCAGCGGGACCGGGCCGCGACCCTGCGCAAAGACGGGACCGCCGCGGTCGCCCCGGGCGTCGTCGCCAACGCCCTGTCGGAGGCCACGCGCCGCGACAAGCCCGAGGTCGCCGCGTTCGTCCGCGAGCTGATCATGCGCCAGGATCCCGAAGGCTACGCCCGGAACTGCGAGGCGCTGGCCGGGGCGGCCGACCCCGGGCCCATCGCCCCGGGCCTGCCCCTGCTGCTGATCACCGGCAGCGACGACAAGACCGGCCCGCCCGAGGTCAGCCAGGCGCTCGCGCAGGCCCACGGATCGGCCACCGTCGCGATCATCGACGGCATCGGTCACTGGACCGCGCTGGAAGCCGCCCGCGAGGTCACCGATCACCTGCTCAAATTCCTCTAGCCGCCCACCCGGCCCGCCGGCCAGATCACGGGAGCCACCATGCCAGTCCAGCCCACGAAGACCCTGTTCCGCAATGTGTCCATCCTCGACTCCACCGGCGCCGGTCCCTACCCCGGTGACGTCCTGGTCGAGAACGACCGGATCGCCGCAGTCGGCGCCGTCGATCTCGCCGCCACCGCGGGGTCCCGGGTCATCGACGGCCGCGGCCGTACCCTGATGTCCGGGCTGTGCGACGCCCACACTCACTTCAGCTGGAACAACAGCGCGGACCTCGACGGGCTCGGCACCATGCCGGTCGAGGAGCACCTGCTGTTCTGCATCGAGTCCGCCCGCACCTACATCGACTCCGGCTACACCATGTGCCTGGGCGCCGCCTCGGCCAAGGAACGCCTCGACGTGGTCTGCCGCGACGCCATCAACGCGGGCCGCATCCCCGGCCCCCGCTATCTCGCGAACGGCCCTGAGATCGCCGTCACCGGAGGCGCCCTGATCAAGTCGATCACCAAGTTCGCCGACGGCCCCGAGGGCATGCGCAAGGCCGTCCGCGAGCTGGTCGACATCGGCGTGGACCAGATCAAGCTGTCCATGACCGGCGAGGAGATCACCGGCACCCAGCGCGCCGAGGACACCTACTTCTCCGACGAGGAATGCGCCGCCGCCGTCACCGAGGCACACCGCCGCGGCAAGCGCGTCTGCGCCCACGCCCGCAGCGCCGAATCCGTCAAGATGTGCGTCCGCAACCACGTCGACGTCATCTACCACGCCAGCTTCACCGACGCCGAGGGCATGGACATGCTCGAGGCCAACAAGGACTGGGTGTTCGTCGCCCCCGGCATCAACTGGCTCATCGCCACCCTGTACGAGGCCGAGGCGTTCGGGTTCCCGCAGGAGGCCGCCGAGGCCGTCGGGTACAAGAAAGAGCTGGAGATGGCCGAGGCCGGGCTGCGCGAGATGCACCGCCGCGGCATCAGGGTGCTGCCGGGCGGCGACTACGGCTTCGCCTGGACCCCGCACGGCACCTACGCCCGCGACCTGCAGCATTTCGTCGAGCGGCTCGGCTTCACGCCGATGGAGGCGATCATCTCGGCGACCGCGTGGGGCGGGCAGATCATGCTGCGCCCGGACGAGCTCGGTAAGGTCCAGCCCGGCTATCTCGCTGACATGATCCTGGTCGACGGCGACCCGCTGGACGACATCACCATCTTGCAAGACCACGACAAGCTGCTCTACATCATGAAGGACGGGCGCTTCCACAAGGAGCCCGGCGACGAGCCTGCCCCGCCGCCGGACCAGGACGAGCTGATCACCAGCAGCACCCAGGCCGCCGTCCAGCAGCGCCCCTGACCGCCCTTATCAGGTGCGGTTTTCCCCCGGCGGAAGACGGGGGGAAGCCGCACTTGCAAGCGTTATATCTTGATGTACCCTGGCCGTAGTGGCAGTGCACCACCTGCCCGCTTCCGAGCCAGCGACCGGCCCGCGCCGCCGTCGGCAACGAGGACAAGGGTCTGCGACTCGGGTGCTCTCACCAGTCATGGCAGTGCTAGTCATAGCAGGGCCGTTCACCATGGCGAGCAGACGCGGGCCGCCTCGCCAGGGAAGAACCGATCATGACTGAGGACAAGGCCAGGAAGACCGCCACCCGCCAGCGCATGGCAGAGACCGGCGAGCCGTACAGCGTGGCCCGGCATGCGGTACAGGACGAGCGTGGCGCCGAAGACGAGCTCCGTGACAACGAGGGCGACGGCATGGCCGACGCCGGCCTGGCCGCCGAGGCGGATGACAGCAACGCCGCGGACCGCGCCCTGGCGCAGGCCGACGAGGCGCGACAGCTGGCCGACGAGGCGCGACAGCTGGCCGAGCACGCGCGTGACCTGGCCGGGCAGGCCCGCGAGCGGGCCGAGCACGCCGGGGAGACGGCCGAGCGGGCGGAGGAAGCCGCCGACCTGATCCAGGAAGCGGCCGAGCTGACCAACGAATGGGGTGACGAGGAGACCATCACCCAGGCCGAGCGGCGGGCCGAGGAGGCACGCACCGCCGCCGGGCAGGCCCGCCGCCGCGCTGAACTAGCCGAGCAGCAAGCCGACCAGGCCGAAGAGGCTGCCGACCGGGCCGAGGAAGCCGCCAACTGGGCGGAGGAGGCCGTCAGCGAAGCCGACGGCCTGGCCGACAATTTCACTGACGGCGAATCCGGCCGCTACCAGCGGCACCACCAGCCGCCCCGCTCAGCCCGCCCACCGCGTCCGCCGCTGCCTCCCCGGCCTCCGCTGCCTCCGCGCGGGCACCGGCACGGTCCCTCCGGCCCGTACCGGGCGGAGCAGCGGGACCCGGCCGACCGGCTGCAGGACCGGGTCGAGCAGGTCCTGCAGCGGTTCGAGCAGGCGCGAGACCGGGCCGACCAGCTGATCGGCGCGGCCGAGCGCATCTTCGGCCGCTCCGGACGGACCCATTCAGCACCTGCTCCCGAAGAGCCGGTTCCCACCGGGCCAGCTCACACCGGGCCAGCCCACGGCGAACCTGAAGCTACCGACCCAGCCTGACCCGACTACGCCGAAGCCGCCCGGGGAAGGGCGCCACCCGCCCTTCCCCGGGTCGGTTATGCCAGCAGCGACCCTGACTGCGGGCCGACTGCCGGTGGCCGGGCTGACCGGCTGTCCCGCAGGTTCCGGATCGACCGGGCCACGGGACGGGCCCGGCGTCGCGGGCTCGGACTTCCGGGTCGTCCGCGGGAAGGCCGTCGTGGCCGTCAACACGCCAAGGGCCGCGGCGGCGAATTTCACCCAATACGCGTCATGGAAGGCGGTTACCGCCGTGAGTGCGCGGCCCGCCGGGCGGCCACTGCCGGCGATCGTGCCGGCCTGCGTGACGAGGACAGTCGACACGACAGCCACGCCAACCGCGCCGCCGACCTCGCGCATGGTTTCGATGAGCCCGGACGCCAGGCCCGACATCGAGGGCGTGCCGCCGGACAGGACGCCGATCTGTGCAGACGGAGCGATCAGTCCCCCGGCCACGCCGGCCAGGAGCAGCGCCGGAAGCAGGTCGGTGGCGAAGTAGCCGCCGGCCGGAACCCGCGTCAGCAGCAGCGCGGTGATCGCGAGAAGCGAGAAGCCCGCGACGAACAGGCGCCGCACGCCTGCCACCGCGATGAACTTAGCTCCCGTGATCGCCGCCGCCATGAACGACGTTGCCATCGTGGCAAGCCAGCAGATGGCCGCCGGCCGACGCTGATATCCCGGTGACGGCGCCGTAGATACCGAGCGCACGATTGCGCTCGGCGCCTTCTTTTCACGGGCACGAGGACTCCGGCGCCAGCGCCTTCGGAGCCGGAGTCGGCGAGGATCGGGACCTTTCTCAGCGCGGCGGAGACCCACAGCGGGATGCCGTAGGGACCGGTGAGGACCTGGACGAGGCCGGCGTGGTGGTGCGCCTTCGCGGAACCAGGCGAGGATGAAGACGGCCTGCTGGCAGCAGGTCAGGGCGCGGGCTCCGTTCCTGGTGCCGAGTTCCTCTCGGCGTTTCCTCAGAAGGCTGGAAACCTTGATCACGAGTTGGAGCGGGACGTCAAGAGTGACACGATAGGTGATCACGCGGAGCCTTCGCAGGGGCGGGAGCATTGCCTGCGGCTTATGCATCTCGCCAGGCGAGGATCAGCGCGCCCAGGACCATGGCGACGGCCGCGTAGATGGCGAGCATTCCGAGTCCGCTCCAGGCTGACAGCCAGCATGACGCCGCGCCGGGGCGGCATAGCGGCGTC
>JAICWX010000329.1 GCA_025934635.1 Streptosporangiaceae bacterium | reverse complement strand
GAACGGTATCAGGTTCACGATCCACGGGGCCAGGTAATGCGGCCAGTCCGGGTTGAGGACCTTGACGAACTTGTCGATGCCCATCCACAGGGGAAGCACGACATACCCGATGTGCAGCAGCACGTAGGCGCCGTAAGGCGGCTCGCGGACGCTGCGCTCCCAGGCGTTGTCGAGGAGGTGGGTGACAGGTGGACGCGTGACGGATGTGGCCATGACAGGCTCCTTCTATCGATAAAACCCATTACTTTTAGAATCTTACGATGGCACCCTTTTGTCAAGGATCATTAGTGATAGATTCCGAGGGTGAGCACGACCGAGGGCGGCGGGCTGGATGCCCTCGCGGCGCTGAGCAATCTCGTGGACCCGGTGCGACGGCACCTCTATGAGTACGTCACCTCGCGGTCCGAGCCGGTGACCCGGGAAGAGGCAGCCGTAGCGGCGGGCATCGGCCGCACCCTCGCCGCGTACCACCTCGACAAGCTGACCGAATCGGGCCTGATCGAGGCCGCCGGGTATGCCCGGCGCGAGGGGTGCGGAGGGCCGGGTGTCGGCCGACCGGCCAAGCACTATGTGCGCGCGGCCCGGGAGCTGTCGGTCAGTGTGCCGGCCCGCAGCTACCTGCTGATGGCCAGCGTGCTCGCCGAGGCCCTGGCCGCCGATACGACCGGTGCCGTGCGCACCGCGGCCGCCAGGGCTGCCCGTCAGATCGGCCGCGCCGCGGCTGACGGGTCTGATCTGGAGACGGCGCTACGCGGGTGCGGGTATGAGCCGGCACGTACAAAGAACGGTGACATCGTGCTGCGCAACTGCCCGTTCCACCAGCTGGCGAAGAGCCATGTTGACCTCGTATGCGGGCTTAACCGCGACCTGATCGACGGGTTGCTCGAGGGCACCGGCCAGGGCACGGGTGAGGCAGTCCTCGCCCCCCAGGACGGCCGGTGCTGCGTGGTCATCCGCTACTGTGAGGCATCGGCCCTGCCCTAGCGGTACTTTCTGGGCTAGTTCACGATGAAGGACCGCATGTCCTGGCCGGTCCCGCTTTGTGGAGCCGTATCCTGCATTTACGGTCTGCGACGCTCAGGATCCCGCACCAGTCCTCGTCAAAGGCCAACCCGAGGGCTGAAGCCGCGGCCGCTTCCCGTCGGTGTGGTACGTGGGCGCGCGCACCACACCGACGCGGTCACCGTGGTCTGAGTTCGGCGAGCACCAGTCCGACAGGAATGCTCGCCAGCACGATCACGATCAGAGCCCGATAAAGGACGAGGAGCCAACCGGTCCGCCGGGGGCCACGGACGGCTACCAGCAGCAGCGCCAATGCGATGAACAGCAGGGCACCGCCGATGTCGACTGCCGGCGGCAGGACCCGCGACACGATCGACCGCAGTCGCCCGGCATCGACGAGATAGGCGATCTCGGCTAGGTCCTGCCTGCTCGGCTCGAGGAGGAAATACGCGGCGTTGACTGGTGCTCATCGGTGCCGGCCGCGGGGACACCGTCCGATCCGGGCTGGTCGCCGGGCGAGAACCGCTCCCCGACCGCACCGAACAAGCCGAGCTGCTCACCGCGCGCCAGTGCGGCCCTTACCCCTTACCTGTTCCTGCGCTACCGCCTCCTCCGCAAGGAATCTGCAGGCTCCCCGAACGACCATGGCTATCGGGTGGCGGGTACGTAGCAGGATCTCCGTGGGGAGGCGTCATGGCGAACATCGCGATCAACGGCCTAGGGCGGATCGGCCGGGCGGCGCTTAAGATCCTCGAAGGCCTCGGTGGCGCGAAGGTGGTAGCGGTCAACGACCTGGTCCCGCCGGACAACCTCGCCTACCTGCTGCGATACGACACCGTCTACGGGCGCTGGCACAAGACCGCAACCGCAGCCGGTGACTCGCTGATCATCGGCGGGCGGCGCGTGCCGGTGTTCGCCGAGCGGGATCCCGCCAGCCTGGCCTGGGGGGGCCTCGGCGTGGATCTGGTGCTGGAGTGCACCGGTGCCTTCCGCCGCGAGAAGGACCTGAAGAAGCACCTGGCGGCCGGGGCGCGGCGGGTGATCTTGTCGGCCCCGGCGCGGACCGAGACGGTGGCGACCGTGGTGCACGGGGTGAACCAGGCACCGGCAGGGGAGCAGGTGATCTCCTGCGCGAGTTGCACCACCAACTGCATCACCCCGGTCGCCGAGGTGCTTGACCGCCGGTTCGGCATCCGGCAGGCAATCATTACCACCGTCCACGCCTACACCTCCTCCCAGCAGCTGATCGACGGGCCGGGCAAGGACTTCCGGCGCGGCCGGGCCGGCGCCGCCAACATGCTCCCGGCCTCCACCGGCGCCGCCCTCGCCACCATCAAGGCCCTGCCCGCCCTGGCCGGGAAGTTCGACGGGGTCGCCATCCGGGTCCCGATCCCGGTCGGGTCCATCGCCGACGTCACGGCCGTCACCGCCCGCCCCGTCGCCCGCGAGGAGGTCAACGACGCCTTCCGGGAAGAAGCGTCCGGCGACCGGTACCGCAGGATCCTCGGGGTCGCCGAAGACCCGGTGGTCTCCGCCGACATCATCGGCGACCCGCGGGCCTCGGTAGTGGACGCGGCGATGACCAAGGTGGTGGACGGGGTCCTGGTCAAGGTCATGAGCTGGTACGACAACGAGTGGGGGTTCACCTGCCAGATGATCCGGGAGGCGTTCACGTCTCTCGGCTTGCCTGCGCCCGATCTGAGCCAGGTCCGGCCGTGAAGGTCAAGGAGATCATGACCACCCGGGTGGTCACCGTCACCCCGGACACCCCGGTCCTGGCCGTCGCGGGCCTGCTGCGGGACAACCGGATCAGCGGCGTCCCGGTGACCGACGCGGACGGCGCGGTCATCGGCCTGGTCAGCGAGTATGACCTGCTCGCCCGCAGCGGGGAGACGGCGCGTGAGGTGATGACCGGCTCGGTGATCACCGTCACCGAGGACACCGATGTGGAGGATGTGCGGCACCTGCTGGTCGAGCGGCGGATCCGGCGGGTGCCGGTGACCAGCGGTCAGCGGCTGGCCGGGATCGTCAGCCGCGGCGACGTGGTAGCGCTGCTGACCACCGAATGGGTGTGCCAGATCTGCGGCGAGGCCGCCCGCGGCCAGCACCCGCCGTCCCGGTGCCCCCGCTGCCACGCAGGCTCCGACCGGTTCGTCATGCAGGACCCCAGTCCCGGAGATTGAGGCAGACATGGACACACCCGAGGATCCCGCCGTGCTGCGGGAGTACTACCGGCAGATGGTCCTGATCCGCGCCTTCGAGCAGCGGGCGGCCGAGATGTACACCCGGGCCAGGATCGGCGGCTACTGCCACCTCAACCTGGGCGAGGAGGCCACCGTGGTAGGCCTGACCGCGGCGCTGCGCGAGGACGACTACCTGTTCGCCACCTACCGGGAGCACGGGTACGCGCTGGCCCGCGGCGCCGAACCCGGCCGGGTGATGGCCGAGCTGTTCGGGCGCACCGCCGGGCTGTCCCGGGGGCGGGGCGGGTCGATGCACCTGTTCGACCCGGAACACCGCCTGCTCGGCGGGTACGGGATCGTCGGCGGCCAGATCCCCCTGGCCACCGGCGTGGCGTTCGCGATCGCCTACAAGACCGGCCCGGCACCGGACGCGCCCGCCGTGATGTGCCTGCTCGGTGATGCCACCACCAACATCGGCGCGTTCCACGAGTCGCTGAACCTGGCCGCGCTGTGGAAGCTGCCCGTCGTGTACGTGATCGTCAACAACCAGCTCGGCATGGGCACCCCGGTCGAGGCGGCCTCCGCCGAGCCGGAGCTGTGGAAGCGGGGCTGCTCCTACCGGATGCCCGGGCAGCGGGTGGACGGCAACGACGTCCTCGCCGTCCGCGACGCCGCCCGCGCGGCCATGGCGAAAGCCCGCGGCGAGCACCAGCCCACGCTGCTGGAGACGGTCAGCTACCGGCTGCGCGGCCACTCGGTGGTCGACCCGGCCCGCTACCGCAGTGCGGAAGACACCGAGCGGCTGCGCCGGGAAGACCCGCTGCCCGCCTTCCGCAACCGCCTGCTGGCCAGCGGGGTCTTCGACGAGGAGACCGCGGCGCGGATCGACGCCGGAGCGGACAAGGCGGTCGCCGCCGCCGTGGACTTCGCCGACGCCAGCCCGGCACCCGACGTCGCCACCCTGTTCGACCACGTGTACGCCACCCCGGTACCCAGCGTGTACCGCGGCCTGCCCGGCGACCCCGTCGCGGGGCCGGCCGGCGGAGGACGGCCGGCATGACGGTGCTCAGCTACCGGCAGGCCCTGCACGACACGCTCCGCGCCGAGCTCCAGCGCGACGAGGATGTGTTCCTGATCGGCGAGGAGATCGGCGTGTTCGAGGGCTCGTACAAGATCACCGCCGGGCTGCTCGCCGAATTCGGGCCGCGAAGGGTGCGCGACACCCCGATCTGCGAGGAAGGCTTCACCGGAGTCGCGATCGGGGCGGCGATGATGGGGCTGCGGCCGGTGGTAGAGATCATGACGATCAACTTCAGCCTGCTGGCCATCGACCAGATCGTGAACAACGCGGCCAAGCTGCGGTCACTGTCCGGCGGCCAGGTCAGCGTGCCCCTGGTGATCCGTACCCCGGGCGGCGGCGGCCAGCAGCTGTCGGCCACCCACTCGCAGAACCTGGAGGTCTGGTACGCGCACGTGCCCGGGCTGAAGGTCGTCGCCCCGGCCACCCCCGCCGACGCCAAGGGCCTGCTGGCCACGGCGATCCGCGACGACGACCCCGTCCTCGTGCTGGAGAACCTGGCCCTGTACAACACTAAGGGCGAGGTCCCCGACGGCGAGCACGTGGCGGAAATCGGCCGCTCCGCCGTCCTCAAGCCGGGCCGCGACATCACGATCATCGGCTACTCCCGGGCCGCGATAATCACCCTAGACGTCGCCCGCAAGCTGGAGGGCGACGGGATCTCCGCCGAGGTCGTTGACCTGCGCAGCCTCCGCCCGCTGGACCGGGACACGATCTGCGCCTCGGTCCGCAAGACCAGCCGCGCGGTCATCGTCGAGGATGACTGGCTCAGCTACGGCACCGGCGCGGAACTCGCCGCGACGATACAGGAAGGCGCATTCGACTACCTCGACGCCCCGGTCCGGCGGGTCGCCGCCGCCGAGGTGCCCCTGCCGTACGCCAAGCCGCTCGAGATCGCCGCCCTGCCCGACGCCGGGGCCATCACCCGGGTCGTCCGCGAGACCCTCCGGGGGCACTGATGCCCGATGTCCTCATGCCCCGGCTGTCAGACACCATGGAAGAAGGCGTCCTGTCCCAGTGGGTCAAGCATGAAGGTGACCAGGTCCGCAAGGGCGACGTGCTCGCGGTCATCGAGACCGACAAGGCCGCCATGGAGATGGAGGCCTACGACGACGGCGTCCTTGCCCGCATCCTGGTCCGGGAGGGGGATACGGTGCCCATCGGCGCCCCGATCGCGGTCATCGGCGGCGAGGGCGTCAGCGAAGCCGCCGCCCCGTCACCGGTCCCCGCTACCGGTCAGCCAGAACGAGTCGCGGTTCCACTCCCGGCTCCCGCGTCTGCCTCCGGGGTGCCGGCCGTGGTTCGCGCGCCGGCCTCGCCCCTAGCCCGCAAGCTCGCCCGCGAGCGCGGGATCGACCTGGGCGCCCTCAGCGGCAGCGGCCCCGGCGGGCGAGTCGTCCGCGCCGACATCGAGGAAGCCGCCCGTGCCCGCGACGGCGCCCGCCCGGCCCCCCAGCCGGCGCAGGCACCCGCCGGCCATGTCCGGCCCGCACCCGTCAGCCCTGCGCCATTGCCTGTCGCGACCGTCACACCGCAGCCCGGTCCCGGCGCGGTCCCGGCCGCGGACGTTGAAGTGATCCCGCTGAGCACGGTGCGCCGCCTCACCGCGCAGCGGCTGGCCGCCAGCGCCCGCGAGGCACCGCACTTCTACCTGACCGTCGTGGCCGACGCCGGCAAACTGCTTGAGTTCCGTGAGCAGGCCAGCCAGCGCCCCGGCGCCGACGTCAAGATCAGCGTCACCGACCTGCTCGTCAAGGCATGCGCGACGGCGCTGGCCGCTCACCCGGAGATCAACGTCTCCTGGGATGACACCCGGATCCTGCGGCACCGCCACATCAGCATCGGCATCGCGGTCGCCATCGGCGACGGGCTCATCGTCCCGGTCATCCGCGACGCCGACCGCAAGACCCTCACCGAGACCGCCCGCGAGGCGCACGACCTGACTGCTCGCGCGCGGGAACGCAAGCTCACCCCGGACGAGCTGTCCGGCGGCACCTTCACCATCAGCAACCTCGGCATGTACGGCATCCGCCAGTTCACCGCCGTCATCAACCCGCCGCAGGCCGCCATCCTCGCCGTCGGCGAAGCCGTCCGCCAGCCCGTCGTCCGCGAGGACCGGGTCGCCATCGCCACCACCATGACCCTCACCCTGTCCATCGACCACCGCGCCGTCGACGGCGCCACCGCCGCCGGCTTCCTCACCCGGCTGAGAGAGCTGATCGAGGAACCCCTGGGGATCGTGCTGTGAGGACACCGAGTGAATATTTGCTCTACCCGGCCGAAGCCACCGCGACCGCCGCCCTGACCGCGGAAATGGCCGGCACGCCGGGGATCGTGTACCTGCACACCACCTGGGGCGCCTGGCCCGTGCTCTACCAGGCGGGGGAGGCCTTCCCGGTCGGCGGCAGCAAGGTGCTGCGGGCCGCAAGCGGCGACGAGGTCACGCTGATCGGGGCGGGAGTCACCGTCCATCAGTGCCTGCGCGCCGCCGACGAACTGGCCGCCGACGGGATCACGGCCCGGGTCATCGACCTGTACTCGGTCAAGCCCGTTGACCAGGCCACCCTGGCGGACGCGGTGGCGGCGACCGGCGGGCGGCTGGTCATCGCCGAGGACCACTACCCCCAGGGCGGCCTCGGCGCCGCTGTTCTGGAGGCCCTGGCCGGGGCTCCACCCCCCGCCCCCGGCGAGCCGCTGCGGGTCCGGCAGTGCGCGGTCAGCGGCCTGCCCGGCTCCGGAACCCCGGGAAAAGCTGATGGGAGCAGCGGCCATCTCCGCGTCCCGGATCGCCGCCGCCGCCCGCGGATTGCTCAAGGACTGAAGGAAGGAGGCAGCAGATGAGTATCGGTATCCGCGTGCGCTGCGTCTACGACGCCCCATCGCCTGAAGACGGCGCTCGCGTGCAGGTGGACCGGGTATGGCCGCGCGGATTGCGCACGGACGCCTCCCGGCTGGATGCGTGGGCCAAAGACGTCGCGCCGTCCACCGAGCTACGGACCTGGTACCAGCACGACCCGGCCAAGTTCGGCGAGTTCAGGCAGCGTTATACGGCTGAACTGGAGCAGCCCGTGCCGCGGGAGGCGCTCAGCCGGCTCCGCGTCCTGGCGGCAGGCAAGCCGGTCACGCTGCTGACCGCCACCAGGGATCTCGACCTCAGCCAGGCCGCTGTTCGCGCCGGACTGCTGCGCGAGGCGAAGTAGGCCTTCCGGGTTACTGCCTCCCGGCCGCTGGCTCGCGCTCGCCAGGGTTCTCGCGTTCGGAAAGGCGGGCGACGCACAGGCTGGGCTCGACGAACGGGTCCAGCCGGTCGGCGATGAGCGGTGCCCGCATCCGGTCCAGCGCCCCGCGCATCAGCCCCAGGTGCAGCGAGCAGATCACGTCCTGGTGACGCTCGGCCACCTCACGGAACGGGCACTGCCGCAGGCACAGCCGGTACTGCCCGTCGCCGTCGCCGGCCTCCGCCTGCGGGGAGAATCCCAGCTCCTCCATGACCGCGGTCAGCTTCCCAATGGCCTCCTGCGCGGACAGCTTCTGATAGGGCGGCGGCTGCTCGGTGAGGTAGGCGCCCCACTCGCGGCCGGCATCCTCCGCCGCCTTGACCGGCGCCGGCATGGTCCCGGCGATCAGGCTGGTCAGCATTTCCGCCAGCAGCCGATAGCGCCGCCGCCCGGCCCGGCCGTCTGCCGCTGCCCGGTAGCCGATCCTGGGCCTGCCGGGTGTCTCGCGGTCTTCGGTCTCGCGGACGGCCAGGCCCGCCTCGGTCAGCGCCTCCAGGTGGAACCGGGCGGTGTTCGGGTGCAGCCCCGTCCGCTGCGCGACCTCACGGACGCCGAGCGGACGGTCCGCGGCTCGCAGCATGTCCAGCACATCAGCGCGGCTGCGGCCGAGCGGTGACGAGTCCTCAGGGGCGAGGAGCTGCTCTGCATCCATACGATTATTTTATATCAATCCCGGTAGTAGAAACTAGGTAGGCAGCGCCGTCACAGCCGGTCCCGCCCGGCGAGCTACCGCTGCAGGCGGCGCGGCGCACCGGACCGCCGAGGCTGAAGCCTCTGGCCCGGCTGCCCCGCTCAGTGTGCCAGGTCACGGCAAGGCGAAGAACTGCCATGTCCCTGCAGGCGGCCTGATCAGGCGGCCCTGGCGGCCGGCACCTGCCCGGCATTCCGGGCGGGTGCGGTTTCTGCCTGCGCGGCCAGACTCGCTGGCAGGCCGGCGGTGCGAGCGAACTCGGCCAGGTAGCGGAGTCCTTCGTCGCCACGACGCGCGATGTGGTCGGAGCCGATGACGGCGGGGATCACCTGGCTGGGCAGCGCCAGCCACTCTCCCCGCCACTGCCGGACCCGCCGCCAGCCAGTCGTGGTCAGCGGCACGCCGTTCAGCGCGATCGTGCCGCCCAACCTGCGCACGATCCGGGTCATGTCGGTATCCCGCAGCAGCAGGCTGGGGAAGTCCGGGCTGGCCAGCCGGACGGCGACATCCTCTCGCGGCCACATCAGGTCCGTCACCAGGCGGCGCACCTCATCCGGGCTGCTCAGGTTCAGTCCCCGCCCCCAGATGGCCCGGAACAGGCTGCCGCGCAGCTCATCGGCCACGCCGTCGCTGACCGCCTCGGCGTAAGCGGCCACCGCGGCTTCGGTATTGCTGACCACCGCCGGCGGCCCGGCCGGGACCTGCTCCTCGGGCAGGGCGAGTGACGCCACCGCGGCGAGCTCGCGGCTCCATGACGCCCGGTCGCTGCCGGACGGCAGGCCGCCCGCCGGCAGGCGGCGGTCATGCTCAACGGCCCGCCAGTCAACCGCCAACCCCCGCCTCGCGCAGCCGGCCGGCCCGCTGGCCAGGTAGGAGTACGGGCAGTTGAAATCCCCGTAAATGATCACCGTCATGACGGCCTCCCCAGATTCGCGGTGCCGATGCCTGCCCGAGGGCCGGTAACCTCGCACCCTCGCGGTTTATCCCTGTGTCTGTTCCCGTGACGGCAGCGCAGCGACGAACGGGGTGTCCGCGCCGGCGACGCCGAGCTTGCCGGCGCCGCCGGGCGAGCCGAGGGGCTCATCGCGGCCGGGCAGCGGCTCAGCGAAGAACTTCGCGTTCTCCACGGCGTACACCTGCCACTGCTCCGGGAGATCGTCCTCGTAGTAGATCGCCTCCACCGGGCACACCGGCTCGCACGCCCCGCAGTCCACGCACTCGTCCGGGTGGATGTACAGCATCCGCTCGCCCTCGTAGATGCAGTCCACCGGGCACTCATCCACGCACGCCCGG
>JAICWX010000476.1 GCA_025934635.1 Streptosporangiaceae bacterium | reverse complement strand
TGGCCGACCGGGTGCCCACGAACGAGAAGGTCATCGACCTGGTCCTGACCGCCTCCTACGGGATTCTCGGCCGCGCCGCGGAGGCCTACGACTCCTTCGACGTGACCAGGGCCGTCGAACTGCTCGACTCGCTCGGCTGCGCGCACCTGATCAGGCGCCGGTTCTCCACCCTGTCCGAGGGGGAGCGCACGCGGGTGCAGATCGCCCGGGCGCTGATGCCCGACCCGGAACTGCTGCTGCTCGACGAGCCGGCCGCCGGCCTCGACCTGGGCGGCCGCGAGGACCTGGTGCGGCGGCTGAGCAAGCTGGCCCGCGACCCCAAGGCGCCGATGATGGTGCTGGTCACCCACCACGTCGAGGAAGTGCCGGACGGGTTCACCCACGCCATGCTGCTGCGCCGCGGCTCGGTGCTGGCGGCCGGTCCCATCGCCGAGGTGTTCACCGAGCGGAACCTGTCCCGCTGCTTCGGCGTCCAGCTGGAAATCGAGCACCGGCAGAATCGCTGGGCCGCCCGCGCCCGTTGACGGGAAGCCTCGCGGTAGCACTGAGTCAGCAACCGCTGGCTGAACTCGCTTGCGGTCGGTAACGTAGCAAACGCGCCCGGAAACCCCGGAACACTGGGAAACCCCGCCCCGGGTGCAGGAGCGAGGCCGCCATGAGCTCTCTTTTCGTGACGATCCTGCTAGTTATCGCCGTCATCGCCGTGATCGCGGCGATCGCCCGGTCCATCCGCATCGTGCCGCAGGCGTCGGCGGGCATCGTGGAGCGGTTCGGCCGGTACCACCGGACGCTGAACGCCGGGCTGAACATGGTCACCCCGTTCGTCGACCGCCTGCGGCCCCTGATCGACCTGCGCGAGCAGGTGGTCAGCTTCCCGCCGCAGCCGGTGATCACCGAGGATAACCTCGTCGTCGCCATCGACACCGTCATCTACTTCCAGGTGACCGACGCCCGGGCCGCCACCTACGAGGTCGCCAACTACATCACCGCCGTGGAACAGCTGACCGTGACCACGCTGCGGAACGTGGTGGGCGGGATGGACCTGGAGGTCGCGCTCACCTCGCGCGATCAGATCAACGGCGAGCTGCGCAAGGAACTCGACGAGGCGACCGGCAAGTGGGGGATCCGGGTCGGCCGGGTGGAGCTCAAGGCCATCGAGCCGCCCGGCTCCATCCAGGACTCGATGGAGAAGCAGATGCGCGCCGACCGGGACAAGCGCGCCGCCATCTTGTCGGCCGAGGGATCCAAGCAGTCGGCCATCCTGACCGCCGAGGGCGCCCGGCAGGCGGCGGTGCTCAAGGCCCGCGGCGAGTCCGAGGCGATCATGCTCCGGGCCGAGGCGGATGCCCGGGCCCAGGCGGTGCGGGCGCGCGGGCAGGCCGAGGCGATCGGCACCGTGTTCCAGGCCATCCACGACGGCAACCCGGACCAGCGGCTGCTGGCCTACCAGTACATGCAGATGCTGCCGCAGATCGCCCAGGGCGACGCGAACAAGGTCTGGATCGTGCCGAGCGAGATCGGCAAGGCGCTGGAGGGCCTGGGCGGCTTCTTCAGCGGGGCCGCCAGCCGGTTCGCCGAACCCCCGGCGCCGGACGCTCCGGTTCCCACCGCCCCGCCGGCCGGATCCGCCGGCACATCGGTGCTGTCAGGGCCGGGGTCGCAGCTCGACACGTCCGTCAGCGGTGATTCGAGTCTCGAAGGATGGCTGACGGGCGGTAGCGGGGCCGTGCACGACGCTGCCGTCGGCAATCACGAAGGTGGATCCGTGCCAGGGGCAGGTGACGCAGGCGGTGCCCCGCTCCACCACGATGCGGCCCTGATGCAGGGGCCCACCGAGATGGGAGCACCGATCTGACAGCACGCTGACCTCCGGTCCCTGCCGGTACACGAGCAGCGAGAGGTAGCCGAGCTGGCGCCGGACCGGCCTTCGCTCGGGCAGCTCGGCCAGCCCGCACAGGTCGTGCCAGCCCAGCCCGGACAGGTGGCTGATCTGCTCGGCGTGGCTCGTGCCGGCGCCGAGCCGCAGCGCCAGGTGGCCGCCCAGGTAGGCGCCGCCCGTCGCCAGCGCGAGTCCGGACGCGGACAGCGCCCGGCCGTAGCCGGTCCGGCCGCCGGCCCGGGCCGCCAGCGAGCCGAGGAACAAGGCGGCCGCGCTGGCCTGGCAGACGGCGTGCACCAGGCCGACCCGCTGCTGGTCCCGGTGCAGCGCCGACCAGTCGGCCAGGCCGGTGGCCGCCGCGGGCGCGGTCCCCGCGACCCCGGCCGCGATCAGCACCGCGGCCGCGCGCTCGGTGCCGCGGAACAGGTCGAGGATCACGGCGGAGGTCCAGCAGCCGAGCGGCAGCCGGACCAGCGCGGGATGGGCGGGCTGGCCGAACGGGACGCCGTGCAGGGCGTCGGTGCGCGATCCGGCCGGGAGCGCGCGGACCACGGAGTCGGACAGCCCGGAGATGACGGGGTCGAGGGCGTGAGCGCGCTCGATGCGCTCAGCGAGAGCTGACGGCCGGGACAGCAGGGAGGTTTTGCCTCCCTTGCGTGTCCGCCGGCTGGTGGGGAGGAGGGATTGCCGCACGTTTAGTGCCTACCCGTCCCCTCCTTACGGGAACCCGGAGTGATGGTGAAGATCAGGTATGCCGTTCGGCCTCGCCCCGGAGCCGGTCCAGCTGGTCCCGCACGATATCCAGGAACCGCTGCTGGAACCCGAGCAGCAGCCCCAGTTCCTCGTCCGAGTAGCTGGCCGCGGCGGCGCGCCAGGCCATGACCAGCGGCCCGAAGGTGGGGCCGATCTCGCGCAGGGCCGGCCCCGGTTTCAGGTTGACGATCACCCGGCGCCGGTCCTTCGGGTCGCGTTCGCGCCGGACGAAACCGCCTTCCTCGAGCCGGTCCAGCACCCCGGTGATCGACGCCGTGGTCAGCCCGGTCTGCCGGGCCAGGTCACCCGCGGCCATCGGCCCGGTCAACGCCACCAGGTTCAGGCAGTTCAGGTCGGTGGCGTTGATGCCGATGCGTTCGGCCGCCACCTGCCCGAGCAACTGCAAGGTCGACCCCGTCCGCCGCATGGCCAGCAGGAACTCGGTCTCCGCCCGCGCCCGCCCCGGGTCAGCCGGCCCGGCCGCGTCCCGGCCGAACATGCCCGGTCCCGCCGCCCCCCACGCCGCGTCTTGTCCAGCCGGGTCCGCTCCCGCCGCGTCACGCGCCGCCGCCTCTTGCTCAGGCATGTCGCACCTCCCGCCGCTTTCCTACCAGCCGCCGCGTCCGGCCGTGGCTCCACTCGAGCACGCCACGCCCGCGGGTACTCAACTCGTTAGGTAGGTTGATATTTAAGATTCCTAGACAATAGCTTATCGAGATGATAGTTTCCCTAAGTGTAGGACGGACCGGCCGGGGGCCGGTCACAGCGAGGGGACGAGTTTCGTCTCAGAGCGCGAACCGCGACGAGGGGATCCATCACCATGACCATCACCCAGCAGAACGCCCGCCCGCTGCCGCTCATCGGGCAGTCGGTGGGACAGGCCCAGGCCGCGCTGACCAGGCTGCTAAGCGGCATCCTGGCCGGGTCGGGCACCAGCTACCAGGCCTGGCTCGGCTTGCAGCGGCTGAACGCCCTCGGCGGCGAGCCGGCCCGGGACGCCTACGAGCGCGACGTGCGCGACTGGCTGCTGCTCGACGGCCCGGCCGCCGCCGGGCTGGCCGGCGACCTGGTCGCGGCGGGCCTGGCCGAGACCGACGGCGACACGATCCGGATGACCGACGCCGCGCGGCGGCTCCGGCAGGATGTGATCGCCGAATCCGCGCAGGTCACCGGGCCGGTACTGGCCGCCGTGGACCGCGCCGACCTCGAGACCACCATCCGGACGCTGGACGAGATCACCCGGCGGGTCCGGGCGACCTTCGGTACGGAGGAGAGCTGATGACCGCACAGAAACTGCCGGACACCGATGCGGCCCGGCACGGCACCGGCGACGCCGACCTGACCATCATGCTGGCGGCGCACCGCGCGTTCCGCCGCGACCTGACCCGGCTGGCCCGCGCGGCCGCCCGGCCCGCCGGGGCCCCGCGCAGCGAGCCGGCCCGGCGCCGGTCGGTCGCGGCCGGCTGGGAACTGTTCAAGCGCGAACTGCACCTGCACCACACCGCCGAGGACGAGATCATCTGGCCCGCCCTGCGGCCGCGCCTGGCGCACAGCGAGCACGCCCTGTCCGTCCTCGACGCCATGGAGGAAGAGCACTCGCGCATCGACCCCCTGCTGGCCGCCGTCGACGCCGCCTTCGCCGGCGCTCCCGAAGCCCGTGACTGGCCCGGCGAGGACCGCCTGGCCGACGTCATCGACGAGCTGACCAGCACGCTGACCGGCCACCTCACCCACGAGGAGCGGGACGGCCTGCCCCTGATCGGCGTGGCCCTGACCGCCGCCGAGTGGCGCCGGGCCGGTTTCCGTATCGCGCGCCGCAACGGCCTGTCCGCCGGCGGCGAGATGTTCGCCTGGATCCTGGACGACACCGCCGGAGACGACACCGCCGGAGACGACACCGCCGGGGACAACACCACCGGGGACGGCGCCGCCGGGGACGGCGGCAGCCGGGAAGACGCCGCCGCCACGCTGGCCTCCCTGCCGCCCCCGCTCCGCCTCATCTACCGCACCATCTGGAAGCCTCGCTTCGACCGCACCCCCCGCTGGTAACCCCAGAAACCAGCGCAACACACCCGCGCGCATACCCGCTCCGGCGTGAGGCACGTGCTACCCGTGTTACGCCTGAGAACGCCTATCCCTATCCCAGATTGTCCCCCAACGACATGGATGGAGCATCAATGTCGCTATTACGACATCGATGGAGCATCCATGTCGTTGCCGGCGGCCCATTCCGGCAGCAAGACGAGGTGCAAAGGGGATGGTGCGGTGCAAGGGGGGAGTGGGGCGACTGGGGCTGAGGCCAGGGGCGGAAGCAGAGCCTCAGGGGCGGAAGCTAGAGCCTCAGGGGCGGAAGCGGTAGCCCATCCCGGGCTCGGTGAGCAGGTAGCGCGGGCGGGACGGCTCGGGTTCCAGTTTGCGGCGGAGCTGGGCCAGGTACACCCGCAGGTAGTTGCTTTCCGTCTCGTACGACGGGCCCCAGATCTCGCGCAGCAGCTGCTTCTGTGACACCAGGCGCCCGCTGTTGCGCACCAGGATCTCCAGCAGCTGCCACTCCGTCGGGGTCAGCCGGACCGGGGCGCCGGCCGGGGCGCCGGCCGAGCGGACCACCTGCTTCGCCGCCAGATCCACGGTGAAGTCGGCCGTCACCACCACCGGCTCGTCCGGCGCCGGGGCCACCCGGCGGACCGCGGCCCGCAGCCGGGCCAGCAGTTCGTCCATGCCGAACGGCTTGGTCACGTAGTCATCGGCGCCGGCGTCCAGGGCGGCGACCTTCTGGCT
>JAICWX010000143.1 GCA_025934635.1 Streptosporangiaceae bacterium | reverse complement strand
GGTCCCCCTCCCGGTGGGCTGGCGGGACGGGGTTCGCCTGGTGGTGCCGGGGGCGGTGCACGCCCCCCGGGTGGGGGGGTTGTCGTTGTTTTCACCCCGGCGGCGGGGGGGTGGCCCGTGTGGGTCCCCGCCCCCGGCGGC
This sequence comes from Streptosporangiaceae bacterium, assembly GCA_025934635.1. The sequence continues at coordinate 21,142 of JAICWX010000143.1, read as the reverse complement.
CCAGACCAGCAGGCGGCGATCAGCAGGCAGCGATCATCATGCGCGGGACGGCGCGAGCCTCAGCCGGCCGGTGCCCTTGAGGGTCTCCAGGTCGATATCGGCGATGCACCGTACGGGGTCGCCGTCCAGGTTCAGGTCCCCCTCGACGTGCACGATCCCGGTGCCCTGGTCGAAATCCGCGCCGCTGAGATCGGTGGCTTCGCGGTCCAGCGGGAACCCGAGCTCGGTGACGCCGCGGGTCTCGGTGAACTTGATGAGCACGTATCCGATCTCGCCCGCACGCTCGCGGAGTTCCTCGACGGTGGGATCTGACCCGCCCGGAATAATCGGCTGATCGACGCTCAGGCGCTCTGTCAAATCATTCATGAGTAACCTCCGCAGGGTAATCTACAGGTGCATTGTGGCGACTGCCACGGGTAAGTGCTAGGAAGGCAAAAGCGTCCCGGCCAATAGTCTGCCAGCCTGCGGCCAGACGGCTGCCCGCCGTTCAACTGCGGTGCGTCATCAGCTGAACAGCCAGGTAATTGTTCAACCGCCGCAACGACTCGATTAGGCTAATCTTGGGTGCGGAGGATTTCATTTAATGAGCGAATTGAAAGTGTCGCAAAAGGACGCCGAGCGCATGGCCGGGGCCTTGTACGAAGCGCGGGCGAAACGTGTGCCCATCGCGCCGTTTACCGACGCGGACCCGACCCTCGGCATGGGTGACGGCTACCTGGTCCAGCGGGAGTTCACCGCGCTGCTGGTTGCGGACGGCGACCGCGTGGTCGGCTACAAAGCGGGTCTGACGTCCGCGGTCATGCAGGACATGTTCGGGATCAGCACCCCAGACTACGGACCGGTGCTGGCCTCGACAATCCGAGGCGACGGGGAGACCGTCTCACTCGAGGAGTTCATCGCCCCGAAGGTGGAAGCCGAGATCGTCTTCCGGCTCGCGGCCCCGCTCACCGGTCCCGGCGTCACCGTGGAGCAGGCGGGCGCGGCGATCGGCGAGGTCATGGCCGGGCTCGAGATCGTCGACTCGCGCATCGAGGACTGGCGTATCGGGCTCGCTGACACGATCGCCGACCTTGCCTCCAACGGCGCCGCCGTGCTCGGGCGGCCCGTCCCGCCCGCCGCGGACCTGGACTACCGGCTGGTGGGCATGGTCTTCTCCCGCAACGCCGAGCTCGTGGCCACCGGCGCGGGAGCCGCGGCGCTCGGCGACCCGGTGGCGGTCGTGGCCTGGCTGGCGAACGTGCTCGGCGAGCACGGGATCACGCTCGAAGCCGGGCAGACGATCATGACCGGTGCACTGCACGCCGCGGTTCCGCTCGGTCCCGGCGATACCTTCACCGCCGAGTTCGACCACCTGGGCTCGATCACGCTGCACGTCGGCGGCCGCGACTCATGACGGCCGGCCCGTCCCGGGAGGCCACCGGGTCCCGCGGAACTCATGACGAACGTCGACAGGGAAGGGCAATCGAAGCATGAACGCACCCGGGCGGCTCTCCGTGTCGGTGCTCGGCGCCGGACTCATCGGCGTCGACCTGACGACCAAGATCATGCGTTCGGACTACCTCGATCTGCGGCTCGTCGCGGGCCGGGACGCCGCTACCCCCGGGCTCCGGCAGGCCGCCAGGCTCGGCCTGCCGATCGCCACCGGCGGTATCCGTTCCCTGGTCGAGGCGGACGATCCCTTCGACGTGGTCTTCGACGCCACCAACGCGTCCTTTCACGCCGAGCACGCGGCTCAGCTCTCGGCCCTCGGCACGATGCTCATCGACCTGACGCCGAGCAAGGTCGGGCACATGATCGTCCCGACGGTCAACCGGACGGATATCGGCGCGCACCGTGACATCAGCATGGTGAGCTGCGGCGGGCAGGCATCGATACCGCTCCTGCACGCGATCGCGAAGGCCCACGAGATCGACTACATCGAGGTGGTGACGACCGCCGCGACCCTGAGCGTGGGCCGCGGGACGCGCTTGAACCTCGACGAGTACGTGGAGACCACCGCCGAGGCGATCCGCGAGTTCACCGGCGTCCGGGACGTCAAGGTGATGCTCAACATCAGTCCCGCCCGGCCCGCGGCGACCTTCCGGGTCGCTATGTCCCTGCTCGGGAAGGATCTCACCGAAAGCTCGGTGGGCTCCCTGGTGGCGGAAGTCGCGAGCCAACTCCGTTTGTTCGTCGGCGGTTTCGATGTGAAGGCGTGCACGGTGAGCGACGGCAAGGCCTTCGTCGCCGTGGAGGTCACTTCGTCCGGCGGCCGCATACCCCGGTACGCCGGGAACCTCGACATCATCAACTCCGCCGCGCTCTACGCCGCCGAGTGTTACGCGGCGGACCGGCTCTCGGCGGCAGCTACGGAGAGGTCATGAGCCAGGCAGCAACTCCGGACGTCCTCCCGGGCCGGCCGATTCAGGTCCACGATCCGAGCCTGCGTGATGGCCACCACGCGGTCCGCCACAACCTCGGCCCCGGGCAGCTGCGGGCCTACGCGGAGGCCGTCGACGCCGCCGGCGTGCCGGTGGTCGAGGTCGGCCACGGCAACGGCCTGGGCGCGTCTTCCCTCCAGGTGGGCCGGGCCCGGCTGAGCGATGACGAGATGCTGGCGGTCGTCCGGGACGCCCTGACGACCAGCAAGCTGGGTGTCTTCCTGCTGCCGGGGTGGGGCACGATCCGTGACATCAAGAACGCCATCGCGCACGAGGTCGACCTGGTGCGCGTCGGTACCCACTGCACCGAGGGCAACCTGGCCGAGCGGCACCTCGGCTTCCTGCGCGACCGCGGCGTCGAGGCGCACGGGGTCCTGCTGATGAGCCACATGGCAACCGCGGAGCGGCTGGCCGAGGAGTGCGCGCGCCTCGTCGGCTTCGGCGCGACCGGCGTGGGCATCCTCGACTCGTCCGGCCATTACCTGCCCGCGGACGTCACCGAGCGCATCCAGGCGATCCGGGCCGCCGTCGACGTGCCGGTCATGTTTCACGGGCACAACAACCTCGGCATGGCCGTGGCGAACTCCATCGCCGCCGCCGAGGCGGGAGCCGACATTTTGGACGCCTGCGCCCGTGGTTTCGGCGCCGGCGCCGGCAACACCCAGCTCGAGGTCCTGGTGCCCGTGCTCGAACGGGTGGGATTCCGGACCGGCATCGACCTGTACCGGCTCCTGGACGCGGCGGACATCGCCGAACGCGAGCTGATGCCCGCTCCGCCCACGATCGATTCCGTCGCCGTCGTCAGCGGCCTGGCCGGGGTGTTCTCCGGATTCAAGAACCGGGTCCTCGATATCTCCGCCCGCGAGGGCGTCGACCCGCGTGACGTCTTCTTCGAGCTTGGCCGGCTCCAGGCGGTCGCCGGCCAGGAGGATCTCATCGTGGACGTGGCCCTCGCGTTGCGCCGGTCCGGTCTCAGCATGAGCGCCGAACCGGCGCGGGCAGCGACAGGAGCGTGAGCGGTGGACACCATGAGTCAGGCCAGCCCGGATGCTGCCGCCGTCATCTGCGGCGCCGGCTACTGGCTGCCACCCCGGTCAGTGACGAACGCGGAGCTCTGCGCCCGGCTGGACACCACCGAGGAATGGATCCTCAGCCGGACCGGCATCTCGACGCGGAGAATTGCCGCCCCCGGCGTCGCTACCTCGGACCTGGCGGTTGAAGCCGGAGCCAGAGCGCTGAAATCCGCGGGCAGCGGCCTGGTTCAGGCCCTGGTGATCGCCACGACGACCCCTGACCGGCCCTGCCCCGCCATGGCGCCCGATGTCGCCTCGCGCCTGGGGCTGACCGGGATCGCCGCCTTCGACGTCTCGGCGGTGTGTTCCGGCTTCCTCTACGCGCTGGCCACCGCGGCCGGGTTCATCGCCACCGGCCTCGCCGACCGTGTCCTCGTCATCGGGGCGGAAACGTTCTCGGCCCTGCTGGACCCGCTCGACCGCACCACGGTCCCGATTTTCGGCGATGGCGCCGGCGCGGTGGTCCTGCGCCGGGGGGCCGCGGCCGAGCCGGGCGCCATCGGCCGGGTCATGCTGGGCAGCGATGGCGAGCGGAGCGATCTGATCACCGTCGAGCCGGGGGAGTCGCGGCAGCAGACGGGCTATTTCCAGATGCGGGGCCGTGAGGTGTTCCGGCACGCGGTCACGCGGATGACCGCCGCTACCCGTGCCGCGGCCGACGCCGCTGGCTGGGACCTGGCCGACGTCGACCGGGTGGTCGCGCACCAGGCCAACGCCCGTATCACCGCCGCCGTGGCCAAGACGCTGGGCATACCGGAGGAGCGTTGGGCCCGGAACGTCCGGGAGGTCGGCAACACCGCCGGCGCCTCGGTGCCCATCCTGCTGGCCCAGGCAGCAGCCAGCGGTTTCCTGGCCGCCGGCCACCGGGTCCTGCTCACGGCGTTCGGCGGCGGCCTGACCTGGGGTGCCGCCACGGTGGTGTGGCCCGAGCTGGAGAACGTCACGTAATGCGCACCATCAGGCAGCCCGGCCGTCTCATGCGCCGCGGCAGATGAGGAGGATCGGTGTACGAGGAACTCAGGACCTTGCTGATAGATGACCTTCAGCTGAATGCGAGCGACCTGCGGCCCGAGGTCGGCCGGGAGGAGGCCGGCCTGGACTCTCTCGCCGTCGTGGAACTGTCCATGCTGCTGAGCGACCGGTTCCGGGTCGAGATCAGCGATGAGGAGCTGCTGGAGGCGGCGACCGTAGCGGATATCGCGCACCTGCTCGAGCAGCAGGTTCGGCGCACCGCCGGGCAGCAGCAGCCGAACTGACGCCGGTGGCCCCTACCGAGGAGGACACGTGCCCCGCCCCCGCCCCCGCCTGCGCTCGGTGTTCGACCGCATCGCCTCCTACCGGCCCGACGAGGCCGTCCGGCCGGTAGCCGGGCGTACCTGCGCCCTCGGCGCCAACGAGTCACCGCACCCGGTGCTGCCGGACATCGCCGCGGCCGTCATGGAGGCGGCGGGCACGGTCAATCGCTACCCGGACTTCGGCGGCTCCGAGCTCATCGCCGACCTCGCGCGCACGCACGGCGTGCCCGAGGACCGGGTAGCGCTGGGCGCGGGTTCGGTGGCCCTGCTGCAGATGGCCCTTCAGGCCATCGCCGAGCCGGAGGCCGAGGTGCTCTACGCCTGGCGCTCCTTCGAGCTGTACCCGGTCCTGGCTGATCTCGCCGGAGTGCGCAGCGTCCGCGTCCCGCTGGTGAACGAGACGGTCGACCTGGCCGCGATGGCCGGCGCGGTGACCCGGAACACCCGGATGATCATCATCTGCAATCCCAATAACCCGACGGGCACCGCGTTCGGTCAGGTCGAGCTGCGGGACTTCCTCGACCTGGTCCCGGCGGATTGCCTGGTGGTAGTGGACGAGGCCTACGGGGAGTACGTGCGCCGTCCGGGCCCGGACAGCGGTCTGCGCCTGTGCCGGGACTGGCCCAACCTGGCCGTGCTGCGCACTTTTTCCAAGGCGTACGGGCTCGCCGGCCTCAGGGTCGGGTACCTGGTCGGCGACCCCTACGTCGCCGCGCAGCTGCGCAAGGCATGCCTTCCCTACTCCCTGAGCGTCGTGGCCCAGGCGGCGGCGCGGGCCGCCCTCAAGGCCCAGGACCAGCTGCTCGCACAGGTCGACGAGACGGTCGCCGAGCGCACCCGGATCCGCGCCGCGCTGCTCGCCGCGGGCTGGGAGGTGCCCCGCAGCGAGGCGAACTTCCTGTGGCTGCGCCTCGGCGAGGCGTCGGCCGCCTTCGCCCGGAGGTGCGCCGACGCCGGGATTCACGTGCGGACGTTCCCCGGTGAGGGCGTGCGGGTTTCAGTCGGCGCCCCGGCCGACAACGACGCGTTCCTGTGCACCGCGGTGGACTGGAAGGCGACGGCTCGCCCGTCGTCGTAAGCCGGCCGTGAACCGCTCAGTCAGGCCAGCGGGCTTGCCAGAGCCCCGGCCGGGCCACGCAGTAGCCGACACCGACGGCCAGGATGGCGGCCAGGGTGAGCAGCGCCGCCTGCGCGGGCAGGAACTGCAGGAGCAGGCCGCATCCGGCTAGCCCAGCCGGTACGCCGAGGGCCACCAGGGTCATGAAGGCGGCGGCGACCCGGCCACGCTGATCCTCGGGTGTCTGCTTGATGGCCAGCACCTCGACCGCCACCTGGATGGCCGGCAGGGACAGCAGCGCGACGAAGAGCAGGGCCGCCGCCCACCACGGGCCGAAGGGCAGGCTGAGCAGGGCGAAGATCGGAATCAGGAGCACCGCGACGCCGATCATCAGCACCCCCGGCCGGAGCCGGTGCAGGAGCTTGATGAGCGGGATGCCGACGATGCTGCCGGCGTAGGCCACCCCCAGGGCGAGGCCGATCTCGCTGGACGGGACCCCCTGGTGGCGCAGCAGCACGATGAGGATCAGGTCCAGGCCGACGCCGACCGTGTTCACGATCGCGATGAGAACCATCGCCGGCCGCAGGACCGGATGGTGCCACACGAAGCGCAGGCCGGCCAGCATGCCGCCGTCTCCAGAGGCTCCGCTTTCCAGCTCGGACTGTTCCTTCTTGGGGTAGGTGGTGTGCCTGGGCAGCATGGCGGTCGTCATCAGGGAGACGACGAAGGAGACCGCGGTGAACACGAACGGCGTGGCGTGCGACAGCGCTCGTATCGAGTACAGCGCGCCGCCGAGCGCGGGCCCGGCCATGGACGCGCCGTTCGTCCGCACCTGGTCCTGGGCCAGGGCCACGGTCAGCTGCTCGCCCGGTACGACCGCGTACAGCAGCAGTATCCGGGCCGGATTGCAGGTCCCCTGGCCGATCCCGAGCAAGGCGGCCGCGACCAGCAGCAGCGGAAGTGACAGCCAGCCGGTGATCAGCGCGATGACCACCAGGGAGGTCACGAGCGCGCGGCAGGTCTCGGTGACCAGGACGATCTGGCGGGGGTCGAAGCGATCGGCCAGCGACCCGGCCGGCAGCCCGGCGGCGAGCATCGCGAATGCCTGCACCGCCGCGAACAGCCCGGCCTGGGCGGGGGAGCCGGTGAGGACCAGGATGAGCAGCGGATAGGCGATGTCGGCGACCGACACACCGAGAGTCGAACTCGTCATCCCGATCCACAGTGCCTGGAAGCGCAGGTTCCGCCACAACGGCGGTGGCGGAGAAACCGGCTGATCCGTTTGTGCGGGACGCATCTGGGTCATTATCGCATTCCAGTCCGTTTTATGATTCTACGCTGCCTGCAAATAATAATTGACCGATTCTGCGATGAGCCAAAGGCTGCCTTGAGGAAAGCAAATAACGTGAGGTGAGGTGTTCAACTGCGTAAGCGCATCAGTTGAACGTTCGCGACGGAAATGGCGTGGATTGGTATCGGCTAGGTTGAGCCTACGCGCACTGTACTTCGTCTGCGATTAGACGGAACCTGCGATCAGGCGGAACCTGGTGACCGGCGGCGCCGGAGTTACGCTGGCCCGCGCGAGATGGTCCGGGCGCGGCTCACCACGCTCGCCGACGAAGGAAAGGGCACCTGATCATGTGGGATGCGGTCATAGTCGGAGCCAGGTGCGCGGGCGCCTCGGCCGCGCTGCTCCTGGCCCGGCGCGGTCAGCGGGTACTGCTCGTGGACCGTGCCACCTTTCCGTCGGACACGATGTCCACGCTCTATATTCATCAGCCCGGGATCGGGCTTCTTGACCGGTGGGGCGTGCTCGACCCGGTCATCGCCACGGGCTGCCCGCGGCTGGACTCCATTCGGTCCATCGTGCAGGACGTAGAACTGCGCGGCCCGGTAGCCGCCTATGGCAACGTAACCGCCAATTATGCCCCCCGGCGTTATATTCTCGATCAGCTGCTGATCGAGGCTGCCGTCGCGGCTGGCGCCGAATTCGCCGAAGGGGTTTCGCTCTCGGCGGTGTTGTGGGAGGACGGCCGCGTCGCCGGAGTACGTCTGCGGGCCAAGGACGGCGGGGAGATTTCCGAGCGGACCGGGCTGGTTATCGGCGCTGACGGCATGCGGTCGCGCCTGGCCGAGCTGGTCGGCGCTCCGTACCTGATCGAGGACCCGAGTGCGAGCTGCGTCTACTACACCGGCTGGACCGGTATGTCGTGCGGCTTCGAGACGCGGGTCCGGTCCGGCAGCAGTGCGCTGGCGGCGGTTCCGACCAACGACGGGGTGACCATCCTCATCACGTACTTCCCGCAGGATAGCTTCCGGGCCATCAAGCTGAATCCGCGCAAGGCCCATCTCGGATGCATTCGCGAACTGGCGCCAGAGCTGTTCGAGGAGCTCTCCGCGGGAGAACAGGCGATCAGGCTGCAGGGAACGGGTGACCAGAGGAATTTCTTCCGCCAGGCGCACGGGCCGGGCTGGGTCCTGATCGGTGACGCCGGACTTCACCTGGACAGCATCACTGCGCAGGGCATTACCCACGCGTTCGTTCAAGCGGACCTGCTCAGCGGGTCGCTCGGTGACGATTTCCAGGATGCCGAACGGGTGGACGGCGCGCTCGGCGATTTCGCCAGTCAGACGCGCTCTATGCTGGCCGACGAGTATAAGAGGACGCTGGAAGCGGCCAGCTTGCGTGTCCCCGGCTCCCGCGTGGAAGCGCTGCGGGAGATCAGCCGGGTGCCGGCGCTGACGGAACGCTATTTCGCATTGATTGCCGGACTCATTTCCGTCGATGATTTTCTAATGCCTGAGCTGACCGGAAGTCTCGACCTGAAATAGGCGCGGGTCCTCTCGCCCGAGGCTTTCATGATCGCGAAGACTTTTATATCGGAAAACGTAGTAAACCTTTCGCGATCATGAAATTAACAGTAGCAGCCAGTCAGGATAAATCGTCAGCTACCGCCCGTTTACAATTCGGCGATCCATTCGCTGACGGCGCGTGCCGTCGTATCGGCGTGATCTGTCATCATCGTGAAGTGGCCGCCAGGTACCTGCATGGTGGTGACCTCGCCCGAGAGCGGCAGGAACGTGTCGTCGTAGCCGCGGTCCTCGGGAAGGCCAGGCATGAACTCTTTCGACCGGACTATCAATGCCGGTACGGCGGCCGGTTTCAGGCCGGTCCAGTCCAGCGTGAAGTAATGGGCGAAGGCCGTGAGCCAGGCGTCGTCGCCAGCGTCCTCCTGCTGCCGGATATCAGCCAGCACCTGGCCGCTGATGAATGGCCACAGGTGTCCCTCGGACATCATCTCCTGGTCGAGGGGCTCCGTGTCCATGAGAACCAAGGCGGCTGGAGCCCTCCCGATGCTCTCCAGGCGAGTCGTCAGGGCATGCGCCGCCAGCCCGCCTGAGGAGTATCCGACCAGCACGAATGGCGCGTCGGGGACCGATCTCAGGATGTTCTCGGCGTGCACGCAGGCGAGCGCGTCGGCACTGCGGGCCAGTGGCTCCCCTTCGGCGAACCCGGGTGCCGGCAGCACGGATACCGGGCGTACCCCGCGGAATTCCCGGGCGAACCGCACGTACTCCCGTGCCCCGGACCGGCCGACGAAGGAGGGAAGGCAGATCAGGCTCGGGGTGGCGGCGCCTTGAGCGACCGAGATCGGGGGCGGTACGTGCTCGAGCTCGGACGGAGCCGAGAACGCGGGCCGGAAGGCCGCGAGACCGGTGATCAGCCGCATGATCTCGGCCAGCTTCCCGGTGGCGGCGGCGTGCTCGTACAGCCCGCCGAGGGAATGCGCGAGCATGGCCCGCTGCGCCGGGTCCGCGTCCGCGGCCGGCGCCGTACCAGCCGGCGCCGTACCAGCCGACGCGACGTAGCGGCGCTTGCCCGCGCTGCGGTCACGGTCGCGCTTTCCCGACGGCAGGCCCGGCCCGGTGAGCTCCTCGCGTAGCCGCCGCGCCAGGAGGGCGGGTGTCGGGTGGTCGAACATCACCGTGCCCGGCAGCCGCAACCCGGTGAGCTCGTTCAGCCGGTTCCGGTACATGACTTGCGACATCGAATCGATTCCCAGCTCAAGGAAGCTGAGCCCCATCTCGACATCCGCCGCCGCCGGGTAGCCGAGCAGCGCGGCCAGTTCGCTGCGGACCAGTCCGGAGACGAGCTGCTCCTGCCCGGCCTCGTCTGACCGCGCCAGCCGCTCGCGCAGCGCCGGGGCACCGGATTCCGTCGCGGCGGTCCTGGCCGTCCGCCGGCCGGGGGAACCCGCCAGGCGGTGGAGCGCGGCGGGCAGCGTCTCGGACTGGGCGACAGAGCGCAGGATGGCCAGGTTCATATTCATCGCGACGAGCACCGCGTCGTCCCGGCCCACCGCCCGGTCCAGCAGGGCGGTCCCTTCGGCGGCGGTCAGGCCGGACATCGCGGCGCTGGCCATGACGGCGCGCGTTCCCTCGTTGACGCGATGGGTCATGGTGCTGTCCTGCGCCCATAGACCCCAGGCGACGGACGTAGCCGGAAGCCCGGCCGCGCGCCGCTGCCGGGCCAGCGCGTCCAGGAACGCGTTCGCCGCGGCGTAGTTACCTTGGCCCGGACTCCCCAGGATGGCCGCGACGGAGGAGAACATGACGAATGCCTGCAGGTCGAGGTCCTGGGTGAGCTGGTGCAAGTTCCAGGCGGCGTCGGCCTTGGCCCGCATCACCGTGTCGACTCGCTCCTGGGTCAGTGACGCGATCGTCCCGTCATCGAGGATTCCGGCCAGGTGCAGCACCGTGGTCAGCGGGCTGGCCGCCGGTATGCGGGTGAGCAGCGCGGCCAGCGCGCCCCGGTCGGCCGCGTCGCAGGCGATCACCTCTGCTCCGGCGCCCCGGGCGGCCAGGCCGGCCGCGATGGCGGCGGTCCCCGCCGCGCCGGGTCCCGAGCGGCTGGCCAGCATGACGTGCCGGGCGCCGCGGGCGGCCACCAGGTGCTGTGCCATCAGCCGGCCGAGCGTCCCGGTCCCGCCGGTAATGAGCACCCGCCCGGCTGACTCCGGATCCGGCACCGGCCCGCCGGTCCCGGCCCGGGTGAGCCGGCGTCCGTAGGCCGCTTGATCGCGGATGGCCAGCTCGGGCTCTCCGGCCGCCAGCGCGGCGGCCAGGGCCGCCGCCTCGTCCGCGTCGCCGGGCGCGACCGTGGCGGACAGGTCGGCCAGCACTATCCACCCGGGGTTCTCCAGTTGGGCCGAACGGGCCAGGCCCCAGGCTGCCGCGCCCGCCGGATCCGTCACGCGGTCTTCCGGCCCGGTCGCGACCGCGCCCCGGGTTACCAGGACCAGCCGCGCCGACTGCCCCAGGTCGAGCCACTGCTGTACCAGTCGCAGCGCCTGCCCGGCCGATGCCCGGGCGGCCGCCGCCACGTCGCCGGATGCGGTCTTCTCCCCGTTCCCGTCCCGGGCCGCTGCCGCGGACCCCACGCAGGCCGCGATGACATCGGGCATCGGCCCGGCCGGGCCGGCGTTCGTCATGAGCGTGGTCAGATCCGGGGCGACGCGCACGTCCGCGCCCGCCATCCGCAATCCGGCCCCCAATCCCAGCGGGTCAGCGCCGATGACCGCCCACCGGCCATCGGGTCCCGCCGCGGGGACGGAAACGGGGAGAGCGGCCCATTCCTCGGTGAACAGCGACTCCTGCGACTCGCGCTGGGCGGCCTCCAGCTGGCCGGCCGAGATGGGCCGCAGCATCAGCGACTCCACCGATATCACCGGTACGCCGGCGGTATCGACCGCGGCCAGCGACAGGCGCCCGCTCCCGGGTTCCGTCCTGAGCCTGGCCCGCAGGGCCGACGCGCCTGCCGCGTGCAGCGACATCCCGGCCCAGGCAAACGGCAGCAGCGCCCCGCCAAGCTCCATCGAGGCATCCCAGGCCGCCAGGCCGGCCGCGTGCAGGGTGGCGTCCAGCAGGGCCGGATGCAGGCCGAACGCCGCTGCGTCAGCGGCCGCTTCGGCGGGCAGGGCGACCTCGGCGAAGAGCTCGTCCCCGCGCCGCCAGGCGGCCCGCAGGCCGCGGAACATCGGCCCGTATCCGTGTCCGCGTCCGCCCAGGGCCTCGTAAAGGCCGTCGACCGGTACCGCCGTGGCTCCGGGCGGCGGCCACTCCCGCAGGTCGCCGGCCCAGGCTGGACCGGCGGGGGATTGCCCGGCGGAGACGAGCAGCCCGCTGGCGTGACGCTTCCACGGCGTCCGCGGGTCGGCTTCCTCGGGTCGCGAGTACATCTCGATCTCGCGGTCGCCGGCTTGGCCCGGGCCGCCGACCGTGACCTGGATCCTGACCGCGCCCTTCTCCGGCACCACCAGGGGAGCCTCGAGGGTCAGGTCCGCGACCTGGTCGCATCCGGCCGCGTCAGCGGCCCGGATCGCCAGTTCCGCGAATGCCGTCCCCGGCAGCAGCACCAGGCCGTCCGCGGCGTGGTCGGCCAGCCACGGATGGCTCCGCAGGGACAGGCGTCCGGTGAGCAGCAGCTCATCGCTCTGGGCGACCCCGGTGGCCGCCCCCAGCAGCGGATGCCCGGTGGAGTCCAGCCCGGCGGAGGTGACGTCTCCCGGCCGGCCCGCGGACGGCCGCGGCCAGTAGCGCTGGTGCTGGAACGCATAGGTCGGCAGGTCCACCCGGTCCCCGCTGCTCAGCACCGCCGCCCAGTTCACCGCACCGCCGTGCACGTAAACCTGGGCCAGGCTGGCGAGCAGGCGCCGGGCGCCGCCGTCGTCGCGGACCAGGGTCCCGCCGGTCACCGGGGCGGCGGCGCCGAGAGCTTGCACCGTGTCCTGGATCGCACCGCCGAACACCGGATGCGGGGAGACCTCCACGAAGGTCTGGTGCCCGGATTCGGCCAGGGCCCTGATCGCCGCCGCGAACCGCACCGTCTGGCGCATGTTGGCGTACCAGTACCCGGCGTCGAGTTCCGTCCCGTCCATCCATTCGCACGTCACGGTGGAGTAGAAGGGAATCCGGGCGGGGCCGGGACGCACCGCCGCCAGCGCCGACCGCAGCGGGTCTTCCAGCTGCTCCACCTGCGCGGAGTGGGCGACGAAATCCTGCTCGGGAATCCGCCAGCGCGGTACGCGCCGGGCCGAAAGCTCCGCCTCGAACTCGGCCAGCGCCCCCAGTTCGCCGGCCACGACCGTGGCCAGCGGGCCGTTGACCGCGGCCACCGACAGCCGGCTGGCCCAGGGGGCCAGCAACTCCGCCACCTCCCCGGCGGGCTTGACCACCGAGATCATGCCGCCGCTCCCGGCCAGCTCGGTCAGCGCGCGGCTCCGCCGGGCCACGACCGTGGCCGCATCCTCCAGCGACAAGATGCCCGCTACGCAGGCGGCCGCGATCTCCCCCTGGCTATGGCCCACCACCGCGTCCGGCACGACGCCGGCCGCCTGCCACACCGCGGCCAGGGAAACCATCACCGCCCACAGCACCGGCTGGATGACCTCCGCGCGGTCCAGCGCGGGGGCCCCGTCGGCACCGGCGATCGTCTCTCCGAGATCCCAGCCGGTGTGCGGAGCCAGCGCCCGGCCGCACTCGGCCAGCCGGGCCGCGAACACCGGCGATGCCACGGCTAGTTCCCGGCCCATGCCGGCCCACTGCACCCCGTGCCCGGGAAACACGAAGACCGTCCGGCCGGCGTCGCTGCCCGGTGGCAGCGCGCCCGTCACCACGCCTGCCGCGGGCTCGCCGGCCGCCACCGCCGCCAGCCCGGCCAGCAGTTCCGCCCGGTCCGAGCCGGCTACCACGGCCCGGAACCTGAACGCCGACCGGCTCGCGGCCAGCGAGAAGCCGACGTCAGCCGCGCTGAGCTCGGGCCGGTCGGCCACATGGGCCCGGAGCCGTTCCGCCTGAGCGCGCAGCGCGCCGGCGCTCTGCCCCGACACGACCCACGGCAGCACCCCGGTGTCCAGCACGACCGGGGCCGGCCGGGGCTGGCCAGCCGGAACTACGCCGTCCTCCGCCGCCGGGCCGGCCTGGTCGGGAGCTTCCTCCAGGATGACGTGGACGTTGGTGCCGGTGATACCGAAGGAGGACACTCCCGCTCGTCGCGGCTGGCCGTTAGCGGGCCAGGGCACGGGCTCGGTGACCAGCCGCACCGCCCCCGCCGCCCAGTCCACGTGCGGAGATGGCTCGTCCACGTGCAGCGTTCGCGGCAGTAGCTGGTGCTGCAGGGCCAGCACCATCTTCATCACCCCGCTCACTCCCGCCGCCGCCTGAGTATGGCCGATGTTCGACTTCACCGATCCCAGCCACAGGGGCCGGTCAGCGGCCCGGTCCTGCCCGTAGGTGGCCAGCAGCGCCTGGGCCTCGATGGGGTCGCCCAGGGTCGTACCGGTCCCGTGCGCCTCCACCGCGTCCACCTGATCGGGCCGCAGCCCGGCATTGGCCAGCGCGGCGCGGATCACCCGTTGCTGCGCGGGCCCGTTCGGTGCGGTGAAGCCATTGCTGGCGCCGTCCTGGTTGATGGCGCTGCCGCGCACCACGGCCAGCACCGGGTGCCCGTGGCGGCGCGCGTCCGACAGCCGTTCGAGCACGATCACCGCTGCCCCTTCGGACATGCCCATGCCGTCGGCGGCGGCGGCGAACGCCTTGCAGCGCCCGTCGGGTGACAGCCCGAGTTTCTGGGTGAACGCGAACGCGGCCGGGGTGGCGTACACCGTCACCCCGCCGGCCAGCGCCATGTCGCATTCGCCGGACCGCAGGGCCTGGGCGGCCAGGTGCAGCGCCGTCAGCGACGAAGAGCACGCGGTATCCACCGTCACCGCCGGGCCCTCCAAGCCGAACGTGTAGGCGACGCGCCCCGAGATCACGCTGGTCACGTCGCTCGTCGGGAGGAATCCCTGGGAGGCTTGCGCGTCCGCCTCGACGACCATGGCATAGTGCTGTGCCCAGGCCCCGATGAACACGCCGGTCGCAGATCCCCGCAGCCGCCCCGGCTGGATTCCCGTCCGTTCCAGCGCCTCCCAGGCGGTCTCGAGCACCAGCCGCTGCTGCGGGTCCATCCCCAGCGCTTCGCGCGGGCTGATCCGGAAGAACCCCGCGTCGAAGTCGGCCGCCACGGGCACGAACCCGCCGGCCGGCACCCGCGCGGGCTCTCCGGCGCTGAGTGCCGTGGCCGTCATCAGGTCCAGGTCCCACCCGCGGTCAGGCGGAACCGCGGAGATCGCGTCCCCGCCCATGGCGAGCAGCTCCCATAGCTCCTCCGGTTGCTGGACCCCGCCCGGGAGCCGGCAGCTCATCCCCGTGATAGCCAGCGGTGCCCGCGCGGCCGCGGCCAGCTGCCGGTTCCGCTGCCGTAGCCGTTCGGCCTCTTTCAGGGCTGCGCGAAGTGCCTCGAGAACCTGATCGTCGGCCATAGTCAACGCGGCCTCCATGCATTGGATACCATCGCCAAATCGGTCCCCTCGCCATCGGAGGCTATGCCAGTAAGGCATTATAGGTTCAGGTATTCTTGCCAGCTGTTCAAGTGCGGATAACGCAAGTTGAACGGGCCTGACCGGGACAGTCGGTATGAAAATGCCATGCCAAAGCGGCCGGCTATCGACTCGACGGTACGGTATTGGCAATTATATGGTTATCGCGCTGACGGCACGGGAGAATCATATGGGCGCTGATTATGCTGAGCACCGGCTCGCGATCATAGGAGCCGGCGTGATGGGAACGAACATCACGGCGCTCGCGCTGGGCCATGGGGTCCCCGTCGTCCTCGTCGATCTCAGCGATGACGTGCTCTCCCGGGCCCGCACGGCTATCGCCCAGAAGCTACGGCATGCCCAGCTCATGGGCGCCCTGCCCCCGGATCGTCCGCAGGGCGAGCTGGTCACCAGCGTGGCGCTGGGAGACGCGGCGGACGCCACGGCCGTCATCGAGGCGGTCGTCGAGGCGCCCGAGACGAAAGCGAAGGTGCTGGCGGAGATCTCAGCCCTGGTCCGTCCGGGTACCACGCTGATCTCCAACACCTCGTGCATCCCGGTCGATGAGCTGGCCGCCTGGGTAACGCACCCCGGCACGCTGGTGGGCGTCCACTTCATGAACCCGTCCTACCTGATCAAGATGGTGGAAGTGATCCGGGGGACCCGCACCAGCGACGCGACCCTGGAGTCGGCCGGCCGCCTGCTGGCCGCCGTGGGCCGCGAGGCGCTCGTCGTACGAGACTCGGCCGGCTTTGTCATCAACCGGCTGCTGCACCCGCTGATCAACAGCGCGGCGATGCTCGTGCAGGAGGGCGTCGCCTCGGCTGACGTGATCGACGGCCTGCTCGAGGGGTGCCTGGGGCATTCGACCGGGCCGCTGCGCACGGCGGATCTCATCGGGCTGGACAACCTGGTCGACTCGCTGAACGTGCTCTACGAGCGCCGCCAGGACGAGAGCTGCCGGCCTTGCGAGCTCCTGCTGAGCAAGGTGCGAGACGGTGACCTGGGCCGGAAGACTGGCCGGGGCTTCTACGGCTACGGAAAGGTTGCCTCATGACCACTGAGCAGACGTACGGACCCGCGCCGGCCGCGGCTGAGGTGATCGCGGACACGCTGGCCGGCTTCCTGACCGAACGGCTCAAGACCACGGTGGCGCCGGACCAGGACCTCTTCCAGTCGGGCCTGGTCTCCTCGATGTTCGCCATGGAGCTGGTGGTGCACCTGGAAGCGTCCTACGACGTCGCCATCATCGGGCCGGAGCTGAAGCTCGATAATTTCCGTACCGTTCAGGCGATGACCGCGCTTGTCCTGCGGCTCCGCGGCCCGGCGGGCATGGGTGAGGATGGCTGAGAGCCTGGCCCGCGAACGAGCCCTGATCGGCGAGCTCACCGGTAATCAGCCCGCCGGATGGGACCTGGCGGGGGAGCTGCCGGTCGATCTGCTGCGCCGCCTCGGCGCCGAGGGAATCCTGTGCGCGCAGGTCCCCGCGGCCTTCGGCGGGCTCGGCGCCAGCAGCCACGACAACGGCGAGCTGACCGCCTACACCGGCAGTCTGTGCAGTTCCCTGCGGTCGATCATGACCTCGCAGGGGATGGCGGCCTGGACGGTCCAGCGGTTCGGCGACCGCGAGCAGCGGCGGCGGTACCTGGCCGGCCTGACCGGCGGTCAGCTCGCGGCGGTCGCGTTCAGCGAACCGGAAGCGGGCAGCGACCTGTCGGCCATGCGGACCCGGATCCAGCCCGGCGACGACTCGGTCGTCATCGACGGGCGGAAGATGTGGATAACCGGCGCCCGGTACGCCGACTTCATCGTGGTCCTCGGCCGTTACGGTGACGGCGCGGCCGCCGCCCTGGTGCCGGCCGATACGCCCGGAATGCGGGTCGAACCGGTGACCGACCCGATGGGCTGCCGCGCCGCCGGTCACTCGCACCTGCGCCTCGACGGCGTGCGGCTGCCCGCGTCATGCGTGCTCGGCGGCGGCGGCCAGGCGCTGTCGCTGCTCTTCACGACAGCGCTTTCCTACGGCCGGATGTCAGTCGCCTGGGGGTGCGCCGGCATCGTGCGCGCGTGCCTGAGCGCGGCGGCGGGCCACGCCAAGCGGCGCGAGCAGTCGGGCAAGCCGCTGGCGCAGCATCAGCTCGTCGCCCGGCATCTGTCCGAGCTCCTCATCGCCGAGCAGGTCTCGACCAGGGTCTGCGAGCACGCCAGCCGGTGCTGGGACGCCGCCTCGGCCGACATGGTCATGGCGGCCGTGCTGGCCAAGCATGTCAGTGCTGGTTACGCGGCCCGCAGTGCCGCGACGACGGTGCAGGTGCTGGCCTCGGCGGGAGCCACCGACGGCCATGTCGCCGCCCGGGCCTACCGGGACGCGAAGCTGATGGAGATCATCGAAGGCAGCAACGAGATCTGCCAGCTGGTGCTGGCCGAGCACGCGCTGGCCGCGGTTTCCTGACCACTGGCCCTGACCACTGGCCCTGACCACTGGCCCTGACCGGCGGCGCCAGACCGCGGCGGCTAGGGGCGGACGGCGGTCCGCGGCCGGAAGTGCTCCTGGAGGAGGCCGGTGATCTCGGTCGCGTGAGCCGTGACGAAGAAATGGCCGCCGGGGAATACGTGAGTGGTACATGTGCTGGTGGTATGGCCAGCCCACGCGCTGGCCTCGGCCACGGTGGTCCGGGGGTCGGCGTCTCCGGTCAGGACCGTGACGGGGCAGCTGACGGTCGCCCCGGGGGCGCAGCGGTAGGTCTCGGCCGCCTGGTAGTCGGCGCGCAGGGCGGGCAGGGTCGCGCGCATCAGCTCGCCGTCGTCCAGCAGGGCGGCAGCGGTGCCGTTCAGGCTGCGTATCTCGGCGATGATCCCGTCGTCGTCGCGCCGGTGGACGCTCTCGTCGCGGTAGGCCGATGGCGCGCGCCGGCCTGATGCGAACAAGTGAACCGGTGGGTGCCCGCTGGCATCGAGGCGGCGGATGGTCTCGAAGGCGACGATGGCGCCCAGGGAGTGGCCGAGGAAGGTCACCGGGAGGGGCGGCTGCCGGAGCAGGATGCCGTGGATGCGGTCAGCCAGGGCGTGCACGTCCGTGAGCGGCTGCTCGGTGCGGCGGTCCTGGCGTCCGGGGTACTGGACGGCGACGACGTCGACGGCGTGGCTGAGCGCCGATGCCACCGGCAGGAAGAACGATGCCGAGCCGCCCGCGTGCGGCAGGCACACCAGGCGGGCGGTCGCGATGGGAGACGGGCGGTACCGCCTGCACCACGCGACATCGGCGGCAGCGGGGTCGGGCATGCCACTCCAGATGTGTTCGCGAACGAGTTTGATCGAGGATGCCACCGGAAATGCCAGCTGTTCAATTGGCGCAATTCCGCAGTTGAACACGACTCAGAATTGCCGCCGGAAAGCTAACTTACCAGGCGTTGGCATCGGCCGGCGGCCGGGGCGCAGTCAGCCGCCAGTTTAAAAACTCGAACGGGGCGTGTTGAATTGGCGGGAGCGCGGCCGGGGTTACCCGGAGTTCTCCCAGGTTTATTGCCGATTAGCCGTCTCGCGTTCACTGAATGGGCGCAGGAGGAACTTGGTGCTATGAGCGACTTTGTTCAGGCTGATCGATCCGGCGGCAAGGTCCTGGACGACCCGGAGGCGGAGCGGGCGCTATCCGACCTGGTACGCACGCACACGGCCGGCGTACTCCGCCAGGTCCTGGGGGAAGAGCCGCCGTCCGTTGCCCCGGCGCGGTCGTTCCGTGATCTGGGCCTGGACTCTCTCGGCCTGGTCGAACTGCACCGGCGGCTGACCGAGTCGACGGGCCTGGCGCTGCCGCCGACCATCATGTTCGACTACTCCAGCCCGGCTGCCCTGGCCCGGCACCTGTACGCCATGGTCCGCGGCCGCGGATCGCGCCGGGAGGTGACGGTACCGCGGGCCGAGGCGGGGGCCGAGGCGGCGGCCGAACCGCTCGCGATCGTAGGCATGAGCTGCCGCTATCCGGGCGGGGTGACCACCCCCGAGGAACTGTGGCGGGTGGTGGCCGCCGAGCGTGACGTGACCGGGCCGTTCCCGGCCGACCGCGGCTGGGACGTGGCGGGGCTCTTCGACCCCGATCCGGACCGCCACGGGAAGAGCTATGTCAGCCGCGGCGCCTTCCTGGACGGCGCCGCCGACTTCGACCCGGCCTTCTTCGGCATCTCGCCCCGGGAAGCCCAGGCGATGGATCCTCAGCAGCGGCTGGTGCTCGAGACCGCCTGGGAGGCCCTGGAGCGCGCCGCGATCGACCCCGCCACCCTGCGCGGCAGCCGGGCCGGCGTGTTCATCGGCGCCGATCAGCAAGAGTACGGTCCCCGGCTGAGCGAGGCACCGGAAGGACTGGAAGGCTATCTCCTGACCGGCAATACGCCCAGCGTCATCTCCGGTCGCGTCTGTTACGCCCTCGGGCTCGAGGGACCAGCGGTCACGGTCGATACCGCGTGCTCGAGCTCGCTGGTGGCCCTGCATCTCGCCGCCCAGGCCATCCAGCGCGGCGAGTGCTCGCTGGTCCTGGCCGGCGGTGTCTCGGTCATGGCGAGCCCGGGCAGCTTCGTCGCCTTCAGCAGGCTGCGCGGGCTCGCCCCCGACGGCCGGTGCAAGTCATTCGCCGCGACGGCCGATGGCACCGGGTGGTCAGAAGGCGTCGGCATGGTGGTGCTCGAACGGCTCTCGGTCGCGCTGCGCAGCGGCCATCGCGTGCTGGGCGTCATCCGCGGATCGGCGATAAACCAGGACGGCGCGAGCAACGGCCAGACCGCTCCCAGCGGCCTGGCCCAGCAGGCTGTCATCCGCCAGGCCCTGGCCAACGCCGGCCTCGCGGCCGGTGACGTCGACGCGGTGGAGGCGCACGGCACCGGAACATCGCTCGGTGACCCGGTCGAAGCGAACGCCCTGATCGCCACCTACGGCACCGGGGAGCGGCCCGCTGGCCACCCGCTCCGGCTCGGCTCGATCAAGTCCAACATCGGCCACAGCCAGGCCGCCGCCGGCGTGGCCGGCGTGATCAAGATGGTCATGGCGTTCCGGCACGGTGTCCTGCCCCGGTCGCTGCACATCGACCGGCCTACTCCCCTCGTCGACTGGTCGGCCGGGGCGGTGGCGCTGCTGACGGAGGCCGTCCCGTGGCCGGAAGGCGACCGGGTCCGGCGGGCCGGGGTGTCCTCCTTCGGGATCAGCGGTACCAACGCCCACATGATCATCGAGGAGCCGCCGGCCGCGGCCGCCCGGCCCGCGGCGACGGCAGCCGCGCCCGATGACGCGGGGCGGCCGCTGCTGCCCTGGGTGATCACGGCCCGGTCGAGAAAGGCCCTGTCCGCCCAGGCGGACCAGCTGGAGCGGTACCTGGACGCCGTACCCGGACTGCGTCCGGCCGATGTGGGCTACTCGCTGGGCACCGGGCGCACGGCCCATGAGCATCGCGCCGTGGTGCTCGGCCGCGACCGCGATGACTTCCGGCGCGGCCTGGCCTGCCTCGCCCGCGGTGAGCAGGCGCCGGATGTCATCGGCGGCACGCCGATGACGGCGGCCGCGGCGAAGACGGCCTTCCTGTTCTCCGGCCAGGGCAGCCAGCGGCCCGCGATGGGGCGGGAGCTCTACCGTGAGTTCAGCCGGTTCGCGGACGCGTTCGACGAGGCCTGCGGGTACCTGGACCGTCACCTCGACCGGCCGGTCAGGGACGTCGTCTTCGACCGGTCACCGCTCCTGGACGCCACCGCGTACACCCAGCCGGCGCTGTTCGCGGTGGAGGTGGCGCTGTTCCGGCTGGTGGAGTCGTGGGGGGTGGTGCCGGATCTGGTGGCGGGGCATTCGGTCGGTGAGCTGGCGGCGGCGCACGTGGCCGGGGTGCTGTCGCTGGATGACG
>JAICWX010000407.1 GCA_025934635.1 Streptosporangiaceae bacterium | reverse complement strand
GCCCTGGCCGCCGGTGCCGTCATGGCCCGTTCCCGCGCTCGGCGCGGTGCCGTGCCAGCGGAGCTTGTCCAGCTGGACGCAGAGCCGGACCAGGTCCTCGAACGCGCCCGGGTTCACGTCCCCGGTCACGACCGGGGCGATGACCGCGTCACACGCGATCGCCTCGGCCGCGTCGCCGGCCAGCCACAGGCCCTGGTGCCCGCCCGCCTCCGCGGCCGCGGCGCGGTGCCCGGCCCACCGGGCCCGCAGGTTCTGCGTCCATTCCTCCAGCAGCGCCGAGGAGCCCTCGAGCAGCATCAGGTCGGCCAGCGAGATGTGCGCCCACGCCCTGACTGGCTGCCCGGACCGCTCCGGCAGCAGCCCCGCGGCCAGCAGCCGCCGCATGGCTTCCTGGAGGGCGTCGTGGTACCGCTGCTCGTGCGTGCGGTGGTCGTCGGCGCTGGCCGGGGCGGACAGGGCGTCCAGGACGGTCTGGACGAACTCGGCGCATTCGGGGGTCAGGTCCCCGTTGATGACGCCGGCCCCGCCGATGGTGGTGGCGAGCTTCACGGCCCGGTCATCGAACTCCAGGCTCCCGTCCTCGCCGCCGTCGTCATCGGGCTTGTCCTGCCGGGACTTCTCGTACATCTCCGCGGCCAGCCCGGCCAGGTCCGGCAGCTCCAGGCCGGCCGCCGCGGCGGCGAGCAGGATCTCATCCGCCGCCGCCCGCGCCTCCTCCGGCAGACTGCCGGTCCACCGGCAGATCTCCCGCGCATACGACGTCGAGATCGTCCCGGCGGCCAGCGCCGCCTGGACCGCGGGGTGCGCGTCGGCCCGGCTGACCCACCCGGTGTGGCCGGCGGCGGTGCCGCGGGTGACCTGGGTCCGGTGCAGCAGCCACGAGAACGGGCTGTAATCCCCGTCATCGACATAGTCCTGACCCGCGCCGAACGCGCCCAGCACCGAGGTCCGGGCGGCGGTGGCGACCGCATCGGCCTGCTCCAGGCTCCGCAGGCACGCGGCCCGCTCCGCTGCCGTCATCGCGGTGGCGTCCGCTTCCGCCACGAACCGCAGCGCGGCCCGCGCCACCGCCAGCGCATCAACCGCGCTGGCAAAGGCAACGGCAGTGCTCATAGCCGGGTCACCTCCGTTCCGGGCTCGCGGGTCCTGGGCTGGTCCTGGCGGTTGTCTCCCTGTCGGGGCAGGTTTCTAGCTTCTGAATTCGACTCTAGCGTGTGGGTACGACATTTCCCGGACGCGAAACGCTGCCGACAGCAGATTATCGAAACTGTGATCGATGAGGTTTATGTGACGAGTGCAAGTGGTGGTGCTGGGGCGGGTACCGAAGTCGTTCGGGGTAAATGATCTTGATTTTTTCCGTGGCCGGGACGGTCCGCCCCGGGAAGGCCGTCACATAAGGCGAGATTGCGCCGTCAGGGAGGTAACAAGCGACGAGGAAAGGACGCAGCCGGTGCAGGACCAGGCATGGCAGGCTGAGCAATTCGAGCAGCACCGTCCCCAGCTGACGGCGGTTGCCTACCGCATCCTGGGCTCGGCCGCCGAGGCCGAGGACGCGGTCCAGGAGGCCTGGCTGCGGCTGAGCAAGTCCGGTGGCGAGACCATCGCCAACTACGGCGGCTGGCTGACCACCGTGACGGGCCGGGTCTGCCTGGACATGCTGCGTTCGCGCCGTTCCCGGCGGGAGTTCTATCTCGGCAGCTGGGAACCCGAGGTCGCCGGCGACGGGCCGGAGCAGGAGACGGTGCTGGCCGATTCCGTCGGCTGGGCGCTGATGGTGGTGCTGGACGCCCTCAATCCCGCCGAACGGGTGGCGTTCGTGCTCCACGACCTGTTCGCCGTGCCCTTCGAGGAGATCGCCCCGCTGGTCGGCCGCAGCCCCGCCGCCACCCGCCAGCTGGCCAGTGGAATTCAGCAGTCAGACCGGAGAACGCCCGTGGCTGGCGCCGGCCAGGCTCACCGGAGCCCGGGACGTGGCCAGGCACACGCTGACGGCCGGCTCCCGGTTCGCTCCGCTGTGCCAGCCTGCCCTGGTCAACGGCGCTCCCGCGGTCGTCGTGGCGGCCCCGGCGGGCCGCTGGCGGTCGCCCGGCTCACCATCTCCGGGGACCGGATCGCGGCCATCGAGCTGATCCTCGATCCGGCCGTGCTTCGCGCGTTCACCGTCGCCGGCGGCGGATCGCCTGCTTGAATGGTCCCTCCGACGGGCAGGATCGGCCGGGGGGTTCGATGGAAGACTTTGCGGACATGGACCGGCGTGACGCGGTCAAGACGATGTTCGGCCTGGGGGCGCTGCCGCTGGTCGGCGCCTGTGCCCGGACCGCGCTGACGCAGGCCGGGCAGGCACAGCAGGCGCTGACGCCGCGGCAGCTGGCCGGCCAGCGGGTGGTCTTCTCCTATCCCGGGCTGACCGCGCCGGCCGCCTTGCTGCAGCAGATCAGCGCGGGCCAGGCCGCCGGGGTGATCTTCTTCGGCGAGAACATCTCGACCGAGGCCCAGATCGCGTCGGTGATCCGGCAGCTGCGCCAGGCCCAGCGGCGCAGCCCGGTGAAGTCACCGCTGCTGCTGATGACGGATCAGGAGGGCGGCCTGGTCCGGCGGCTGCCGGGCGCCCCGGCGCTGTCGGAGAAGCAGGTCGGCGCGGCCGCGCACCCGGCCGCGGCGGCCAGCTCGGCCGGCACCGGCGCGGGCCGGAACCTGGCGGGCGTGGGCATGAACGTCAACCTGGCGCCGGTGCTCGACGTCTACCGCGCGCCCGGCGACTTCACCGACCAGTACCAGCGCTCCTACAGCAGCCACGCGGCGACCGTGACCGCCTGCGGGAAGGCCTTCATCACCGCCCAGCAGCGGGCCGGCGTGGCCGCCACCGCCAAGCACTTCCCCGGCCTCGGGGCGGCCACGGCGGCGCAGAACACCGACACCGGCCGGGTTACCCTCGCCGTGTCCCGGTCCAGCCTGCGGGCCACGGACGAGGCGCCCTACCCGGGCGCCATCGCCGCCGGGGTCAAGCTCGTCATGGCGTCCTGGGCGATCTACCCGGCGCTGGACGCCGCCCGGCCGGCCGGGCTGTCGCCGGCCGTGATCCAGGGTGA
This sequence comes from Streptosporangiaceae bacterium, assembly GCA_025934635.1. Next base: position 3,771 of record JAICWX010000407.1, on the reverse strand, counting down.
GCTGCGCGGCCGTCTCGGCTACCGGGGAGTGACGATCACCGATGCCATCGAGGCGGGTGCGCTGGCCGCGTTCGGGAGCTACGCGCAGCGCGCCGTGCTGGCCGCCGGGGCCGGGATGGACCTGCTGCTATGCTCGGCCCGGGACGTCTCCCAGGGCCGGTCCGTGGTCACCGCCCTGGCCGGCGCGCTGGGCAGCGGGAAGCTGGACGCGGGCGGCTTCAGTGCCGCCGCCCGGCGGGTGACCGCGCTGCGCAACAGCCTGCACTGACGGATCGGACGGCCGGAGTCACGCCCGGGCAGGCAGCTGCTTCCACTCGGCCAGCGCCGCGCCCGCCCATTCGGCGTGCAGCCGGGCGAACAGGGCGGCTGCCGTCGCGCCGGCCCACGGCTCAGGCAGGAACTGAGCGGGCAGGCCAGGGTCGATCCACGGGAACCGGCGCCAGGCGTGCACGAGGTCGATGACGCGGACGAGCGGGTCGGGCGTGGCCTCCCCGCCGAACGCGGTGATGAACTCGCGGTACTCCCGGGTCAGCTCGTCCAGGTCCCAGGCGTTCCCGACCATCGCGGCCAGCGAGCTGCCGCCCTCGTACTCGGCCGTGAACAGGTAGCCGTCACCAAGCCCGGCGTCGGTGAGGATCTGCCGTACCTCCGCGCCGCGGTCGCTGCGCGGGCTGAGCCAGACACCCGGCATGACGCTGCCGAACCCGGCCCACCGCAGCCGGGTCCGTAGCACGTGCCGGGCGGAGCGCTCGGTCTCCGGGGTGCGCGCGATCACCAGCGTCCAGCGGCCGTCCCAGTCCGCGGCGGCCGCGGTGAAGCCGAAGATGCGCTCGGTGCCGTCCCGCAGCAGCCGCTCGGCGGCGGGGGTGAGGCGCCAGACGGTGCGCCGCCCGACCCGCTCCGGGCTCAGCCAGCCGTCAGCCGCGGTGCGCATGAGGGCTTGCCTGGCGGTCTTCTCCTCGACCCCGAGGCGGCCGAATACGTCGATGAACGCCGACGTCCAGGCCTCACGGCCGGCGGGCAGGACCAGTTCGCCGAGCACGGTGAACAGCACGCTGCGGGCGCTGTCGGTGCCCGCGGCGTGCCGGCGCGCCAGGGTGGGCTGTTCGGTACCAGTCATGGCGAACTAGATTCTACGAACTCTTGACGTTCAACTCAAGTTTTGTAGAGTATTGGTCATCGGCAGGAAGGATACGGCCATGCCAGCGGAGACAAGCACCGAGGCGGCGACCGCGACGCGAGTCGAGTTCCGGGTTGACCCGGACCGCTACAAGCACTGGAAGCTTTCCGCCGATGGCCCGGTCGCGACCCTGACCATGGACGTCGACGAGCAGGGCGGGCTGGTGCCCGGCTACGAGCTCAAGCTGAACTCCTACGACCTCGGCGTCGACATCGAGCTGTACGACGCGACCCAGCGGCTGCGCTTCGAGCACCCCGGGGTGCGCACCGTCGTGATCACCAGCGGCAAGCCGAAGATCTTCTGCGCCGGGGCCAACATCCGCATGCTCGCCGCCTCGCCGCACGGCTGGAAGGTGAATTTCTGCAAGTTCACCAACGAGACCAGGAACGGCATCGAGGACGCCACCGCCAACTCCGGCCAGACCTACCTGGCCGCGGTGAACGGCACCGCCTCGGGCGGCGGCTACGAGCTGGCGCTGGCCTGCGAGCACATCATGCTGGTCGACGACCGGTCCTCGGCGGTCTCGCTGCCCGAGCTGCCGCTGCTCGGCGTGCTGCCGGGCACCGGCGGGCTGACCCGGGTGTCCGACAAGCGGCACGTGCGGCGCGACCTGGCCGACTACTTCTCCACCAAGTCCGAGGGCATCGGGGGCAAGAAGGCGGTCCAGTGGCGGCTGGTCGACGAGGCGGTGCCGCGGCCCCGCTGGGACGAGACCGTCGCCGAGCGGGCCGCCGAGCTGGCCGCGCGCTCCAGCCGCCCCCCGCAGGGCGCCGGCGTCCCGCTGACCCGGCTGGCCAAGACCCGTGACGACGACGCGATAACCTACAGCCACGTCTCGGCCCGGCTCGACCGGGAGGCGGGCAAAGTCGACATATCGGTAAAAGGCCCGCAAGACGGGCCGCCGGCCTCGGTCGAGGAGGCCCGGAGCGCGGATTTCTGGCCGCTGGCGATGACCCGCGAGCTCGATGACCTGATCCTGGACCTGCGCACCAACGAGCCGGATCTCGGCACCTGGATCTTCCGCGCCGAGGGCGACCCGGCCCTGGTCCTGGCGTACGACGGGCTCCTGCTGGCCAGCAAGGATGACTGGTTCGCCAACGAGGTCCTGCACTACCTCAAGCGGACGCTGCGGCGCCTCGACGTGACCAGCCGCAGCCTGATCGCGGCGATCGAGCCGGGCAGCTGCTTCGCCGGCTCGCTGCTCGAGCTGGCCCTGGCCGCCGACCGGTCGTTCTCACTCGCCGGGGTCTTCGAGACAGTCGATTCAAGCACGGGGGACCCGGACGCCAGCCCGGCCGCGATCACCCTCGGCGAGGCCAACCTCGGGCCGCTGACCATGAGCAACGGGCTGACCCGGCTGCAGACCCGGTTCTGGGGCGATGAGGCCGGCTACGAGGCGGCGGCCAAGCGCAAGGGCGAGGCGCTGGAGGCCGAGGACGCGGCCGACCTGGGCCTGGTCACGTTCGCGCCGGACGACATCGACTGGGACGACGAGCTGCGGATCTCGGTCGAGGAACGGGCCAGCTTCAGCCCCGACGCCCTGACCGGCCTGGAGGCCAACTACCGGTTCGCCGGCCCCGAGACGATGGAAACCAAGATCTTCGGCCGGCTGACGGCCTGGCAGAACTGGATATTCAACCGGCCCAACGCCTCAGGCCCGGACGGCGCGCTGCGCCGGTTCGGCACCGGCCAGCGGGCCGTCTTCGACCGGAAGCGAGTCTGAGCGCCATGCCAGCCAAAAATCACGGAGCGACCGCCGACTACGGCGAGAAGATCCCGAACAACGTCGCGCTGCGCGAGGACCGGCGGCTGCAGCGGGCCCTGGAGTCCTGGCAGCCGAACTTCCTCACCTGGTGGCAGACGATGGGGCCGACGCTGCCGACCCAGGATGTCTACCTGCGCACCGCGGTCAACGTCGGCCGGGACGGCTGGGCGCAGTTCGGCCACGTGCCGATGCCGGAGTACCGGTGGGGGATCTTCCTGGCCGAGCGGGACCCGGGCCGCACGGTCGGGTTCGGCGAGCACAAGGGCGAGCCGGTGTGGGACAAGGTGCCGGGGGAGTACCGGGCCGAGCTGCAGCGGCTGATCGTGATCCAGGGCGACACCGAGCCCGCCTCGGTGGAGCAGCAGCGCAACCTGGGCGCCACCGCGCCGAGCCTGTACGACCTGCGCAACCTGTTCCAGGTGAACGTCGAGGAGGGGCGGCACCTGTGGGCGATGGTCTACCTGCTGCACGCCTACTTCGGCCGGGAGGGCCGCGAGGAGGCCGAGGAACTGCTGCACCGCAACTCCGGCAGCGAGGACTCCCCGCGCATCCTGGGCGCCTTCAACGAGGAGACCCCGGACTGGCTCTCGTTCTACATGTTCACGTACTTCACCGACCGGGACGGCAAGTACCAGCTCGGCACGCTCAAGGAGTCGGCGTTCGACCCGCTGTCGCGCACCTGCGAGTTCATGCTCAAGGAGGAGGCGCACCACATGATGGTGGGCACCACCGGTGTGGACCGGGTGGTGCAGCGCACCGTGGAGGTGATGCGCGAGCACGACACCGCCGACGTGGGCGGCCTCGGCGCGATCCCGCTGCCGGTGAT
>JAICWX010000384.1 GCA_025934635.1 Streptosporangiaceae bacterium | reverse complement strand
GGGCGGCCGCGACCGCGGCCGCGGCCGCGCTGGGCGGCGCCGCGCAGTTCGCCGCGACGCGCATCGCCCCCGGCCCGAAGACCGTCCGGGAGATCGCCACCATGACCGTCACCAGCCTGGTTATCCCCGAACTGGCCTGCTGGCACTGGCTCCGCGGCCGGGTCCGGGCCCGCGGCGCCCGGCCCTGGCCGCGCGTCCGGGCGGTGCTCTTCGACCGGGACGGCACTCTCATCCGCGACGTGCCCTACAACGGGGACCCGGCCCTGGTCGAGCCGGTCCCGGACGCGGCCGCGGCGGTCAGCGCCGCCCGCCGGCAGGGCCTGGCCGTGGCGATGATCACCAACCAGTCCGGCATCGCCCGCGGCCTGCTCAGCCGGGCCGACGCCGACGCGGTGAACGCCCGCGTCGGCCGGCTGATCGGGCCGTTCGATACGGTGCGGCTGTGCCCGCACGGCGAGAACGAGGGATGCGGCTGCCGCAAGCCGGCCCCGGGCATGGTGCTGGCCGCGGCGGCCGACCTCGGCGTGGCCCCGCACGAGTGCGTGGTCGTCGGCGACATCGGCACCGACGTGGCGGCGGCGCACGCGGCCGGAGCCCGCGCTGTGCTGGTGCCGACCGCGCAGACCAGGCCGGCCGAGCGGGCCGGGGCCCGGGTCGCCGGTAACCTGGCTGAGGCCGTAGGCATGATCACCGGCGCGACCCCGCCCGCTCCCATCTGGCCGAACGGGGCAGGTGATTAGCCTCATGCCACCCGTCCCGCCCTCGCCGTCACCGGCGCAGTCGTACCAGTCGTCGTCGTCCCGGCCCCAGCCGTCCCGGTCCCGGCCGTCCCGGTCCCGGCCCGATCGGCACTGCCTGGCCGTCCGGCTGGACAACGCCGGGGACGTGCTGCTGGCCGGCCCGGCCGTACGCGCCGTCGCCGCGGCCTGCGGCCGGGTCACCATGCTGGCCGGCCCGCGCGGCGCCGCCGCGGCCGCGCTGCTGCCGGGGGTGGACGAGGTCGTGACCTGGCGCGCTCCGTGGGTGGACCTCGACCCGCCGCCGGTCCGCCCGGACACGCTGACCCGGCTGACCGGCCGGCTGGCCGCCCGGGGCTTCACCGAGGCGGTCATCTTCACCTCGTTCCACCAGTCGCCGCTGCCGACGGCGCTGGCGCTGCGGCTGGCCGGCGTGCCCCGGATCGCCGCGATCAGCGAGGACTACCCCGGATCGCTGCTCGATGTCCGGCACCGCGGCGAGGCGGACATCCCCGAGCCCGAGCGGGCGCTGGCCCTGGCCCGGGCGGCCGGCTACGAGCTGCCCGCCGGGGACGACGGCCAGCTCGCCGTCCGGCGGCCGCTGCCCGGCGTCGGCGCGCTCACCGGGCCAGGTCCCTACGTGGTCCTGCACCCCGGGGCGTCCGCGCCCGCCCGCCGCTGGCCGGACCGGCGCTGGCAAGAGGCCGTCGCGCTGCTCACGGCCCGGGGCCGGCCGGTGATCCTGACCGGCGGCCCGGCTGAACGGAACCTGACCGCGGCGGCCGCCCGGGGGGCCGGCGACCGCCCGGTGACCGACCTGGGCGGCCGCACCAGCCTGGCCGAGCTCGCCGCGGTGCTGGCCGGCGCGGACGCGGTCCTGGTCGCCAACACCGGCGTCGCCCACCTGGCCGCCGCCGTCGGGACGCCCGTCGTCTCGCTCTTCGCCCCGGTCGTGCCCGCGGCCCGCTGGGCGCCCTACGGCGTGCCGGTCACGCTGCTCGGCGACCAGGACGCGCCCTGCCGGGACAGCCGGGCGGTGCGCTGCCCGGTACCCGGCCACCCGTGCCTTTCCAGGGTCAGCGCGGAGGCGGCCTGCCGCGCGCTGGACGCGCTGCGGGCCGAGGAGGCCGCATGAGGCTGCTGATCTGGCACGTGCACGGCTCGTGGACCACCGCGTTCGTGCAGGGCCGGCACACCTGCCTGCTGCCGCTGCTGCCCGGCCGCGGCCCCGACGGCCGGGGCCGCGCCCGGACCTGGGACTGGCCCGCGGCCGCGGTCGAGGTGCCGGCCGGCCGGCTCCGTGACGAGCAGATCGACGCGGTGATCCTGCAGCGGCCGGGCGAGGAAGAGCTGACCCGCCAGCTCACCGGCCGCCGCCCCGGCCGCGACCTGCCCGCCATCTACCTGGAACACGACGCGCCCAGCGGGAACGTGCCGCTGACCCGTCATCCGATGGCCGGCCGGGACGACGTGCACCTGGTGCACGTGACCCACTTCAACGAGCTGTTCTGGGACTGCGGCGGCACCGAGACCACCGTCATCGAGCACGGCATCGTGGACCCCGGGCCGCGATGGACCGGTGAGCTGCCGCGGATCGCGGCGGTCATCAACGAGCCGCTGCGGCGCGGCCGCTATACCGGCACCGACCTGCTGCCCTTCTTCGCGCAGGCCGCGCCGGTCGACGTCTTCGGCATGGGCGTGCGCGAGCTGCCCGGTGTCCTGGCCAAGACCAGCGCCCGGGGCGGCGCCGGCATCGCCGCCCACGAGAACCTGCCTCAGGCCCGGATGCACGCCGAACTGGCCCGGCGCCGCGTCTACCTGCACCCCTTCCGCTGGACGTCGCTGGGCCTGTCCCTGATCGAGGCCATGCACCTCGGCATGCCCGTCGTCGCGCTGGCCGCCACCGAGGTGGCTGAGGCGGTCCCGCCCGGGGCGGGCGTCGTGTCCACCCGCCGGGACTACCTGCGTGAGGTGGTGCGGGCGTTGCTGGCCGATCCCCAGGCGGCCGCCGGGATGGGCAAGCTGGCCCGGGAAGCCGCGCTGGCCCGCTACGGGCTGGCCCGGTTCCTGGCCGACTGGGACCGGCTGCTGGCCCGGGTGGCCCGGTGAGCCGGCGGCCGGCGGTGCTCATGCTGCGGGCACTGGGACTCGGCGACTTCCTGACCGGCGTGCCCGCCTACCGGGCCCTGCGCGCCGCCTATCCCGGCCACGAACTGGTGCTGGCCGCCCCGCCGCCGCTCGCCCCGCTGGCCGCGCTGACCGGCGCGGTCGACCGGCTGCTGCCCGCCGCGGAACTCCAGCCGGTGCCGTGGTCCGGGCCGCCGCCCGCGGTCGCCGTCGACCTGCACGGCAACGGCCCGGCCAGCCACGATCTGGTCCGGGCGGCCGGCGCGCCGGTCACGATGATGTACGCCTCGCCCGCCGATCCGCAGGTGGACGGGCCGTGGTGGATCGAGGCGGAGCACGAGGTGACCCGCTGGTGCCGACTGCTCGGCTGGTGGGGAATACCCGCCGACCCCCGCGCCCTGCTGCTGTCGCTGCCCGGGCCGCCGGCCCCGGTCAGCGGCTCGGCGGTGATCCATCCCGGCGCGGCTAGCGGCAGCAGGCGCTGGCCCGCGGCGCGGTTCGCCGCGGTCGCGCGCATCCTGGCCGCCTGGGGGCTGCCCGTGGTCGTCAGCGGCAACCGGTCCGAACGGGCCCTGGCGGAACAGGTCGCGCGGGCCGCCGGGCTCGGTCCCGGATCGGTGCTGGCCGGCCAGACCGACCTGGCCGGCCTGGCCGCGGTGGTCGCGGCGGCCTCGATCGTTATCAGCAACGACACCGGCGTCGCGCACCTGGCGGTGGCGTACGGGACGCCCTCGGTCACCCTGTTCGGGCCGGTTTCGCCCGCGTTGTGGGGACCGCCGCGGGGATCGTCGCGTCACCTGGCCCTGTGGAAGGGCGGCGGGGCGCGGCCCGGGGACGCCCACGGGTCACAGCCCGATCCGCGCCTGCTGCGGATCGAGGCGGGCGAGGTCCTCGAGGCCGCCGCCCGGCTCATCCCACGTAGCGGCGGGCCACCGAACGGCGCTGCGGCTCCTCGAGCCGCCGCAGTCCCGCTTCCACGGACGCCGGGATGACCCGGCGGTCCCGCAGTACCCACGGCAGGCCCGCCAGGGCCTGAGCCAGCGCGGCCGCGCTGGCCGGGTCCTTCGGCACGGACCTGAGCACGGCGGCGGTCCGGCGCAGCGCCCCGGCGGGCGGGCGGCGCAGCCAGGCCGTCCACAGCGTGTTGCGGATGCCCAGGATGCGGCGCTGCCGGGGGTCGCGGACGACCGACGCGGCGTGGTGCACGATCACGTCCTCGGCCCAGCACATCCACCAGCCGGCCGCGGCCAGGTCCAGGCTGAGCAATTCCTCCTCGCCGCCCAGCCACAGCCGCGGCGAGAACCCGCCGGTTTCCCGGAACGCGGTCACCCGCAGCATCGAGGCACCCGCCAGGATGCTGAGCAGCGCCGGCCCGGGCAGCCAGGACGGCCCGGGCACCGGAGAATGGCGCAGCTCGGGGGTGATGGGGTCTTCAGTGCCGTCCGGCTCGACCATGATCCGGCCGGTCACCGACGCGAGCCGCGGGCAGGCGTCGAGCAGGCTGGCGGCGCGCGACAGGGCACCGGGCTCCCACCAGGTGTCGTCGTCGCAGAAGGCGACGTACGGCGTGCTGACCTGCCGTACCGCGACGTTACGGCCGACCGCGCCCAGATTGCGCGCGGCCCTGATCACCGTGACCCCCCGAAAGGCGGCGGCGGCCCGGGCCGAGTCGTCGTCCGAGGCGTTGTCCACCACGATGACCGGCGGGCGTTCCGGCAGCGCGGTCATCCGCTCCAGCGTGCGTACGAGTTCAGGGCGCCGGTTCCTGGTGATGAGGACCACGGTGATCCGGTCCCCGGACGGGATCACCAGGCACCCCCCTGGGCCGCGGCCAGCACCCGCACCTTGCGCTCGATCTCCGGGGCGAGCCTGCGCCGGGACCGCAGGGCCGCGGGCAGCTTCCTGGCCGCGGCCGCCAGCGCGTGGCGGTCATCGGGATCGCCGACGGCATCCCGGACCAGCCGCAGCGTCTCGGCCAGCGCCACCGGCGCGGGCCGCCGCAGCCACGCGGTGAGCACCATGTTGCGGCGTTCGGCCTGGTAACGCAGGTGCGGGACCGGGCGGGCGGCGGACGGCTCGTGCACCGCCACTACGTCCGGGAGATAGCGCCGGGCCCATCCCGCGCTGGCCAGGTCGTAGCTGAGCAGCCGTTCCTCGCCGACGAAGAACAGCAGCGGGCTGAACCCGCCGGCCCGCAGGAAGGCCTCCTTCCGCACCACGCTGGCGCAGGCCATGAAGCCGAGCACTTCGGCGGTGCCGTCGTCACGCAGCGGCGAGCGGGCCATCAGCATGTTGACCGGATCCGGCTCGCGGGCCGGCCCGACCAGCGTGCGGGCGGCGATGAGGCCGAGCCGGGGATCGTCGTCCAGCGCCGCCGCGGCCACCGACAGCGCGCCCGGGTCCCACCAGGAGTCGTCGTCGCTGAACGCGACGTAGGGCGTGGCCGCGAGCGCCACGCCGGTGTTGCGCGCCGCCGCCCCGGCGTTGCGGGACAGCTCCCGCAGCGTGACGGCCGGGAAGTGCTCGCGCACCGCCGCCGCGCTGCCGTCCGCCGAGGCGTTATCCACCACGATCACCGGCGGACGTTCCGGCAGGCGGTGCAGCCGGCCGAGGGTACGCAGCAGCTCCGGGCGCCGGTTGCGAGTGGCGATCACCACCGTGACGCGAGCTCGCATCAGGGCCGGCCCAGGGCGCGGTAGGTCCAGCCCGCGGCCCGCCACCGGCCAGGGTCGAGCGCGTGCCGGGCGTCGAGCACGTTGCGCCGGCGGACCGCCTTGCCGAGGATCTCCGGGTCCGCGGTCCGGAACTCGTCCCACTCGGTCAGCACCAGCAGCACGTCCGCGTCGCGGGCGGCGGCCTCGGCCGAGCTGGCCTGCCCCAGCTGCGGGCAGGCCGCCACGGCCTTGGCCGTGGCGGCCGGATCGTACACCGTGACCTGGGCTCCGAGCTCGCAGACGGCGGTCGCCACCGCGAGCGCGGGGGACTCCCGGATGTCGTCCGAACCCGGCTTGAAGGCCGCTCCGAGCACCCCCACGCGCTGGCCCCGCAGTGAGCCGCCGGCGAGTTCCGCGGCGGCCGTGACGGCGCGCGACCGGCACCTGAGGTTGATCGTGTCCACGTCGCGCAGGAAAGACAGCGCCGGCCCGGCCCCGAGCTCCCCGGCCCGGTCCAGCAACGCCCGGATGTCCTTGGGCAGGCACCCGCCGCCGAAGCCAAGGCCGGGCCCCAGGCCGCCGGCGCCGATCCGGGGGTCGCGGCCGAGCACGTCGGCCAGGACCGTAACGTCCGCTCCGGCCGCCTCGCACACCTCGGACATCGCGTTGATGAACGAGATCTTGGTGGCCAGGAAGGCGTTCGCGGCCGCCTTGGCCAGCTCGGCCGTGGCCAGGTCGGTGACCAGCAGCGGCGTCCCGGCCTCGACCGGCGCGCGGTAGACCTCGCGGAGCACCGCCTCAGCCTGGGCCGAGCGCACGCCGGCCACGATCCGGGCCGGGTGCAGGGTGTCGGCCACCGCGTGCCCCTCGCGCAGGAACTCCGGGTTCCAGGCGAGTTCGGCCCGCGCGTCGGCGGGCGCCAGCGCGGCCAGCCGGCCGGCCAGGGCGGCGGCAGTACCGGCTGGCGTGGTGGACTTGCCCGCGACCAGGCACGGCCGCCGCAGCAGCGGCGCCAGCGCGTCCACGCAGGCGTAGAGCTGGCTGAGGTCAGCCCCGGGATGGCCGTCCCGCTGCGGGGTGCCGACACACAGGAAATGCACGTCGCCGAAGTGAGCCACCTCGGGCAGCGAGGTGGTGAACCGCAGCCGGCCCGACCGCAGGCCGCGGCGGAGGAGGGGTTCCAGGCCCGGTTCGCGGAACGGCGCCCGGCCCTGGTTCAGCGATCCGATCCGGACCGGGTCGATGTCCGTCCCCAGCACCTCGAAGCCCAGCTCGGCCAGGCAGGCGGCGTGCACGGCACCGAGGTACCCGGTGCCGATCACGGTGAGGCGTCGCATGCGGTCTCCTAGTCGCGTTCCGGTGGGGCGGCCCGCGGGGCCGGGCGCCCGCTACCCCTGCGCCGCCACCGGAAACTAGCGGCCTGGCCGGGCCGGGCAAGCCTCACCCGCTCCCTGGTCCCGGATGGCGAATACCTCGTCGACGCACAGCAGATCGAGCATCCGGACCACCGGCGGCCGCGGGTTCAGCAGCGTCACCCGGCCCGCCCCGGTCCTGGCCCTCATGGCCGCCGTGGCCAGCATCCGCACCGACGCCGTATCCGCGAAGCGCAGGTCCGTCGCGTCGATGATCAGCGGCGCCGGCGGCCCGGATACCTGCGCGGCGAGCGCCTCGTCCAGCCGCGTGATCGAGGTGAGATCCGCCTCGCCGGCCAGCACCAGAACCGGCCCGGACTCTCCGTAAGCGACCGATACCTGCAGCGAACTCACGCTCGTTCCTCCAGCTGAATATTTAGTCAATTTTAGTAATGTTTGATAATGCCCGCGGCCCGCCGGGCATTCCCTGACGGTCGGAGCCACGGCCGGATTAGATACCGCCGAGCCGGGAAGTGCCTCGGCGAAGTAAGGCAGATCCTGGGCCCGGGCCGGGCAGGAGGACAAGGCGTGGGGAACGCGG
>JAICWX010000136.1 GCA_025934635.1 Streptosporangiaceae bacterium | reverse complement strand
TCGCGGATCAGCCGGACGTCGGCCGCCTGCCGCCCGGTCTGCAGGCTGGCCGCCCGGAGCTCGGCGCCCTGGCCGCTCAGGCTGTCCTGGATCTCCCCGGCCGCGCGGGCCAGGTCGGCCAGCATGAAGGCCATGTCGCCGAACTCGGAGCTCAGCGCCTCGAACGCGGCGAGCACCTCGTGCTCGAGCTCGGTGTCGCCCGTCTCGATCGCGGCGCGGAACACCGTGCCGCCCGCGTCGATCTCCCGCAGCACCATCGCGATGTCGGAGCGCAGCTCGGCGGCGCGCTCGTCGCGCGCGCCGAGGGCCGCCGCGATGGCCCGGCCGATCTCCGGCTCCAGGCGCCGGCTCAGGTCCTGCTGCGCGCTCAGGCCGAGCTCATCCCCGGACATTTCCCCCGAACGAGTGCGGCGATCCGCCTCCTCCAGCACGCCTGCCAGCGCGTCGGCCCCGATCGAGGTGAGCACCCCCAGCCGCGGCCCGGCGGCTGTGATCGCGGTGCTGTCGTCGGCCCCGGCGAGGGCGGGCCCGAAAGCCGCCGCGCACAGCAAGGGCAGCAGGGCGGAGCCGCCGCTGTCACGCAGCTCATGGCGGCCGCTTCGCGCGCTCCGCAGCAGCCAGCTGCGGAGCCCGGCCTGGAGGCGCACAACCTCCTCGAAGTCGCCCACCAGGATCCCCTTACACACGCGTAACACCCCAAGACGGGCGCAGCCTAGCCGGCCGGGCGATTCCGGGCGGCTGTTTGCGGTCAGCCCGGCTGGTCGCCGCGGACGGCTGCCCGCGTCTCCGGATCGAGCACCTGCAGCAGCGGCGCCGACACGTCCGCGAGCTGCCGCACCGCGTCGTCCAGCCGCCCGGGGGAGTAGCCGCCCGGACCGCCGGACCGGACCGCGGCGAGCGCGCGGACGATCTCCCCGCCCAGCGCCTGGGCCTGTTCCAGGAAGGCCCGGGACGCCCTGGCGTCGATCAGGACCGGCGCGGCGACCAGCAGCATCATCATCTAGGCCCGGAACTCGTCGCCGGTCGCCTCGCGGTTACCCGAACCCGCCATGACTGGGAAATCGCCTGTGCGGCACAGCACCACCCGACGATAGCGGCTAGCGGCCCCAGCGCAGGATCAGCGGGTCCAGCCGGGCCGCCACCTCGAGCAGGCCGCGGCGGGTCCGGGACGATACCGGCCCGAGCGGCGCGCGGGTGCGGTCGCAGCCGATGATGCCGCCCTCGGCCAGCAGGATCTTCTGCGCGCGCAGGCCGCACTGGCGGTTCTCGAAGTGGATGAGCGGCAGCAGGACTTCCCAGGCGCCCGCCGCGCCGTCCCGGTCACCCGCTCGGTAGCGGCGGACGATCCGGCCGAGCTCGGCCGGGACGGTCGAGCTCGGCATGGTGCCGGTGGCCCCGGCGTCCAGGTCGGGGATCAAGGTGACCGACTCCTCGCCGTCGAAGGGCCCCGGCAGGCTGTCACCCAGAGCACTGACCAGCGCATGCAGCTTGTCCGCGGCCTGCGGCACCTCGATCTTGGCGTACTGGACCCGCGGTACCTGCCGGACCAGCTCGATCAGCACGCTGACCGGCAGGGGCGTCGACGACAAGGGCGCGTCCTGCACCATGACCGGGATGTCGATCGCTTCCGCCACCTGCCTGAAGTACCCGATCACGGCCGGCCCGGGCACCGTGAGGGTAGCCCCGAAGAAGGGCGGCATGATCATGACCATCGCCGCGCCCATGTCCTGTGCGGCGCGGCTCCGCGCGGCCGTGACCCGGGCGCTGTAATGGCTGGTGGTGACGATCACCGGCCGCCGTCCCGCCACGTGCTCCAGCAGCGTCCGGACGATCGCGTCGCGTTCGCCGTCGGTCAGCGCGAACTGCTCGGAGTAGTTGGCCAGCAGGCACAGCCCGTCGACCTCCGCGTCCAGCAGGTAGTCCACCACGCGGACGGTGCCGTCCAGGTCCACGGTCTCGTCGTCGTGGAAGATCGTCGGCACGACCGGCACCACGCCGGCCAGAGCAGCAGCCATCTCAGGTTCTCCCGGTGGTCGCACGCGTTCGCGTTCAGTCCGTAGATTGTCAGGCGTGATCGTCGTAGTCGAGTATGACCCGGCCTGGCCGCAGCGGTTCGAGCGGCTGCGGCAGGAGTACGCGGGGGCGCTCGCCGCCGCCGGCGTGCCGGCACGCACACCAATGTCGTCGTGGTGGGTTCGCTGGCGCTCCGCAACCACCTCGCCGTCCGGGACATCCTGCGGGCGGATCCCGTCGCATGACGACTTTCCCCGCTAGCGCTTACAGGCGGGAGGTGAGCTCGGCCACGATGTCCGCCGCCGGCTGTGACTTCCCCGCGAGGGCGACGCTCTGCCCGGCCCACATCGAGAGCGCCTCGATGTCACCAGTGGTCCCGGCCATCGGCGGGGCCGGCTCGTACCGCACGATCGCCTCGCCGGAGGCGAAGTGCGCGATCACGTCGCCCTGGCCGGGCCGCTGCGCGAGCGGGGGACGGCCCGCGGCCTGCCACATGTCGGCGGTCGAGTTGCGGAGCGCGCGGTGCGGGGAGTCGGGCCACCCGACCGAGTACAGGTTGTCGTACCGCTGCGCATCGGTCTCGGCCGCGGCGATCAGGCGGCGCCGGTAGTCCTCGTGGACCGGCATCTCCTCGGCCAGCAGGAACCGCGTGCCCAGCCAGGCGGCCTGGGCGCCCAGGGCGAGCACCGCGGCGACGCCGCGGCCGTCACCGATCCCGCCCGCCGCGATCACCGGCACCGGTGCCACCGCGTCCACCACCGCGGGCACCAGCGGAAGGGTCGCGATGGTGCCCCACACGTGCCCGCCGGCCTCCCAGCCCTGCGCGACGATCACGTCCACGCCGGAGGCGACGGCCCGCCGTGCCTCCTCGGCCGTGCCGACCGTGTGCAGGACAAGGCCCCCGGCGTCGTGGACCTGCTTGACGTAGCCGCCGGGATCACCCATGAAAAACGACACGATCCGCAAGCCGGCCTCGAGGGCCTGGTCGAGGCGGCGGTGCTGGTCTTCGGTCAGGACGAGGTTCCCGCAGAACGGCCGCGTGGTCAGCGCCGCCGTCTCCCGGACCACCACTCCGACGTCCGCTGACCACGTCAGCGTCAGCATGCCGAGCGCGCCGGCATTCGAAACCGCCGCGGCCAGCCGGGGCACCGCAACCATGGGGGCCAGGACGATCGGCTGCTCGATCCCGAGCAGCTCGCATACCGGCGTGGTCACCGCGGTCACCCCTGCGGGCCCCGGTCGTCATACGACGTCGGCACCGCCCCGGGGGAGCGCCGGTCCCAGCCGTGGAACTTCGAGTAGTCGCCCGCGTCCCAGGCTTCGCGGAGCCCGGGGGTGCTCAGATCCCAGTCCGGGCGGATCTCGCTCGTGGCGGCCCGCAGGTCACGCCACAGGTCGCCGAACGACGGCCGGCCCCAGAACCAGTAGCCGTTCCAGACACTGTGAACGATCAGGCCCGGCTTGAGCACCAGGGTGTGCGGGATCATCGGGTTGTGGTCGGGGTCGGTGTACTCGGCGATGTCGAGGTCCTGCTGGACGGTCCGGCCGGGATCGGACAGGAAGGTCCACTGGGCGCCCACCGACGCGCGGAATTCCTGCAGGGTGTGATGGTCATCGGTGGTGATCGTGGCGACCTGGGCGTAGCCCACCGCGATCTTCGGGTAGTTGGCCGCCAGCTCGAGGTGCTGCTGGTGCTCTTTCGGGCAGTAGTTGCCGCGCGCCAGGGTGAGGATCAGCGGATCGCGGCCCTGCAGCTCGCTGAGCTTTCTGACCGTGCTGGTGTGGTCCGGGAGCGCATAGTCAGGGAAGACTCCGCCGGGCCTGATGTCGGGACGCATGGGAACCATGCTCGCACCCGGGCCGTCCCGTAGCGCCCGTGAACACCCTGGCCGGTACCCTGGCACGTCGCGCCTGCCCGGCCGTTACTATCGCCTGATGAGTGACGAGCTGTTCGTCCCCGCCGATTTCGCCGTCCCCGATGGCCTGACGGCCGGGCCGTTCCGGCTCGAGCCGCTCGGGCCCCAGCACAACGCCGCGGACTATGCCGCCTGGACGGGCAGCATGGACCACATCCTGGCCACCCCGGGATTCGCCGGCACCGGCTGGCCGCATCCGATGAGCCTGGCGGACAACCTCGGCGACCTCGAACGCCACGCTCAGGACTTCGCCGGCCGTCGCGGGTTCACCTACACCGTGCTCAGCCCGGGCGACGGCGACGTCATCGGCTGCGTGTACATCTACCCGCGGCCCGGCGACAGCCAGCAGGACAGCAGCACCGGTGGACGGGCCGCCCGGGTCAAATCCTGGGTCCGCGCCGACCACGCGGACCTCGACCCGGTGCTCTACCGCACGGTCCTGGCCTGGCTGCAGCGCGACTGGCCGTTCCCCTCCCTCGACTACGCGCCGCGCCCGTGACCACCCCGCGTCAGCTCGCTGATCCGCCGGCCACCTGGCAGGAGCACTGGTTCGACCACCGCCAGCTGCTCCGGCTGTATCACCACGACGAGCACTGCGCGATCTACACCGACCCCGACGTGCGCCTGGCCGAGATCGGGTGGCTGCCCCGGTTCATCAACGTGACCTGGCAGTACTCCAAGGCCACCTACGGCCAGGCGTTCGGGCCCGACCCCCGCATCTACTCCGTCCACCACGCCGGGCGGCACGGCGGCGGACACGCGGGCTACTACATCAGCCCGGTCCACGACCACCACAACGTCAGCGACTGCGGGCTGGAGAGCTGGCACGAGAGCGTCACCCTCGCCCGTGAGCTGCCCGCTCATGAGATCGGGCATTCGGTGGAGAGCGCCAACAACGGCGCGCACGGCTCGCCGGCGTATGAGATCTGGGGCGACAGCAAGTGGGCCGAGTTCTACATCTATGACCTCTACACGGCGCTGGGCATGGACCGCGAGGCCCGGGACGTCTACCGCCGGTTCATCCGTAACCGCGACGATTTCCCCCGCCGGGGGACCCGCTGGTTCCGCGACTGGTTCTACCCGCTGTGGCGGGACTGCGGGCAGGCGCAGGTCATGAACCGGTTCTTCCGGGACCTGGCCTGGCATTTCCCGCGCGACGCCGACGGCACCTACACGCGGCGGATGAACTGGGGCGAGTACGTCCACTTCACCAGCGGCGCCGCCGCTGCCGACATGAGCGGCCAGGCCGCCCGCGCCTTCGGCTGGCCCCGCGAACGGGCCGAGCAGCTGGAGTGCGCCCGCGAGCAGTTCCCCGGCATCACCTACTGACGAGCGGCCGGAGATGAGCGCCAGCTCAGCTGGTATCCATGACTCGCCGTCAAGTCTTCCCCGGCTCCTGGTCATTAGACGCATGGATCGCAGAGCCCCGAGACTGAACCCACGGGGGACCAAGCCCGGCACCGAACATCCGAGGGGACTTTATGGCCGAGCACGCGGCAGCGCCGGCGGGACGGCGAATCGCCCTGATCGCGCACGACAACAAGAAACGGGACATGCTCGAATGGGCCGAGTACAACCTGGACCTGCTGGCCGGTCACGAGCTGTTCGCCACGGCCACCACCGGTCACCTCCTGCAGGAGCGGCTCGGGTTGCCGGTCACCTGCTTCCGGAGCGGCCCGTACGGCGGTGACCAGCAGATCGGCGCCCGCATCGCCGAGGGTGAGATCGACCTGCTGGTGTTCCTGTGGGACCCGCTGGAGCCGCATCCGCACGACCCGGCCGGCCAGGCCCGCCGCAATCAGGCCGTCCTGACCGTCGCTCAGGCCGGCTGACACCTCCCCCGGACCGCTACTCATGAGTAGCGGAGCATCCGGGTTGAGTATCAGCGCGGATGCCGCGCGGGCCGCCGGCCGCGAGGCTGATGACCATGCTTACTCCAGTCCCGTTCGTGATCATCGTGGCCGTGGGCCTGATCGTCGGCAGCTTCTACTACTGGGCCCGGCGGCAGGGACTGCTCGCGGCCGGACCAGCCGCCCCGGGGGAGCAGGGCAGGCAGCGCGTCTCGCTGCTGACCGAAGCCGTGGCCTACGTCGGTGCCATCCTGCTCCTGGCCGGCGCCATCGCCGCGGTCGGCCGCCGGTGGGACGAGCTCGGAAGCTGGGGGCGCGTGGGCGTCCTGGCCGGCGCCGCCGTGCTCTTCCTCGTCGCCGGCATCCTCGTGCGTCATGTCAGTGAGCCCGCGATCCAGCGGCTGGCCGGAGTGGTGTGGTTCCTGTCCGTGGCATGCGCCGGCGGGGCGGTCGGGTTCGCGGCGTCCGGCGTATACGGGAACACGGGGGCGGTCACCGTCCTGGCCGTCGGGCTCGGCGTCACCGCGTACGCCGCGGCGCTGTGGCTGGCGCGCCGGCGCGCGTGGCAGAACGCCGCCCTGTTCGCAGGGCTGGTCATTGCCATCTGCGGCACGATCGCGACGATCGCAGGCGGACCCGGGCCCGTTCCCGTGCTGGCCTACGCCCTCCCGCTGTGGGGGTTCGGCCTTGGCTGGGCCGGGCTCGGATGGCGACGGTACGTCGAGCCGATCTGGGTGACCGTGCCGTGCGGCGTCATCCTGGCCCTGATCGCGCCGGCCCCCGCCGCCGGCGAGCATGGCTGGCTGTACGCCATCGGCATCGCCACCTCCGCCGCCGTGATGGCGGCGGCCGTGCCGCTGCTGAACACGCCCCTGCTGGCCCTGGGCACGCTGGCCATGTTCGGCTACGTCACCTCGGCCGTGATCCGGTACTTCCACCAGTCGCTCGGGGTCCCGGCCGCGCTGGCCGTCACCGGGGCGCTGATCCTCGCCCTGGCCGCCGTCAGCGCCCGCCTGATGCGTACCATGCAAGCGTGAGCGAATGGCAGAGCTGCCGGCCCAACCTCGAGGTGACCGACCTCGGGCCGGCCACCGCGTTCCTGCGCGACGTGCTCGGCTTCACCGTCGAGCTGGAAGAGCAGGAGATGGGCCTGGTGCTGCTCACCCGGGACGCGGTCGGCCTCGCCCTCGTCCGCGCCGCTCACCCCGGCGTGAACGAGACGACCACCGCCTACATCGGCGTGACCGACGTGAACGGCCTGCACGACCACTGCCAGCGTCACGACGCCCCCGTGGTCATGCCGCTGACCGACCATCCCTGGGGCCTGCGCGACTTCGTCGTCGAGATCCCCGGCGGCCACCGCCTCGCCCTCGGGGAGCGCGTCAGCGGCCCGTAGGGTCAGGCGCCGAGGCCGCGGCCGCCGTCGACGACGATGCGCTGGCCGGTGACGAAGCCAGCCTCCTCGGCGGCGAAGAAGCTCACGGCGCGGGCGATGTCATCGGGACTCCCCATCCGCCCGGCGGGCACCGTAGCCAGGTAAGCCCGCCTGGCATCGCCGGCCACGTCCGCGTGCCGCTCCACCGGGATGAAACCGGGTGCGACCGTGTTCACCGTGATGCCGGACGGGGCCAGCTCGCGAGCCCAGCTGAGAGCCAGGCCGATCTGCGCGTTCTTGGCGGCCGCGTAGGCCGACCGGCCCGGCGGCGGCCGGTGCGCGACCTCCGAGTCGATATGCACGATGCGGCCGTACCGGCGGGCCTGCATGCCGGGCAGCAGCACGCGGCCGAGCAGCACCGGGCTCTTGACGAAGAAATCCAGCTGGGCGAGATGATCCGCCCAGGCCACCTCGGTCACCGGGGCTTCCGGCTGCGGGCCGGTGGCGTTGACGACCAGCACGTCCACCGGGCCGAGACGGTCGCTGATCGCGACGGCCAGCCCGGCGACCTGACCTTCGTCGGTGACGTCGGCTTGGAAGCCCTCGGCGATTCCGCCGTCGTCCCGGATGGCCCGGCTCACTGCCATGACCTGCTCGTCGCCGGGCCGCCCGTTGACCGCCACCGCCAGGCCGTCACGTGCCAGCCGCCGCGCGATCGCCGCCCCCAGGCCCCGTGAGCTGCCGGTCACCAGCGCGACGCGCCGCTGCCCCTCTGTCATGCAGTGATCCTCCCACTGCGCTGATCCTCCCACTGCGCTGTATCAAGACCAGCCGGGCCGCCTCTGTATAAGCAGGATCAGTCGACACAGGGGACCCGTGCGGAAGCTACGGGGATTGACCATCCTGCCGCGGGGCCGGCGGCGACGAGGGCCGCCCGTCGCATCACTTTCCGCGTCCTGGCCGCGTGCCTCGCCTTCGTTCCCGCCATGGCGTTCGGTGTGCTGGCCGTCAACAAGTACTACGGCTACTACCAGACCTGGGGCTCGGTGGTCGCGGACTTCAGCCACCAGGACGCCAGCGCGGCATCGCAGGTGCCCGAGATTGAATTCGCCGCCCGCGCCCGGGCCGGAACCCTCGACGGGAGCCGCCGCCGTGCCTGGACCGGCCACGCCGGCATCAGCAGTACCGGCAGCCGCAGGCGGCCCGGTTAACACGGTGGATCCGGCTTACCCGGTGGATTGAGGCAGCCCTGGGGTACCGGATCCACCGGATAAGCCCTATCCACCGGATAAGCGAGCTGCGCTAGACCCGGGCCGGAGCCTGCGGGGCTGAGGGGCAGACCTGCGCTCGTGCTGGTTCGTGCTCAGCCCCGTCAGCGGGCTCAGCCGTCGGCGGGCTCAGCCGTCAGCGGGCTCGGCGATCATGGCGATGCCGATCTCGCGGAAGCCGATCCGGGCGTAGATGCGGGCCACCTCGTCGTCGCTGGCGGACAGGAAGACAGTGGTCACGCCGCGACCGAGCGCGTCCCGCGCCAGCAGGGCGGTGACGGCCGCGCCGAGACCCTGGCGGCGCGCGGACGGCAGCACGCCCACCCCGGTGATCTCCGCGACGCCGTCCACCGCCTGGCAGCTGCCAGCCGCGAGGGGCCCGTCCGGGCCGAACGCCGCCGCCACCACCGACTGCCCCGAGCGGAGCCGTTCCCGCAGCATCTCGATCGTGCCGCCGTCGTAGTCCGCCGCCATCTTGTCGCGCTCCACCGTCCCGGCCTGCCCGACCCCGGTTCCCGGGTGCCCGAACGCGACCGCGGGCACCGCCCAGACCCGGTCCAGTTCGGCGTCCTCGGGCGGGACCTCGCGCACGGTCACGCCCGGCGGGAGCGCAGGAAGGCCGGCCGGCGGGCCAGCGGACGGAGGAGCGGCCAGCACCATGAGCGGATGCGCCCGGACCTCCAGGCCCGCCTCCGCGGCGGCGGCGGCCATCTCGGGCGCGACCTGCTCGATCCACTCGAAGGACTCGGGGATGATCAGCTCGCGCTGCCGCGCGCGGACCGCGCGGATGTCGGCCGCCGTGACCGGGGCCCGGAGACCGCGCCGGGGCCGCGCGTAGTACGGCCAGCCGGTACCGGCGGGGACGAACAGCACGAGCGGCCCGTACACGTCGGCCCGGGCCCGGCGGCGCGGCACCGCCTCACAGAACGCGTCAATCCGCTCAATGACCTCGTAAGCTCTCACAGCAGTACTTACCTTAAGGTCCATGACGCGCTGGACCAACAGCGTTTACCCCGCATTCTCCTGACGGTAACGCAGGGAAGGCCGGCGCCGCCGGCGGTCCCGTGCCCGGCAGGATCCCGGCCGGAAAAATCCGTTAGGCGCAGCGGCCGGCCCCGGACTACCCTGCGCGCCTATGACTGACGCGAATACCGCTGCCGCCGGCCTGCCGCCGACACTGACCAGGCTGACGTTCCACGGCCCGCTGTCCGAGGCCCGGGCGGCCCGGATCGTCGCCCGGCTCACCGCGAACCACCCCGGCACCGTGCTCGACATCGGCTGCGGCTGGGGCGAGCTGATGCTCCGCGTCCTCGCGGCGGCGCCCCAGGCGACCGGGACCGGCCTGGACACCCACGAGGGCGACCTGGCCCGGGGCCGGGCCAGCGCCCAGGCCCGCGGGCTCGGCGACCGGGTCGCGTTCGTCCGGGAATCCGGCCTCGAGACCAGTCGCGGGCCTGCTGACCTGGTGCTGTGCACCGGTGCCAGCCACGCCCTGACCGACGTCGAACCGCCCGGGCACGTCGCGGCGGCGCTGGCCGAGCTCCGCCGCCTGGTCAGCCCGGGCGGCCGGGTGCTGCTCGGCGAGGGCTTCTGGCACCGGACGCCGACGGAGGCTGAGCTGGCCGCCATGTGGCCGGGTACCACCGCTGAAGAGCTCGGCGACCTGCCCGGGCTGGTCGACCAGGCCGTGGCGGCGGGCTTCCGGCCGGCCTGGATCGAGACCGCCACGCTGGAGGAGTGGGAGGATTTCGAGTCCGGCTACCAGTGCGACGAAGAAGAATGGCTCGCGGCCCACGGCGACCACCCCCAGGCCGCCGGGCTCCTGGCCAAGGTCGAGCAGCACCGCTCGTACTGGCTGCGCGGCTACTACGACCTGCTCGGCATGGCCTACCTCACCCTGGTCCCCGTCGGCTGACCCGCCCGGTAACCAGGCGGCCTCGTCGCCGCCGTACCGGCTGAGCGGCCCGGACCAGCTCAGCGCCTCGCCGTCCAGCTGTCCAGGCGGCCGCACGGTGGTCACCGGACCCGCCGCGCTGTCCAGCGTGGTCAGCCAGGCCCGCTCCGCCCCGTCGGCCAGGGGCCGGGCACCCGGCGCGGCAGAACCAGCCGCCGCATCCCTGGGCAGGCCGAGCAGCCAGTGCGCGGTCCGGGCCAGCGACAGCTCGCGGAACACGGTGCCGCCCCGGGCGGACTGCCGGGTCAGCGCCTGCAGCGCGGCCGCCGCGCACAGGTAGCCGGTGCCGTGGTCGAGCAGCTGGCACGGCAGCGCGCCCGGCCGGTCGCCGTCCGGCGACTCCGCCAGCGCGATCCCGGACGCCGCCTGCACGATGCTGTCGAACCCCCGCCGGCCGCCCCACGGACCGCGGCTGCCCCACGCCGACAGGCCGACCACCACCAGGCCGGGATGCCGTTCGGCCAGCTCCTGCGGTCCCAGCCCGAACTTCTCCAGCGCGTGCGGCCGGTACCCGTGCGCCAGCACGTCGGCGCAGGCCAGCAGCTCGTGCAGCCGGGCGTTCCCCTCGGCCGGACCGAAGTCGAGCAGCGCGCTGCGCTTGCCCGGCAGCCCGTCGTAGGCGTGCAGGGTCAGCTCCGGCCGGTCCGGGGCGTCGAGGCGGAGCACGTCCGCCCCGAGCGCGCTGAGGTACCTGGTCGCCACCGGGCCGGCGATGACCCGGGTGAGGTCGAGCACCCGGACCCCCGAGGCGGGCAGCGCCCCCGCGGCCCGCCAGCGCGGCGGCGCGCCGCCAACCGACGTCCCCTCGACCAGGGCGTCCGCGGCGGCCGCCTGCCCGGGCGGCGACGCTCGCCACCCGTCCTCCGTGCGGACGGCGGCGGCCACCCCGCCCGCCCCGGTCACGAGTTCCTCCGCCTCGTGCGCGCCCAGCTCCGCCAGCGCCGCCGCCACCGGCTCCGGGTCACCGGCGCAGCCCAGCGCGCGCAGCAGCGCCTCCCGGTGCCACGGGTAATTTCCGTGCGTCCTGATCCAGCCGTCAGCCGTCCGCCAGAACCGCGACAGCGGCGCGAAGCCCGGGCCGGCCGGCTCGCCCCCGACCCGCAGGTACGCCTCGCTCCGGAAGGCCGCCACGATGTGCGTCCGGTCCAGCCGCGCGGCCGGGGAGCCGCGGGACCCGCCGTCCCCGCCGCGCTGGGCGTGCAGGGCCGCGGCGGCCAGCAGGGCGGCCGCGGTGCAGGCGACGGCCACCTCCTCGGCCGGCAGCCGGGACGGCAGCCCACCTGGTTCGCCGCTGACCCACAGCACCTCGAGCCCGGCCGGCAGCCGCGCGTTCGCGGCGGCGCCCCCGTCCAGGGCCGCCCACGCCTCGGCCAGCAGTCCCGGCCACAGCTGTCCCGCCACCGGGCCATTCTCCCTCATTCCGGCCGGCGCGCAATGACGTGCAGCAGCGCCGCCACCTGCCGGTACGGATCGGCCCGGCCGGCCCGTTCCTCGCAGTCGAGCAGCGTCGCCAGGTCCGGCGGCGGCGCGGCGTCGTCAGCGGCGGTGTCGGTGAAGACCCGGACCCCGTACCAGGCGGTGACCGCCAGGCCGCAGTCCGCCAGCCGCCCGGTCAGGTCACCCAGCCGGTCCCCGCGGGCAGACAGGCCGATCCGGTTGGCGTACCGGTCGGTGCCGAACGCCTCCGCGCACGTCGCCCAGTCACCCAGCAGCCCCGGCCGCATGGCCATCGCGCCGCCGTTACGCACCAGCAGCGACACCACGCCGCCCGGACCGGTCAGCCGCGCGATGGCCCGCAAGACCGGCGCGGGGTCATCCAGGTACATCAGCACACCGTGGCAGAGGACGGCCGCGAACGGGGAAACCCCGCCCCGTTCGGCATAATCCTCGATCAGGGCGCACTCGGCCCGCACCCGGCCGCGGACCTCAGCCGGCTCGGCGGCCAGGTCCCGCCCGAACCGGGCCAGCAGGTCCGCCGAGGCATCGACCCCGGTCACGTCGTACCCGGCCCGCGCCAGGCGAAGGGCCTGCGTCCCCTGCCCGCACCCAAGATCAATCAGCCGAACGGGTGCGGCCGGCAGCTCCCGTGCGAGCTGTCTCGCCACCATTTCCTGGCGCACCACGTCCCTCAGCTTCCCCAGCCGTGCCTGCCATTGCTGCTCGCCGGCGGTGAACGCGGTGCTCAACGGCCTGCCCCCAGGTCCTTCTGCATCAGCCCCAGGTCCTTCTGCATGAGCAGCGTGTCGACCCAGCGGCCGTGCTTGCGGCCGACGGCGGCCAGCCGGCCCGCCTCGGTGAAGCCGAGCCGGCGGTGCAGCGCGGCCGACGCGTCGCTGCCGGTGTCGGCGATGACCGCGATGACCTGCCGGGCGCCCGCCGTGGTGCAGCCGGCCAGCAGCGCGCCGAGCAGCGCCGTGCCGATGCCGCGGCCGGTGCAGCCGGGGGAGAGGTACACGGTGTCCTCGACCGTGTACCGGTAGGCGGGCTTGGGCCGCCACGGGCTGGCGTAGGCGAAGCCGCCGACGTCCCCGTCCGTCTCGGCTACCAGAAAGGGCAGGTTCAGCGCGGCCAGGTCGCCGAGCCGCCGTTGCCAGTCCGCGGCGGCCGGCGCGACTTCCTCGAACGTCGCCACGCTGGTGGCGACGTAATGGGCGAAGATCACGGCGACCGGCCCGGCGTCCGCCGGGCCGGCCGCGCGGACGACTGGCTGTGCTCCGGCCGGCATGACTCCCCTTGTCTGTGCTAGGTTAAGGATGTCCATCGATCGTACATTCGACAGGGGAGAGCCGGGGGGTGTACGCTAAAGCCATGGTGGCCACGCGCACCGACGCACCCAGAGGCCGGTACCAGTCCCGGCCCGGTCGTCGCGCAGTGGTCGTGGCCAGCCTCGCCGACCTGCACGGCCCCGCCGAGGGCCAGGTTCGGCTGCCGATCTGGCTGTTCTGGGGTAACCCTGATCATACGTTCGACCTGAGCGACCAGGACATGCGGCGCTGGCTCTACCAGACCGTGCTCCGGGAAGCGGGGCAGGCCGCGGATCTCAGCGCTTACCTGGACGGCGACACGCTGATCGCGCTGTGGCCCGGGCTGTTCCTGCCATCGGGCGTCCGGCAGGCATGGGAGGACCAGCACCCCGTCCTGCGCGCGGCGGCCGCCGCGGCCTGATGCCGGTCGGCCAGCTGCACGGCCAGGTCGCTGCTATTGCCCTGCGTGCGGCCGCGCGCCACGGATTCGCTCTCGGCGGTGGCAACGCCCTGATGGCGTACGGGGTCGTCGACCGCTTTACGGCCGACGTCGACCTGTTCACCGATGAGGAGGCGAGCGTGGCCGCGGCCGCCGCGGCGGTCGAGAACGCGCTGCGCGAGGCGGGCTTCGGGACCGAGCGCCGGGACCAGGCCGGGGGTCTCGGTGACATCTTCTACGGCCTCGGTGACGCGCTGGCCGAGTGGATCGTTACCGCCCCGGGCGGCGAGCAGATGATGCTCCAGCTGGCCTACTTCGACCGATCACGCCGTCCGGTCATCATGGAGGTCGGTCCCGTTCTCGACCTCGAGGATGTCGTCGGCGGCAAGGTGTGCGCGCTGGCCAGCCGGGTCGAGCCGCGCGACTACGTGGACACCGCGGCCGCCCTGGAGCGGTACACCAGGGCGCAGATCATCGGCTTCGCCCGGCGGCTCGACCCGGGGCTGACCGACCGTGATTTCGCCGAGGCCGCCGCCCGTCTTGACCAGTGGGGTGACGGGGTGTTCACGTCGTTCGGCCTCGGCCCGGACGAAATCGCCGAGCTGCGCAAGCGCTTCGCCGACTGGCCGCGCCCTTAACTAACCGGAAATTGTGGAATGCCGGGGGCAGCAGGCAATGGTATGCCACCTCTTACCAGCTGAACAGGCTGCAGAAAAGGGATACCTACGCTCCAACGTGTCTATTCAGCGGTGCCGTTGCGCGAAGTCCGCTAGCCCGGCCCACACCGCTGGCGAGCTACCTTCTCGACGTCTGACCGGCCGGGCTGGCCAGTCGGGCCGCAGTCAGCCGGGCGGTGAGCCGGTGCTCCTGACGGCCAGATAGGTCACCGGCGGGAGTGGAACGCCGAGGCCACGAACCTGCCCGGTCTGCGGGTCGATGGCATGGAGCGCTCCGCCCTCGGTGGCCGCGAACAGCCACCGGCTGTCGGGCGACCAGGCCAGGCCGGGCGAGCCTTGCGGCGCGGGGGCAACGGCGACCCGGCGATCAGAGCCGGTGCTGAGATTGATCAGGTGCAGGATTGCGGTCTGGTCCGGTCCGGTGCTGAGCACGGCCGCGTACTTTCCGTCGGGCGAGGTGATGCCGGGGCGCTCGGGCACGGAACAACCAGCCAGGCCGACGGGCCGGTGGCGGTGAGCGTGCCGGCCGCCCCGCGACGGACGCCGCCCGGGCCGACGTCGTAAGCTGCGCCGTTACGTTCGACCGCGAGATAGCCCCGGCCGTCGGGCGCGCCGTAGCCGACGTCCGCCGGAAGCCGGATCGACGGGCCGATCCTGGTACCGTTCGTGGTCACCAGCGACATCATGGTTTCGGCGCCGAACCCAGATTGCACCCACAGCTGGCCGGGGCGCGGCCCGGGGAACGCCTGGCCTGCCGTACCGAGCGCGGTCGGCAGGGTGCGGACGGGCTGATCATCGGCCACCAGATAGCCGGGCACGAAGTCGAGCGGGCGGATGATCGCCTGATGCGGACCGACCCACGACGAAGAAGACCGGGCCAGTGCTCTGCAGCGCCGGAATCGCGGTTCTGGTAACGCGGCCCACGGCCCACTGGATCCGGACCAGCACCCCCGGACCGGTGCCGAACAGCTCCCACCCACCCCGCACGCCGGGCAGCGGGTGACCATCGTCGGTTGCCACCACCGGGCCGGCCGCCATCACCACGGCTGCGCCTGGGGACGGCCCGTGAACCCCGCCGAGCTGGTTACCCCGGGGCGGTGATGTCCAGGGTGGCGGGCCGTTGTTACTGTTACTACGAAGGCTGCCACGGCGAATGTGGCCAGGGCCACGATGCCCAGCGCCAGGCGCCCTGCGAGCGATCGGCGCAACCAGGCCTTCACACGGACCCGCGGCTCGCGTGATAGCCCGAACCGCACCTCATCGCTGCCGTCGCCCGGGGGCGGCAAGCCGGGATCCTGGCCCATGCCCATAGCATGCATCGGGGCAACCGCCGGCGAGGTTTCGAGAGCCTAACGATCAGCACCATGATTACCGGCGGGGCCCGGACCATGCGCCGCGCCGCCCGGCGAATGCCATAAACGTGTTGCAAAGCCGGCGTGTCCATAATCAGGCAGGGACCGTTTCTTCTACTGCCCTGGATATGACCGTGCCCGATGCCCCGCGCCCACTGACCCGCGTCGTCCGGTGCCCGCAGCCGGGCGCGCGGACGGTCGAGGTGCTCTTGCCCGGTCACCCGGCGGTGCGGCTGGCGCCTGGCCGTAAGGGAAAAGAAGATGAGGCAGGCGGCATTCGCGGCTTCGACATCCCGTCCTAGGAGGCCGTCTACGTTCCGCTAATCGGACGGAATACCGGGGGCTGTCCGGTCCTCGCTGACGAGAGAATCGTTGACGTCTATCCGTTGCCCAGGCAGTTGGTCGGTGAAGGCAGCCTTTTCCTGCTCAAGGTGACGGACGATTCGATGATCGGCGCCGCTATCGCGGACGGAGACCAGGTCGTGGTCCGGCAAGGCGAGACAGGCAGCGGCGACACCGTAGCGCCATCATCCGGAGCGTCACTGGAAAGGACCAGGCCGTCAAGGCGCCCGCGACGACGTCAGTCCTGGCCGCGGGCCAGGACCGACATCTGCTCCATGCTGACGGGGTGCACCAGCGGGTCGGCGTGGCGGTGCACCAGGAGCCACTCTGGTCCTTCCCCGCCGCAGGGCGGCATGAGCGTGTAGTCGTCCCCGTGTTTGATCAGCGTGAGATAGCGGCGAATATCTCCGTTTATGTACGCGACGGCGGCTTCCGCCGTACGTCTCACGAGCTCATCCACGTCGGCGCTGGTGACATCCTGCTGCACCCGGTCAGGGCAGCAGCCGGGCGTGGAGACCGGATGAAGATCGTGCGTGCATGACATGAAGTCCGGGCCCCTCCGGCCGCACTGAGCGGTCAGGCCTAACTACTTACCGAGAGAATACTCGTGGAGTATTCTCTCGGTTATGAGTGTTCCGCTGACGCTGCTCGGCCTGCTCGAGCGGGGGCCCAGTCACGGCTACGACCTGAAACGGGACTACGACGCGTACTTCGGCCGGGCCAAGCCGCTGCGATACAGCCAGGTCTACGCGACCCTGTCTCGGCTGGCCCGGGACGGGAAGGCGGTCGCCGGGCCGATCGAGCAGGAGGCCGGGCCCGAACGCCGCCGGTTCGTCATCACCGAGGAAGGCGTCGCCGACGTGGAGCGGTGGCTGGCTGAGCCGGCCCCGCCGGAGCCGGACCTGCAGAGCGAGCTGTCCGCCAAGGTCGTGCTGGCTCTCATGCTCGGCCGGTCGGCCGACGGCTACCTGGACGCTCAGCGCGCGGCGCACCTGCAGCGGATGCGTGAGCTCACCGCACTGAGGCGGCGCGGCGATTCGCTCGACGCGCTGCTCGCCGACCACGCCATCTACCGCCTGGAGGCTGACCTGCGATGGATCGACCACACCGCGGCCCGGCTGGACCTGCTCTCACGAGCGGTACGCCGGTGATCACCGACCCGGGAACCGCGAAGGTCTTCGAGGCGCGGGACCTGTTCCTTTCGTTCGGCCGCACCCCGGCGCTACGCGGTGCCTCGCTGGGAGTCCGGCCGGGCGAGATCGTCGCGGTCATGGGGCCGAGCGGGTCGGGCAAGTCCACCTTGCTGCACTGCCTGGCGGGCATCCTGGTCCCCGACGAGGGCGAGGTCTGGTTCGGCGGGCAGCGGCTGGACACCCTGAGCGACGCCCGGCGCAGCGAACTACGCCGGGACCGGTTCGGGTTCGTGTTCCAGTCCGGCCAGCTCGTCCCTGAGCTGGCCGTGGAAGAGAACGTCGCGTTGCCCTTGCTGCTGTCCGGCACCCGCCGCGGCCCGGCGATAGCGGCGGCCAGGAAGTGGTTCGGCACGCTCGGCCTGGACGGGCTCGAGCACCGCCGGTCCGGGGAGCTGTCCGGCGGGCAGGCCCAGCGCGTCGCGCTGGCCCGCGGCCTGGTCGGGGCCCCCGAGGTGCTCTTCGCCGACGAGCCGACCGGGTCGCTGGACTCGGTATCCGGGGAACAGGTGATGGACCTGCTCACCGACATCGCCCGCGAGCAAGGCACCACCGTCGTCCTGGTCACCCACGACGCCCGCGTCGCCGCCTACGCGGACCGCGAGGTCGTCGTCAGGGACGGAAAGATCACCACGCTCACCGGAGCCGGGACGTGATCCCCCTCGGACTGCGGCTCGTGCTCAGCGGCGGCCGTGAGGCGATCACCCGGCTGATCGTCCTGGCCGTCGCGGTCGGCCTCGGCGTCGGCCTGCTGCTGGTCACGCTGGCCTTGACCAACGCGGTCACCACCTGGAACAACCGCGCCGCATGGTGGTACACCGGCACGGCTTACGTGCCCGCCGGCCCGGCGGCGGGCATCGCCCCGCTGTGGTGGCATCCCAGCGGTGACACCTTCGGCAGCCTGCCGATCAACCGCTTCGACGTGGCCGCCACCGGCCCCTCGTCACCGGTACCGCCGGGCATCCCCCGTGACCCGGCACCCGGCCAGTACTACGCCTCGCCCGCACTCGCCGCGCTGCTGCGCGCCACCCCGGCGGATCAGCTGGCCGGCCGCTACCCGGGCCGCCTGGCCGGCACGATCGGCGAGGCGGGATTGCCGTCGCCGAACTCGCTGGTCCTCATCGTCGGGCGTACCCCGGCGCAGCTCGCGGCCAGGCCCGCCAGCGTCCAGGTGACGGCGATCGCCAAGACGGGATTCGGGCACGTGATGAAGCGCCAGGGCCTGAACTACAACCCGCCCGGCGGCGGAATCCAGGCGAGCACCAGCGACCTCATCCTGTCCGTCGTGGCGCTGGCCATACTGGCCCCGGTGCTGATCTTCATCACCACCGCGACCCGGCTGTCGGCCGCCCGCCGCGAGCAGCGGTTCGCGGCGATGCGCCTGGTCGGCGCGACCCGCAGGCAGGTTTCGCTGCTCGCCGCCACCGAATCGACCACGGCCGCGGTCCTGGGGGTCGCCCTCGGCTTCGGGATCTTCTTCCTGCTCCGCGGCCCGGTCGCGGGCATCCCGTTCGTCGGCGAGCCGTTCTTCCCGGGTGAGCTGTCGCTCAGCGCGCTGGACATCGGCGCGGTCGCGATCGGCGTGCCCGTGGCCGCCGCCCTGGCGGCCCGGCTGGCGCTGCGCCGGGTGCACATCTCCCCGCTGGGCGTCGCGCGGCGGGCGACGCCGAAGCCGCCGCGGGCCTGGCGGGTGCTGCCGCTGCTGACCGGCTTCGCCGACCTCGGCTTCTTCGTCGTGCACGGCAAGCCGGCCAGCCCTTCCGCCCAGGTCCAGGCCTTCCTGCCCGGCTACCTGCTCATCATCGCCGGCCTGGTCATCGCGGGTCCGTGGCTCACCATGGCCGCGGCGAAGCTCATGGCCCGGTGCACGAGCCGCCCGGGTACGCTGATCGCCGCCCGCCGCCTCGCTGACGACCCGAAGGCGGCCTTCCGCGCCGTCAGCGGCCTGGTGCTGGCCCTGCTCATCACGACCGCGGCCGTGGTGGCCATCGCCACACAGGACGCGAAGGACCTCACCCAGTGGGGCAGCCCCGCGGAGGCGAACGTGATGACAAGCCAGCTGGCGGACCAGCCGCTCGGCTACGACTATCGTGCCGGGGTCCCGGCCGTGACAGGCGCGGGGCCGGCCGCGGCCGCCGCGCCGCTGACGGCACGGCTAGGCGAGATTCCCGGCGTCCGGG
Source organism: Streptosporangiaceae bacterium (assembly GCA_025934635.1). The sequence goes on along the minus strand of JAICWX010000136.1, from coordinate 2,586 downwards.
GAGTGATGGTGGTCCGCGCGGTTCCGCGGCTGACCATCCCCGCGACCTTCCACGGCCTCGGCGTCCCTACGTACGGCCCTCCTAGCCCGGTTCCGGCGGGCGCGGTGTCCTGCGCGCAGCTCGCCACCGTCCCCGTCCTCGGCCGCTGCCCGGCCGGGGTGGCGGCGGCGGCGTTCCCGGAGGACGGGTTCGACGGGTTCGACAGCATCCTGTACGGCCGTCACGATCTCAGCGGCATTACCTGGCCCGCGGTGAATCTCCGGGGCGTCCAGCTGGACAGCCTCGGAGTGGACGCCGTCAACGTGGCAACGGACGGCTCGGTGCCGACGGTCGAACGGGCCAGGACGGTGCTCGAGAGCACGTACCCAGTCGCCGGCCTCAGCGGGCCGTCCGTCCTCTCCGACCTGATCGCGCAGGACAATTCCACCAACAACGACTACCGGCAGCTCGCGAATGTCGTGATCCTGGTCAGCCTGCCCATCGCCGGCTGCACGCTCGCCGCGGGCATCGCGGCCGGGCTGGCCGACCGCAAGCGGCCGTTCAGTCTGCTGCGCCTCACCGGCGCCCGGCTCGGCACGCTGCGCCGCGTGGTCGCGCTCGAAGGCGCCGTCCCGCTCCTTGCCGTCGCCATCGTCGCGATCGGCACCGGGTTCGGCGCCGCCGCGATGAACGCCGCCCTGCAGCAGGGGCGTCCGATGGTGGTGCCCGGTGCCGCCTACTACCTCATCACCGCGGGCGGGATCGTGGTCTCCCTCGGCATCATCGCGGCCACCTTCCCGCTGCTGGCCCGCATCACCGGCCCCGAGTTCGCGAGAAACGAGTGACCGTGCTTGCGGCCCCGCCGGCGATCTGCCCGGGACATGCGAATGGCGGGGGTCCGCTCGCGCACCCCCCCGCCATCAGCCGGGCCTAGCAGTCGAAGTAGAGCTCGAACTCGTGCGGGTGCGGGCGCAGCCGGAGCTCGTTCAGTTCGGCCGCCCGCTTGTAGTCGATCCAGGTCTCGATCAGGTCGTCGGTGAACACGCCGCCCTCGGTGAGGAAGGCGTGGTCAGACTCGAGGTTGTCGAGCACGGCCTCGAGCGAGCCGGGAACCTGCGGGATGGCGGCCGCCTCGTCCGGCGGCAGCTCGTACAGGTCCTTGTCCACCGGCTCCGGCGGCTCGATCTTGTTCTTGATCCCGTCGATGCCGGCCATCAGCATCGCGGCGAACGCGAGGTACGGGTTGGCTGACGGGTCCGGGACCCGGAACTCGACCCGCTTGGCCTTCGGGTTCGTGCCGGTGATCGGGATCCGGCAGCAGGCCGAGCGGTTGCGCTGCGAGTACACCAGGTTGACGGGGGCCTCGAAGCCGGGCACCAGCCGGTGGTAGGAGTTCGCCGTCGGGTTGGTGAAGGCCAGCAGCGACGGCGCGTGCTTGAGCAGGCCGCCGATGTAGTACCGCCCGAGATCGGACAGGCCCGCGTAGCCGACCTCGTCGTAGAACAGCGGGGAGCCGTCCTTCCAGATCGACTGGTGGCAGTGCATCCCGTTGCCGTTGTCGCCGAACAGCGGCTTGGGCATGAACGTCACCGTCTTGCCGGCCGCCCGGGCGGTGGACTTGATGATGTACTTGAAGAGCATCAGCCGGTCGGCCTCCTGCAGCAGGGAGCCGAACCGCATGTTGATCTCCGACTGGCCCGCCGTGCCGACCTCGTGGTGCTGCATCTCGACCTGGATGCCGGCCGCGAGCAGGTTGGTCGTCATTTCCGCGCGCAGGTCCGCGAAGTGGTCCATCGGCGGGACCGGGAAATAGCCGCCCTTGTACCGGGGCTTGTACGCCAGGTTCCCCCCGGCCTCCTCGGCGCCGGAGTTCCACGCGCCTTCCACCGAGTCGATGTGGTAGTAGCCCTCGTTCGCGGAGGTGGAGAAGCGGGCCGAGTCGAAGATGTAGAACTCCGCCTCCGGGCCGAAGAAGGCGGTGTCGCCGATGCCGGTGCCGCGCAGGTAGTCCTCGGCCTTCCGGGCGATGTTGCGCGGGTCCCTGGTGTACGGCGCCCCGGTCAGCGGGTCGTGCACGAAGAAGGTCATGTTCAGCGTCTTGTGCCGGCGGAACGGGTCGATCCCCGCGGTGCTCGGGTCGGGCAGCAGCTGCATGTCCGACTCGTGGATCTGCTGGAACCCGCGGATCGACGAGCCGTCGAACATCAGGCCGTCATTGAAGACGTCCTCGCTGAACGCCGACGCTGGCACGGTGAAGTGCTGCATCGTGCCCGGCAGGTCGCAGAACCTGACGTCGATGAATTCCACGTTCTCCTCCGCGATGAAGCGGAGGACTTCCTCGGCACTGCTGAACATCAACCCTCCCGTTACAGGGCACGCTTTCGGTTCTCAACGCACGCGATTCGGACGTTAGCCGCTGGCAATTTCCGCGCCGTGTCTGGTGTGTTTCACGGATGTTACGCGCTGGCGACCGAGGTCAGGGCTCCCATTATGGCCCGCTGCCCGCGCTCAGTACCGGAGCGGATACCGTGGTGTCGTGGCCAAGATTTCCCCGACCGCGCCTCCCGCCAGCGCCCCGTTCTACCCGGGGCAGCGGTTCGGCCTGCC
>JAICWX010000639.1 GCA_025934635.1 Streptosporangiaceae bacterium | reverse complement strand
GGCCACCGAGCGGAAGACCGCGTCCAGTCCCTTCACCTGGCTGGCGCTGGACAGCACCGCCGCCTTGATGATGAAGAAACCGGCCAGCGCCAGCACGACGGAGCGCGCGATGCAGCCGTACGCGCCGACCGCCCTGGTGACGATGGCCAGCGGCCGGGACATGTGCTCTGCGGTGAACCGCTCCCGGAAGTCGAGCCAGACCGACCGGCGGCCCATTTCCACGGCAGCGGCCATGATGAGGAGCCCGGCCAGGATCAGGAGCAGCTGGCCCCATCCCGTCCGGAGCACGGTTGCGGTCACGTCGATGTCTTGCCGCTGCTCCGACTGCGCGGTCTGCGGCGCAGGAGTCTCCAGCAGCAGCCGGGCGGTGCTCAGGCAGAAGGCCGTGTACAGCAGGCATCCCCATGACGACACCGCCCGCTGGCGCCACCGGCCGGCCGCGCTTTCCGCGCGGGAAGGCCGGAAAACCGCCTCGAGCAGCTGGGTGAGCGCGTACGCCGCCAGGCCGGCGACGAGCAGGACCAGCGGGATCCGCCCCCATGCCGGGGACACGGCCGCCTGCACAGCCCCTGCGCTGCTCGCGGGCGCGCCCGTTCGCCCGTGCACGGCCAGGGCGAGACGGAACGCGAGGTAGCCGACCAGAAGGTAAACGGCGCCGCGGCAGGCCAGACCGAACCGGGACCCCGCACGCAGCCACACACCGGACGCGCCCCGCGCCAAAGACAGCGCAGCAGCGTCTAGTGACGTCCCGGCTGTCCTGCCCCGCCGATGAACGTTCTTCAACGGACACGCCTCGCCTCTGCTAACCAGTATGCGCCGCCCGGTGGCTCAGGGAGGCGACGGTGAGCACTGATGCGGGCATGGTCCCTGCTCCTGGTATGCGGACCGCGGCTGCACCGCTGGAGCGACCGGGCCGTGGCCGGGGTGGCGGTCGCCGGCGTGCGCCCGGCAAGGCGGCGCCGCCCGACGGCGCCGCCGAGACCGAGCCCGCGCAGCTCAAGGCGGATTCCGCCGGCCCCGGCCGGGCCGCACGGCTGCGCGCCGCCGCCAGCGACTGCCGGCAGCCGGCGCTGGCCCGCCCGCACGTCTGCCGCTGCCGGTGACCCGGCCCCTGGCCACCCCGCTCGCGCTCCGCCCCCTCGGCACCCTGCGCCCGCTCGAAGACGTCCCCGCCCTGCTTACCCGCGCAGGGCTTCAGCGGACCCGGCGCCCTGCACATCTACCGCGCCCTGCCCGCGTTCCTGCACGGCCGCATCCTCAACTCCAGGAACTCATCGACAACCCCGACGGGACCGGCGACCCGATCCGCCGTCGGTCACGGAGTCCGTCAGCGCGCTCACCGACGTGCTGGACAGGTGGTCGTGCCGGGAACGGCGGTGCCGCCGCAGCGCGGCGCGCTGGAAGCCGTCCGCGACCACCTCGCGACGGCGCTTGCCCGAAGGCCCCCGACCGCGTCAGCGCCGCGTTCGAGACCCTGATCCGGCTACGTCGCATCCGCGTCAGCACCCAGCACGCCGACGCCCGGCACCGGGCAGTCACATCGTTCGCCGAGATCGGCATGGCATTTCCCGCCGCCCAGCTGGGACCAGGCATGGGCACAGCGATGCTTGCTCCGTGTTTGCTCGGATGCCTCGGTATGCCCCGGCAGCGTCCCTGGATGTCGCTGCCCGGGGCTTAGGAGGCTTTCCGCAGGCCGACGGGGGGCGGCCTTCACCTGCGACAGCCTCGTGATGCGGGCCGTGCTACGGCCCGCATCACGGGGGTTGGCGGGGATTTCCGCGGCGGTCAGGCGGGCTGGCCAGGTGAGCTGCCGGGGGCGAGGCCGTTGCCGCTGCTGAGGCTGGCCGGCTCCGGTGCGGTGCCCGGGTCCGGCGTGCGGTCGCTGCGGCGGTCGAGGATGTCGGTGTCGGGTGAGGTGCGGCGGGCGTGCATGAGGCCGAGGCCGCCGAGGACGAGCATGACGGCGGCGGCGATGAACGCGGCGATCGCGGCGATCCCGGCGATCGTGCCCATGGTCCCGAAGGCGTAGGCGTTCAGCAGCAGGCCACGCAGGGTCTCGCCCTTGAACACCGTGTCGACCTGGGCGGCGAGCTTGGCGTTGCCCGGCTGGGCGATCGCCTCGGCGGACAGCTGGGAGTAGGTCTTGCCGCCGCCGATGGCCTTGAGGTGGTTGGCGATGAAGTGGTCGGCGTAGACCTCGGCCTGGGCGCCGGTGGTCAGCTGCTGGCCGCCGTAGGGGCGCATGGCGGCGAACTCGGGGGCGGCGACGGCTTTGCTGTTCGCGGC
>JAICWX010000613.1 GCA_025934635.1 Streptosporangiaceae bacterium | reverse complement strand
GGACAGGCTGGACGATGTGCACGTGCTGGCCGACGATCGCGGTGATATCGGGAGAGCGGGTGAGCCGGCTGGCGAGGGCGAACTGAAAGCTGCTGGGCTGGGCGACATACTGATCGCCCCAGTGGAGGTTGACGACGACGGCCTGCGCGCCGGGCAGGCGGGCGCGGTGGGCGTCGGACAGGATCTGCGCGGCGCTGGCCCGGTTGACCGACCAGGGATGGGGTGAGGGGATGCCGTTGGTGATGTCGGTGTAGGCGAGGAACGCGACCCGGACACCCCTGACCGTCATGATCAGCGGCGTTTGCTGCGCGGCGGCCGAAGAGAAGGTACCAGTGTGCGCTACCCCGGCCCGGTTCAGCGCGCGGATGGTGTCGTCCACCCCGGTCTGCCCCTGGTCGAGCGAGTGCGTCCCGGCCGTGGAGCAGGCATGCCACCCGGTCTGGCGGATCGCGGTCGCCAAATCGGGCGGCGTGTTGAAGGTCGGGTAGCCAGTGGGAGGAGCCGGGGTCATCGGCGTCTCGACCTGGCACAGCGCCCGGTCGGCGCCCTGGATGTAAGGCTTGATTTGCGCAAACATGGGAGCGAAGTCGTAGTGGCGGCCGCCGCCCAGCACCAGCGCCCGGTCAAAGACCAGGGAATGGATCAGCAGGTCTCCGCTGGCCTCGACCACCAGCTGGACGCTGGGGCTCTGGGTTTGGTGGTGCGGCGGGGACGCCGTCCCGCTGGTGTGGACAGGCTGAACCGCGTGGCCGCCAGCACTCCCGGAGGCGGTGCACGCACTGGGCGCGATACCCAGCGCGAGCACGCCGACAATCACGAGCGCGCGCCGCAGCCCTGCGCGACGCGCCGTCGCGCTCTGAGATCCTGTCATGATGCTAGCCAGTGGCATGTAACCGGACTTCCCCCGCGAAGCGACTGGCCATGCTCAAGTGCTCTGCCGACCCGCTACCCAAAGGACGGTGCCCACGGGGTACGGCGCAGACGCCGTGCAAGCCAGCTAACCTCGGTGGGGTGGCTCTTTGCGGCTTCCGCATGACAAGGCCGGCGCTATCCTCCGGGCACCCCGCCCGTGCCGTGGCCGCGCTGGCGGCGGTCGCGGCCGTGCTCGGTGGCCGTACCTCATCCTCCTCCTCGCGGGCCGGTCATCCTCCGGATGCCGCGAGTACTTCCCTTCCTCGGTCATCGTCACCCTCGCCTAGCACCAATGCTGGGGAGTTAAGGCCCTGCGGCTTTTGTCACGGATCTAGGGCGGCGTGTCACGCGCTCGTGGTCAGCGGGTATCGGCCGGCTGGTGATGCTGGTGATGTTCTTGCTGGTGGTGGGCTTGCCGGGTGGGTGCTTGTTCCAGCGGCTGAGGGGTGACTTGACGCGGCGGGGGCAGACGCGGGGGCGGCGGGGCGGGTTGAGGCGGGCCAGGACGGTGCGGCCGATGTCGCCGGCCAGGTCGTCGTCGGGGTCGGTGATGTTGCGGGCGGTGGTGACGAGGTCCTGGGCGGTGTCGACGGCGGCCTGGTAGCTGACCCGGTCCGGGTCGGTGCCCGGGACGGCGGCGACGGCGTCGGTGACCGCGGTGCGCAGGGCCTGGTAGAGCGAGAGCAGCGCCCAGGTTTCCTGCTGGAGGCCGGCCGGGGTCTTGGAGCGCAGGACGCGGCCGTTCAGGAGGGTGTGGCGCAGCGCGAGGTAGGTGACCTCGTGCTCCCAGCGCTCGTGGTAGAGGGCCATGAGCCTGCTGGCGGGAAACGCCTGGTGATCGAGCAGGGTCGTCGCGAGGCGGTAGAAGCCGCCGTAGCTGGTGCCGTCGTGGCAGGTGACGGTGACCTCGGCGGCGATGACCCGGACCTTCACCCCGCCGATCACGGAGGTGAACGACCCGTCGGGCAGGTGCCGCAGGACCGGGGGCCGGCGGGCCGCGTTCAGGCGGACCAGGAACTGGGCGCCGGCCCCGGCGACCTCGGCGAGGAACTCCCCGCCGTCGAAGCCCCGGTCCATCAGCACGAGCATCGTCTTGTCGAGCAGGTGCAGGAGCTGGCGGGCCCAGTCCAGCTCCCCGGTGGCGGTGCTGCCGAACGCGGCCCCGAGCAGGGACCGGGTCCCGGTCTCGACCAGGGCCATGAGCTGGATGACCGGGTAGCCGGTCACCCCGAGGCTCGCCTTCATCTTCCCGAGCCAGCCGCGGTTCGCGGGCGTGCCGGGGACCTTGAGCGTCCTGCAGCCGTCGAATGACACGGTCCGGTAGCCGCCGGCCGTGACCCCGGGCATGCCCGGCCGGCCCAGCGGGCCTGCCAGCATCTCGAACAGGGCCTTCACGGGGGCGGCCCCGACCCGGCGGCGCAGGTCGCGCAGCCCCTTGCCCGACGGGGACGCCACGCCGGGGCCGCCCAGCCCGGCCGTCAGCTTCCCCCAGGCGGCCAGGCAGCTCGCCCGGGGGAACAGGCACATCGCCAGCAGGAAGTAGACCCCGGCCCGCGACGGCAGGTCCCGCACCCTTTTCTCCCGCACGCGGGCCTCGTCGACCAGGCAGTCGACGAGCTCGAACGGCACCACCCGGGTCAGCTCACCCAGGTGCCCGGGGGCAAACGGCCCCGCGGCCACCGTGATCACACGGGAAACGGACACGACAGCAGTACTGATGGCAGACTGAACGCGCAACGGAGGTCCCTGAACGGGTTGGTCTTGGTCGACTCCCGTCCTATCGGACCTCCGTTGCCATGTCGACACGAACCGTCAGGCCAAATCGCTTGACGCCAACCGCCAACCCTTTAACTACCCAGCATTG
>JAICWX010000118.1 GCA_025934635.1 Streptosporangiaceae bacterium | reverse complement strand
GGGAACTCGCCGCGTTCGTAGTAGCCGCCGATGACCGGCGCGACGACCTCGCGGGCGAACTGGGCGACGGAGTCCCTCAGGTCCTGCTGCTCCGGTGCGAGCTGATAACTGACCATGGGAACACCATCGCACAGCACCAGCGCGCGGGGTATCGCACAGGGGGTAAGGCCGAGTACTATCTCCCGCTGCGAATCCGCTCCTGCGGCGGTAGTCTTGCCAAGGTTGACTACCCAAACCTGAGAGCGAGAACATGGCCAGCCTGAGCTGCCCCGATTGCGGCGTCAAGGTCCAGCCGGAGGATCTGATCTGCTTCCGGTGCGGCGCGAACCTGCCGCACAGCCCTGGACCCGATGACGACCTGCTGACGCCGACGATCTCGCAGCGCTTCATCGCGCCCGGGTCAGAACAGGGATCCTTCTGCCCGAACTGCGGCGCCGGCGTCTCCGACGCAGCCGACGTGGTCTGTCCCACCTGCGGGACCCCGCTGCCGACGGGCCGCCGCCGCCGGATCTCGCCGGTCGTCATGCGCATCACCTTCCCCACCGGCAACGTGGACATCCCGGCCGGGACGTCGGTGATGCTCGGCCGCGATCCGGCCGAGTCGCTCGTGGCCGCGGCCTTCGCGAGCTTCGACAACGTCTCCCGGCGGCACGCCACGGTCCAGGTCGACGACGCGGGGCACGCCACGATCAGGGACGAGGGCTCCACCAACGGGACGTACGTCAACGACGACCGCGTGCTGCCCGGCACCGAGGTCCGGCTGGTCGACGGGGACCGGGTGCGGCTGGGCGCGGATGTGACCGGAGATGTGTCGCTGCCGCAGGCCGAGGCCGACCCCTCGGGGCTCAGCCGCAACAACATGCGCTTAGGGCACTCGCTGAACTGAACACGGCGCCTTGAACACGGCGCTTTGTCTATCGGGTGACGCGGGGCAAAGCGGAGGGTACCTCCCGGTTACGTATGATCATCACGGGATGTTTCCGGGTGATTCGGTTGACGATTCGGGGGCTCGGCCGTGCCGCATCTGATGCTGTCGTGGCAGTACGCCCTGGCGGCGGCCGGCGTCCTCGTGGTCGTCGCGGTCGTGCTCAGGGTGCTGCGAGTCCGCTGGGACGGCGTGGCCTGGGAGGCCGCGCTGCTGTTCGGCCTGTACGCACTGTGGCAGTTCGCCGGCTCGTTCGCCGTGATGGGCACCTCCGGGGCGGTACCGAGAGCCCGCTGGCTGTGGGACGCCGAGCGGTTCACCCACCTGCCCAGCGAGGCCGCCGTGCAGCAGCCCGTGCTGTCGCACCCGCTGCTGGTCCAGGCGGGCAACCTGTACTACGACATCCTGCACTTCCCGGCCCTGGGCATCTGCCTGGTCTGGCTCTACGCCCGCCACCGCGCGGCCTACCCGCGGATCAGGACCACCGTGGCCGTGTTCACCGGGGCCAGCCTGCTCATCCAGCTGGTCCCGGTGGCGCCGCCGCGGCTGCTGCCGATGGCCCACATGGTCGACACGGCGGTGCGCTACGGCCAGTCGGTGTACTCCTGGAGCGGCGGCTTCGACGCGGATGAGTTCTCGGCCATGCCCTCGGTACACGTCGGCTGGGCGCTGATCGTGGCCATCGCGGTCATCGCCGTATCGCGGAGCCGGTGGCGCTGGCTGGCCGCGGCCTATCCCGTGATTACGCTGCTCGTCGTCGTGGTAACAGCCAATCACTTCTGGCTCGACGGGGTCGCCGCCGGGATGCTGGTGGTCCTGGTCCTGGCGGGACAGCGGGCTGTTCGTGGGATACGTTCTGGTAAATCTTCCCAAGGGCCCGAGGCCGAGCCTGTGCGCGGGGAAATGTCCATGCGATCATGACGCCATGGCGGCCCCAGAGAAAACCGTTTCCGGATCCGCGCCGGGCCTGCGCCGCGACGCGATCGGCCTGCGTGAAGTCCTGTTCCAGTCGATCACCGATATGGCTCCGGCGGCGGCTATCGCGGCATCCATCCCGGCCGGCGCCGGCCTGGCCGGCGGGTCACTGCCGCTAGCGGTCATCTTCGCGCTGGTGGCGTGCCTGCTGTGCGCCTGGTGCATCGGCCTGCTGGCCCGCGAGATGCCCGCCTCCGGATCACTGGCCACCTACGCGGCCCGCGGCCTGCACCCGTCGCTGGGCTTCCTGGTCGCCTGGGGCTACGTGCTGGTCGGCTGGCTGATCCCGCCGCTAGTGCTGCTGCAGCTCGGGTTCACCACGGCCGCCACGATCAACTCGGAGTTCCACGGGTACCCGGCGAACCTGTGGTGGCCGTGGTCGCTGGCCGGCGCGGTGATCGTGCTGCTCGCGGGCTACTTCGGCGTCCGCGCCTCGGCCCGGCTCGGCACCATCCTCGGGATCTCCGAGATCGCGGTGTTCCTGGTCCTCGCGGTGTTCTTCCTGGTGCACGCGGGCAGCCGGAACACCGGGCAGGTCTTCACCACGCACTACTCCCCCACCGGGCTGACCGGGGTGATCGGCGGCTCGGTGTTCACGCTGCTCGCGTTCGGCGGCTTCGAGGGCGCGGCGCCGCTGGCCGAGGAGACCAGGGACCCGCGCCGCACCATCAGGCGGGCGGTGCTGCTGGCCACCCTGCTGATCGGCCTGCTGTACGTGTTCACCACCTACGCCGTCGACGTCGCCTACGGGCCGAAGGGCTTCGCCGCGTTCGCCACGTTCACCGGCAACTCGTCCTGGGAGGGCCTGGCCCGGTCGCTCTACGGCCTGTTCTGGTTCTTCGTGTTCCTGGCCATCGTCAACTCCACCATCGCCAACGCCAACGCCGGCGTGAACGTGTCGAGCCGGACCGCGTACGCGATGGGCCGGATCGGGGCGTTCCCGCGGTTCCTCGCGATCGTGAGCCCGAAGCACCGGGCCCCGGTTAACAGTGTCCTGGTCGCGTTCGTCATCACGGTCGCGGTCACGCTGGGACTCGGCCTGGGGTACGACCCGACGACGGCCTTCGCGATGGTCGCCACCGGCCTGGTGATCGTGCTGGTGGCGATCTACATCCTGATGAACGCCGCCTGCATCGGGTTCTTCACCCGCCGCGGCCGGGCCGGCTTCAACTGGCTGTCGCACCTGGTCGTCCCGGTGCTCGGCGTCGCCGCGTTCGTCCCGGCGTGGCTGACGGCGGCGGGCATCAAGGTGTTCTCCTTCGTCACCCCGCTGGCCCCGCCGCTGTCCTACATGGGCCCCGGCGTGGCCGGCTTCATGATCCTCGGCGTGATCTACATGATCTACCTGTACCGGACCAACCCGCAGCGGGTCGCCGACGTGGGCCTGGTCCACCTGGACGCGCTGGAGGAGGACGCCTGAGCGTGTCCTGTCGATCAGGAACAGGCTTCAGCATGCCGTCGGCACGGCGTAGCTGCCACCGTTAACCTCACACTCCTCCTGCGCACCATCTCGGTTCAGGGATAGCGGTCAGCGCTCGCTGTCCAGGCCGGCCATCTGGGCCGCCTCGTACCGGTCCCCCGCCGTCGCCTCGGCCGGCACCGCCGCCTCGATCGCCGCGAGGTCGTCGTCGCTGAGCGTCAGGTCCAGTGCCTGCAGCGCCTCGGCCAGCCGGTCCTGGCGCTTGGTCCCGATCAGCGGGATGATGTCGTCGCCGCGCGAGGCCACCCAGGCGATGGCCAGCTGGGCGGCGCTCGCCTCGTGGGCTTCGGCGATCGCCTCGAGCGCGCCGAGCAGCTCCAGGTTCCGGGCATGGTTCTCGCCGGAGAACCGGGGGAAACGGCGGCGCGGGTCTCCGTCGCTCAGCCGCGCCGTGCCGCTGCTCAGCAGCCCGCGGGACAAGATGCCGTAGGCGGTCACGGCGATGCCGAGCTCCCGCACGGCCGGCAGGATCCGCGCCTCGATGCCGCGGCTCATCAGCGAGTACTCGATCTGCAGGGCGGCGATCGGGTGGACGGCGTGCGCCCGGCGAATGGTGTCCGCGCCCATCTCGGACAGCCCGATGTGGCGGACGTACCCGGCCTTGACCATCTCGGCGATGGCCCCCACGGTCTCCTCGATCGGCACCTTCGGGTCGAGCCGGGCAGGCTGGTACAGGTCGACGTAGTCGGTGCCGAGCCGGGTCAGCGTGTAGGCCAGCGAGTTCTTCACCGCGGCCGGGCTGGTGTCCTGCCCGATGAACGCGCCGCCCGGGGCCCGCTGGCCGCCGAACTTCACCTGGATGAACACGCTCTCCCGCGGGATCCCGCGGCGCAGCGCGTCGCGCAGCAGCAGCTCGTTGTGGCCCATGCCGTAGAAGTCGCCGGTGTCGAGCAGCGTGATCCCGGCGTCCACCGCCGCCTGGATCGTGGCCAGGCTCTCCTGGTCATCCGCCTCGCCGTAGATCCCCGACATGCCCATCAGGCCCAGCCCGGCCCGGGACACCGCCGGCCCGCCTCGCCCTAGCGTCGTCGTCTGCATGGGCCCGATCCTAGACGGGCGCTTCGGGGAGCCCGCGCCAAGCCAGTAGGGTCGGGGGGCGTGACGGCTATCGTTCTCGCCTCGGCGTCCCCGGCCAGGCTCGCGGTGCTGCGGGTGGCCGGGCTGGAGCCCGAGGTCATGGTGAGCGGGGTGGACGAGAGCGCGTTCCGCGGCGCCACGCCCGCCGAACTCGCCGGGCAGCTCGCCGAGGCCAAAGCGGCCGCGGTGGCAGCCAGCCTGCCGGGCCGGCTAGCGGGCGCGCTGGTGATCGGCTGCGATTCGCTGCTCGACCTGGACGGGCGCGCGCTGGGCAAGCCCGCCTCGGCGGCCGAAGCGGCAGCCCGCTGGCGGGAGATGTCCGGCCGCAGCGGGACCCTGGTCACCGGGCACTGCGTGATCAGCGCGGCCACCGGGCAGCGGGCCGGGGCGGTGGCCGCGACCACGGTGCGGTTCGGCACCCCGTCGGAGCGGGAGATCGCCGCCTACGTGGCCTCGGGCGAGCCGCTCGCCGTGGCCGGGGCGTTCACCCTGGACGGCCGGGGCGGCTGGTTCGTGGACGGGATCGACGGCGACCACGGCAACGTGCTGGGCATCTCGCTGCCGCTGCTGCGGCGGCTGCTGGCCGATCTGGGCTTCGGCGTGACCGAGCTATGGGCCTGAGGGCGGGTGGGCACATTACCCTGTAAGGGAAGCGAGCGAACTGGCGGGAATGACCACCTACGGACCGGACGGATGAATGGAACCCGAACCCACCGTGCTGGACAGCCTGCGCAAGGCGGTCGAGGCGATGCCCGACGACGTGCCGCTCCGCCTGCACCTGGCCACGATGCTGCTGCAGGCCGGCCAGCGGGACGAGGCCGTCAGGCAGCTCGGTGCCGTCCTGCAGCGCGACCCGGGCAACGCCCAGGCGCTGGGCCTGCTGCAGGAGCGGGCATCCGCCGTCCCGCCGACGCCCGCCCCGCCGACGCCCGCCGCGCCTGCTGCTCCGCCAGCTAACCCGTCGTCCGGCCCAGGGCCGGATCAGGGCCGCGGCCAGCATTACGACTGGTCACAGGCCGAGGACGAGCTGCGTGACGTGATGCCGGCCATGTTCGTCGGCGACGGGGAGACGGCGGACTCGGCCTCGGCGGGCATCGACGAGGCGGACGCCTACGATGCCGAGCACACCGGCCTCACGCTGGCCGACGTGGCCGGGATGACCGAGGTGAAGCAGCGGCTGGAGGCGGCCTTCCTGGCCCCGATGCGCAACCCGGAGCTGCGCAAGCTCTACGGCAAGTCGCTGCGCGGCGGGCTGCTGCTGTACGGGCCGCCGGGCTGCGGCAAGACGTTCATCGCCCGGGCCGTGGCCGGCGAGCTCGGCGCCCGGTTCATCGCGGTCTCGTTCGCCGACATCATCGACATGTTCGTCGGGCAGAGCGAGCGCAACATCCACGAGCTGTTCGAGGTGGCCCGCCGGAACGCGCCGTGCGTGCTGTTCCTGGACGAGGTGGACGCGATCGGGCAGAAGCGGTCCCAGCTGCGGAACACCCCGATGCGCAGCGCGGTCAACCAGCTGCTGCTCGAGCTCGATGACATCTCCGGCGGCAACGAGGGCGTGTTCCTGCTGGCGGCGACCAACCACCCGTGGGACGTGGACAGCGCGCTGCGCCGTCCGGGGCGGTTCGACCGGACCCTGCTGGTGCTGCCGCCCGACGCCGCCGCCCGCGAGGGCGTGTTCCGCTACCACCTGAAGGACCGGCCGGTGGCCGGCATCGAGCTGGCCAAGCTGTCCAAGCAGACGGACGGGTACTCCGGGGCCGACATCGCGCACATCTGCGAGACAGCGGCCGAGCGGGCGCTGCTGGACTCGGTTCGCCTGGACGAGCCGCGGATGATCGGCACGCCGGACCTGGAGGCGGCGATCGCCGAGGTCAAGCCGTCTCTCGGCGCGTGGTTCGATACGGCCCGCAACGTGGCGCTGTTCGCCAACGAGAACGGCAGCTACGACGATCTCGCCGCGTACCTGCGCAAGCGCCGGCTCATCTGAGGCCGCGCCAGTGACCGAGCCGCTGTGATCAGGCCACTGTGATCGAGCTACGGCAGGAGCTGGCGCGGGCATCGGCGATGCTCGACGTCAGGCGGTTCGACGAGGCCTCGGACCTGCTGGCCCGGGTGGTCGCGGCCGAGCCTGAGAGCAGCCGGGCCTGGTGCCTGATGTCGCGCGCGCACCTGGGCGCGGAACGCTACACCGAGGCGGTCAGCACGGCCAACCGGGCGGTGTCCCTGGACCCGGCCGACGAATGGCCGCACCGGCTGGCCAGCAACGCCCTGGTCCACCTGGGCCGGCACGCGGACGCGCTGCAGGCCGCGTACGAGGCGGCCCGGCTGGCCCCGGGCTACTGGCAGACGCACGTGTGCGTGGCCCAGGCCGCGCTGGCCTTCCAGCGCTTCGACCTTGCCGCCGAGGCGGCGACCAGGGCCCGCGCCCTGGCCCCGAACGAGCCCGACGTGCACTTCCTGTCCGGCAAGGTGAGCCTGGCGCGCGGTGACCTGAGCACCGCCCGGGAGCACCAGGAAAGCGCGCTGGCGCTCGATCCCGCGCACAGCGGCGCGATGAACGAGCTGGGCCGGATCCGGCTCCGGCGGCACGATACGGCCGGCGCGATCAGGCACTTCATCAGCGCGGCCCGCGCCACCCCGGGCGAGCGCATCTACAGCAGGAACATCGACGTGGTGCTGCTCCGCACGGTATCCCGGACGATATACGTGTTCACCCTGGTCGCGCTGGTGCTGATCTGGATTCCCGCGGTCACCCACGTGGACCGGCTGCCGTTCGTGATCGCTCTCGGCGCCGCCGCGGTGGCCACCGTGGCCTGGTTCGCCTGGATGGTGGTGCGGCTGCCGCGCGAGGCACGGCTGATGGTGCGCCGGACGCTGCGCGTCCCCCGGGTCGCGGCGGCGCTGGCCCTGGCGGCGGGCGGCGTCGGGGTGGCGTTCGGCCTGGTCGCGTTCACTCCGTCCGCTGACCTGGCCCAGATCCTGCCGGTCGCGGTGGTCATCACGGTGGTGGCGCGGCTGGCCGCGTTCGCCGCGCTGCGCGGCGCGGCCCGCCAGCACTTAAGGCCGCGGTTGCCCCGGACCGCCCCTGGCGTTCCCCCGCGGGTCAGCGGGTGATCGCGACCGTGAATACTCCCAAGGTTCAGTCGTCTTTCTCGGCCCAGGTGACGCCGCGGACGGACCGCAGCGTCAGCACGGCCGCGCTGCTGAGCAGGCCGTAGGCGGCGCCGACGCCGAAGACCGTGGCCGGGCCGAACGCGGCGGCCAGCGGCCCGTCGATCGCGTATCCGATCACGCCGATCCCGTAGGCCGGGAACAGGGTGAGCGAGCTGACCCGGGCGAGCATGTCCGGCGGCACCTGCTGCTGCATGGCCGTGCCGGCGAAGATGCCGGAGGTAGCCGAGCCCGCGCCGCAGCAGAACGCGGCGGCGGCCACCCACACGGCCGTGGCGTGCAGGGCCATCGGGAGGTCCGGCAGCGCGTAGCAGAACGTGCCGATGGTCGCGACCACCATCGGCCGCCGGGGCCGACGGCCGAGCGCGAGCAGGCCCGCCGTGATCGCTCCCGCGCCCTGGACCGCCATGATCACGCCCCACACGGCCGCGCCGCCCAGGTAGGCACGGCCCGCGACCGGGCCGAGCAGCATCCACGGCGCCCAGGTGATCAGGTTGAAGAAGGCGAACTGGACGGTCATCGCCCATAGCCAGGTCCGGGACCGGAACTGCGCCCAGCCCTCGGCCATGTCCCGCCACAGGGACGGCCGCGCTTCCCGGTCCTGGCCGGGCGCGCGGCCGGGGATGCTGAGCAGGCTGAGGGCGAGCACGCTGACCGCGTAGGAGGCCGCGTCGACGGCCACCACGACCGCCGACCCGGCCAGGGCGACCAGAACGCCGCCGAGCGCGGGCCCGGCGATCCTGGTCGCCGAGTTGGCCAGGCCGTACAGGGCGTTGGCGTTACCGAGCTGGCCGCGCGGCGCTATCTCGACCGTCAGGGCGTCCAGGGCCGGGGTGAAGAACGCCTCGCCGGTGCCCTCGAGCCAGGCCAGTAGCACGAATACCCACGGCGCGGGCCGGCCCGTGAACACCGCGACGGCGAGCGCCCCCTGCGCGGCACAGCGGAGCGCGTCCGCCGCGAGCATCACCCGGCGCCGCCCGAGCCGGTCCGCGGCCGCCCCGGCCACCGGCAGCACCAGCACCTGGGGCACGACCCCGGCTGCGAACACGTACCCCAGGCCGGTCGCGCCCGCCCCGCTGTCCAGCACGGCCCACGCGATGGCCACGGTGGACATCGACGAGCCGAGCAGGGAGGTGACGTACCCGGCGTAGTACCGGCGGAAGTTCGGCTCCGCCAGCACGCCGGCCCGGTTCCGCAGCCACTCGCGCCTCATGGCGTCCGATCGTGGCACCGCCTTCCGGACCGCACAATATCGATTACTAAGAAAAGTTTAGTATGAGCGACTAAGATTTACTTGCAGCCGGCACATGGACCGGCCGCACGCCCGGCGTCCCCGCATAATCCAAAAAATTAATTGCACTACTAAGGTTTTCTTAGTGAGGTTGGCTCAATTTGATGAACGAGTCATCGCTGACGTGAGAGCGAGATCGGTGTTCCGCCTCGGTGTCAACCGGGGCGGCGTCGCACAGGCAAGGCTTCTTCCCTATAAGTAGCTAGCGTGGTGCGGGTGATGCCCGTGGTGCGCCTGGCATCATCCCGATCCACCGAGGTGGCCGCAGTCAGCGACACCGAAGTCACATGAGTGCGGTTCTTCTTGAAAGACGGGCCCGGCTACCGGTATGCCACCCGGGTTCCCGGCCTCACTATCCGCATCTGCACCACAGGCCCCGCCCGCCCCCCGGTCCGGCTCTCGGCAGCGACATTGATGCTCCATCGATGTCGCGCCGGCAGCATTGATGCTCCATCGATGCCGTTAATCGCGCTGGCTGGGATACGACGGCGGGGAATGGGGGCTGCGAGTGGTAGGGGGACGCTTGGGGATCGTCGATGATGAGCCGGGGGCGGAGTGATGCTCTTGCCCGGGCTGCGCACCAGAGGGACCTTGAGTTAAGATACATCGCGATCTTGTCGAGACGGAAGGGAATCTCATGGCGGCAACCAACGGGGGCGCTGGGGTGCCAGAGGAGCCAGTGGCCGGGACCGAGGCCGAAGCGAGGAGCGGGCTAGAGCCGGCGGCTGGGGCGGAGCACGCGGCTGGGGTAGAGGTTAAGCCGGCGGCTGGGGCGGAGCACGCGGCTGGGGGCGGGATAGAGCCGAGGGCTGGGGGTGGGGTGGAGATGAACGCGGGGGTTGAGCGGGGGGTTGGTACGCGGGCTTCGGACCGGGAGCGGGACGCGGTGGTGCAGCGGGTGCAGGACGCGTTTGCCGAGGGGCGGATCGATGATGCCGAGTTCGACGAGCGGACGCGGGCGGCGCTTACCGCCCGGACCCAGGTGGAGCTGGACGCGCTGCTGGCCGACCTGCCCGCGGAGACGGCGGCGGCCGGGACCGTGCCCGCGGTGGCGGGGCACGGGCCGGGGCGGTTCGCGATCGCGCTGAAGAGCTCGGTGCGGCGGGCCGGGCGCTGGCGGGTACCGGAACGGTACACGACCGTGGTCTACAAGGGCGGCGGCTGGCTGGACCTGCGGGCAGCCGAGCTCAGCGGGCCGGTCACCACGTTCGTGACGGTGGCCTACAAGTCCCGGGTGACGATCTTGGTGCCGCCGAACGTGCGGGTGGAGATGACTGGTTTCGGCGTCACCCAGGGCCAGGACGACGAGGACCCCGGTTACCGCCTGCCCGCCGATGCCCCGGTGATCCACGTGCGCGGCATCGCCTACAAGGGCACGGTGGAGATCGCGACCCGCCCGCCGGAACGCCCCGCGCTGCGGTAACCGTGGCATGATGGCGCGGTGACGTGGAAAGCACCGGAGGTGGAGCGGCCGGAAGGGCCGCTGACCGGACCTGAGCGCCCGATGCTGCAGGCATTCCTCGACTGGCAGCGGGCGACTTTGCTCTACAAGTGCGCCGGCCTGACCGGCGAGGAGCTGGCCCGTCAGCCGATCGCGCCGTCGGCCCTGTCCCTGCTCGGCCTGGTACGGCACATGACCAAGGTCGAGCGGGTCTGGTTCCGGCGGCGGTTCGCGGGCGAGCCGGTCGACCTGCCCTTCGGCGACGACTCCGAGGCCGAGTTCACGGGCGGCGACCCGGCCCGGGCGGCAGCCGACTACGCCCGGCTGACCGAGGAGTTCAAGCACGCCGACGCGGCCGTGGCTAACGCATCCCTGGATGACATCTTCACCCACGAGCGGACCGGCGAGGTCATGTCGCTGCGGATGATCTACCTGCACATGATCGAGGAGTACGCGCGGCATCTGGGCCACGCCGACCTGGTGCGCGAGCAGATCGACGGCGCCACCGGCGAGTAACTAAGCCCCGCTGACCGCGGGCCGGCCGGTGTAGACCGCGCGCGGGCGCAGCGGCCCGGGCCCGGTGTAGGCCTCTAGGGCGTGGGCGACCCAGCCTGCTGTCCTCGCCACCGCGAACATCGCCTCGCCGGCGCCCCTGGCCATGCCCGCCACCCGGGCCAGGGTGGCCAGGGCGAAGTCGATGTTGGGCTCGGGCAGGGACTTGTGCCTGACCTCCGCCAGGACGGCGTCGGCCACCGCGAGCTGGCCCGATTTCGGCGCGGCGCGGCGGACCAGGTCGAGCAGGACGGTGGCGCGCGGGTCGCCGCCCCGGTACACGAAGTGCCCGAAGCCGGGGACCTTCTCGCCGCGGCGCAGCAATTCGGCCACCACCCGGGGCACGTCGTCCGGTCCGCTGGCCGCGGCCAGCAGCGCCTCCGCGCCGAGGGACGCGCCACCGTGCAGGGCTCCGCTGACCGCGCCCAGGCCGGTGCCGACCACGGCGTACGGGTCGGCCCGGACCGAGGCGGCGGCCCGGGCGGCCAGGGTGGAGGCGGCCAGCTCATGATCGGCCAGCAGGACCAGCGCGGCCGAGGTCGCCCGCAGCAGCCCGGGACTGGCCCGGCGGTCGCAGAGCCGGGCCCACAGCCGCTCGGCCACCGGCCCGGCGGGGGCGGGGTCCGGCGGGGACTCGCCCGGACCGGCAGCATCGGGCGGAGGGGTGCCCGTACCCGGGGACGATCCAGCCAGGGGAAGGCAGTCGACCATGCCGGCGACGATGTTCCGGCCGGCGGCGACTACGGCCGACTGGTCGAGCTGGAGGCGAAGGGGGTCGGTGGCCGCCATCGCCGGGACGATGACCTGGAGCCGCTCGAGCGGCAGCGCCGCGGCGGGCAGGGCGGCCTGCGCGGCCCGGCCCGCGGCCAGCGCCGCCGGGCGGGCCCGCCACGGTTCGGCGGCGGGCGGGAACTCGCCCGTCCAGAGCAGCCCGGCTACCTCTTCGAAGGTCCGGCTGACGGCCAGCCGCATGACGTCCAGGCCGCGGTAGCGGAGGCTGTCGGCGGTGAGCTCGGTGATGGCCGACTCGACCGTGATGTCCACCGCCCCGGCCGGGCGGCGCGGGCGGCCGCGGCGAGCCAGCCGCTCGACCTCGTCGGTGCTGAACAGGCTGGTCCGGCCGTCGGCGGCCGGGGACCGGGTCAGCACGCCGCGGCTGACGTACGCGTAGAGGGTGGCGGGCTTGACGCCGAGCCGCCGGGCGGCCTCGGCGGCGGTCAGGAAGTCGGCCATGCGTCCCCGCGGTCTGGTCCGGATAGTGCAGTCATCAACATTGACGAGCGTTCACCTTATGTCAATCTTGACGGTTGAACCGTGATCCGGCAGTGGATGGTCAAGGGTCGCCGCCGACCAGGATGAGCTGGCCGACGGGGTGATAGCTGCCCCGTTCGGTCATATTGATTTTAATCAATGTTGACGAGCGTTGATTGCTTTATCAATCTGGACACATGCCATCGATTCATTTTCTCGACGTGACCAACCGGGACGGGGTGCAGACGGCCCGGACGGGCCTGTCCAAGTTCGGCAAGGTGATGGTCAACTTCTACCTGGGCCGGCTGGGCGTGGCCCAGTCCGAGATCGGGTTCCCGTTCCTGTTCCACGAGGTGCCCTACGTCCGGGCCTGCCTGGCGCTGGCGGAGGCGGGCGCGTTCGGTGAGCTGCGGCTGTCCGGCTGGTGCCGGGCGGTGCCGGCCGACGTCGAGTCGGCGGTCGGGGTCCAGGTCGACGGGCCCCGTGGAATCAAACTGGGCCTGCGGCACTACAACCTGTCGATCTCCACGTCGGACCAGATGATCACGAACAAGTTCCGCGGCAAGCGCGATCGTGAGGCGATCATCAAGGAAATGGTTGCGGCGGTAGGGGTCGCCAGGGAGGGGCTGCGTCGCGCCGGAGGCGCGCCAGGCGAGCACAGCATCGGCGTCAACGCGGAGGACGGGTCGCGGACGGACGACGGGTACCTGCACGAGTTCGCGCTCGCGGCCAAGGAGGCGGGGGCGACGCGGGTGCGGTACTGCGACACCATCGGCGGCGACTCCCCCGGCCGGATCAGGGAGCGGTTCGCCAAGCTCGCCGCCGCGACCGGCCTGCCGGTCGAGACGCACTGCCACAACGACCTGGGCATGGCCGTGGCCAACTCGGTATCGGGCGCGCTCGGCGACCTGGACGCGGGCCAGGACGCCTGGGTGAACACGTGCGTGAACGGGATCGGCGAGCGGGCCGGGAACGCCGACCTGCTGTCGTGCATCCTGGCGTTCCGGTACGGGTTCGGGGTGGGTGAGGCCGCGACCATCGGGGATCCGGTCGACCTGTCGTGGGCCAGGAGGTTCGGGCTGTGGGCGGCGTACGCCTTCGGGCAGCCGCTGCCGCCGGCCTGGCCCGGAGTCGGCCGGAACGCGTTCGCGCACGAGTCGGGCATCCACGCCGACGGGGCGCTGAAGGACCGCGGGAACTACGAGCTCTACGACGACGGCGAGCTCGGGCCGTTCCCCGCGGACTGGTTCGCGCGCGCGGGCCGGGTGGTGCTGACCGGCGAGTACGGCGGCAAGGCGGGGTTCCGGCACGTCCTGGACGGGCTCGGCCTTGAGCTGGCCGACGGGACCGAAGACCTGGCGTTTTCCCTGGTCCAGCTGTGCGCGTCGGCGACCGGCAAGCCGCTCACGGACGACGAGCTGCGGCTCATCGCGGGGTACCCGCGGCAGCTCGCGCTGTTGTTTCCCGGGCAGCTCTCCCCGGCCGGCTGAGCCTGGTACGCTCCCCTTCCGTGCGAAGGACCGATCCTGGGCGCGGGGGCCAGAAACCACGACGGCGGCTGAGCGGCCGGGGCCGCAATGGCCTCGTATCCACGATCGTTCCGCTGGCGATCGGGGTCCTGCTCGCGTTCGGCTGGAACATGCTGGCCCAGCCGCACGGCGTGGCCGGAGCCGAATCGGGGATCACCCGGCAGGTCGGGCAGACCGTCGACGAGGTCGCGGCGAAGGCCTGGGCGAGCGCGTCGCCGCCCGCCCGGCCCGGCGATGACGTCCCGCCCGGCCGGGATGGGCACCCGGCTGCTGCCTTCGGCCGGTAGGGGCGGCGGGGAACGGGCCGTTCGGGAGATAGGCCGCTCGTTCGGGGGAGTATGTTGTTGATCTTGTGAAGGTCTTTATCTCCTTTGACATGGAGGGCGTGGCCGGGATCGTCGACTGGTCCCAGTGCATCGCGCCCGGCCAGCCCTACGAAGAGGGCCGGCGGCTGCTGCTCGGCGAGGTCAACGCGGCGATCGACGGCGCGCTGGCGGCCGGGGCGACCGAGATCGTCTGCAACGACTCGCACGGGACGATGAACAACCTGGACCCGGAGCTGCTCCACGGGCAGGCGCGGTACGTGTCCGGCCGGCACAAGCCGCTGTACATGATGCAGGGCCTGGATGCCAGCGCGGACGTCGTGTTCATGGTGGGCTACCACGGGTCGATCTCGGGCGAGAGCTCGGTGCTGTCGCACACCTACAACCCGTCGGTGATCTCCCACGTCACGCTGAACGGGTCGCGGGTGGGCGAGAGCGGGATCAACGCCCT
This sequence comes from Streptosporangiaceae bacterium, assembly GCA_025934635.1. The sequence goes on along the minus strand of JAICWX010000118.1, from coordinate 9,106 downwards.
GGTGGCGCTGGACTGCGGCGTACCGGTCGGGCTGATCACCGGGGACCAGCAGACGACGGCCGAGGCCGACCCGTTCCTGTCCTTCGCCGAACGGGTGATGGTCAAGGAGTCCTTCAGCCGCTTCGGGGCGGACAACCTGCACCCCGAGGTAGCCCGGGCGCTGATCGCGGACGGGGCGCGGCGGGCGGTGGAGCAGGCACCTTCGCTGGCGCCGCCGGCCATTCAGCGGCCGGCCACGCTGGAGGTGCACCTGCAGACGGCGGACATGGCCGAGGTGGCCTCGTGGGTGCGCGGCGCCGAGCGGACCGGGACGCGGACGGTGACCATCGGCGGCGAGGATTCGCTGGACGACGACCCGCTGGCGATGTTCCGCTCGTTCGTCGCGCTGACTTACGTCACGCGGCAGTCCGAGGGGCGGTAAGGCTCAGGTGGGTGAGCCGGCGGCGGCGCCGGTCACCTGATCCTGGCCCCAGCGGGCGATCGCCTCGTCCAGGTCGAGCGGGAGGATCATCTGCCCGTCGGCTGTCTCGGCTTCCCAGTCCGCGGCGGGCACCCGCCACATCACCTCGAACTCGATGCCGCTCGGGTCCTTGGCGTACAGCGACTTGGACACCCGGTGATCGCTCTCCCCCACCAGCGCGCCGGCCTGGCGCAGCTTCTCCCGCGTCTCGGCCAGGTCGGCCAGCGTGCCGACCTCCCAGGCCAGGTGGTAGAGCCCGGGGTGGTCCGGCTGGTCGGGCGCGCGCCCGGCACCGATCTCGAACAGGCCGAGGTCGTGGTCGTTGGCGGACTCGGGGGCACGCAGGAACGCGGCCCGGCCGGGGATCTCCAGCCGGACCTCGAAGCCGAGGGTGCTCCGGTAGAACTCGACGGTCTGCTGAAGACCGTGCACGTAGAGGACGGCGTGGTTGAGGCGACGGACGGCCATCGGCGCTCCATTACTACAGCGTGTCGTAAAGCCAGCTGATGGCGAACCCGCGCCGTGGCCGGCCCGCAGTTGCTAGCGGAGCTGGCCCCGCTGGCGGCGGCGCAGCTCGCGGTACCGGCGCCGCTGCGACTCGTCGAGCATCATCCAGGCTCCCGCCGGGACGGCGATCGCGAGCACGATCAGCGCCAGGGCGATCGGCCACGGAACTATGAAAAGCAGGATGAAGCCGATGATGATCCCGGCGATTCCCAGCTTCGCGTGCGGTGTCATGCTGACTCCGTTTCACTCACTCCCAGATCAGCGGCCCCCATGCCGACCCGGCTGGTAACTAGCTTATAGGGCACCGGGGCATCAGTCGGATCTTCACGGCCGCGGTTCTGGTGAACGGAGTACGCTGGCGCCGTGACGATCTGGATGCCGGTTGAGCCTGAGGCCAACGAGCTGCTGAGCCGCAGCCCGCTCGCCCTGCTCATCGCCATGCTGCTCGACCAGCAGGTCACGCTCGAGAAGGCGTTCGCCGGGCCGCTGGACCTGGTCCGGCGCCTGGGCCACGAGCCCACGGTGGCTGAGCTGGCCGAATTCGACCCGGACCGGCTGGCGGCGATCTTCTCCGAACGGCCCGCCATGCACCGCTATCCCCGGGCGATGGCCGGCCGGGTGCAGGTGATGGCCCGGCTGATCGTCGAGCAGTACGACGGAGATGCGGCCCAGGTCTGGGCGTCCGCCACGTCGGGCGCGGAGCTGCTGAAGCGGGTGGCGGCGCTGCCTGGGTTCGGGACGCAGAAGGCGCAGATTTTCGTGGCACTGCTGGGGAAGCAGCTGGGCGTGCGGCCGGACGGCTGGCGGGAGGCGGCGGGCGCGTTCGGCGCCGAGGGGACGCGGCTCTCGGTCGCGGATATCACCGATGAGATCACGCTGGGCGAGGTCCGCTCCTATAAGCAGGCTCTGAAGGCCGCCGCCAAGGCCAAGGCGGCTACCCCGGCGTCCTGACCGGGGTACCCGGGCAGCTCCGCGGGGCGTGGGAGCGACATCGATGGAGCATCGATGCTGCTATCACGACATTGATGGAGCATCGATGTCGTTTGCGCCGGGCGGGTGGGGGCCGGAGCGGGTGACGGGTGTGAGTTGTGGTGCGGATGTGGCAGCTGAGGCCGTGAGCGCGGGGCGGAGGAGCGGCGGGATCGGGCGCGGGGGCTTGGGGCCAGGGCAAGTTCTGCGTTTTTGACATTCTTGTGTTAGGTATGGGGTGGGCTGGGGCGGGGATTGCTAGTTTCGGGGGCATGGAGTCTATTGAGGGGTTTATCGACCGGCTGCCGAAGGTTGAACTTCACGTTCACCTGGTCGGTTCGGCGTCGGTGCCGACGGTGCTCGAGCTGGCGCGACGGCACCCGGGCGGACCCGGCGCCGCGGGGGTGCCGTCCTCGGCGGCGGAGCTGGCCGACTTCTACGCGTTCCGGGACTTCCCGCACTTCTCGCAGGTCTACGGGGCGGTCAGCAGCCTGGTGCGGGAGCCGGGCGACGTGGCCGAGCTCGTGCTCGGCGCGGCGCGGGACCTGGCCGGGCAGAACGTCAGGTACGCCGAGCTGACCGTCACCCCGTACACGTTCACCGCGGCCGGGATGCCGGCCGCGGAGCTGACGGAGGCGCTGGACCGCGCGGCCCGCGACGCCCGGCGGGAGCACGGGGTGACGATGGCTTACATCTTCGACGTGGCCGGGGAGTACGGCGAGCCGGCCGCGCGGGCGACGCTGGAGCACGCGCTGTCCTGTCCGCCCGCGGCGCTGACGGGGTTCGGGCTGGCCGGGATCGAGCAGGCCCGGCCGCGGTTCACCGAGGCGTTCCGGTCGGTGTTCGCCGCGGCGGTCGCGGCGGGGCTGCACAGCGTGCCGCATGCGGGCGAGATGTCCGGCCCGGCGACGATCCGGGAGGCGCTGGACGGCCTGCGGGCCGAGCGGATCGGGCACGGCATCAGCTGCCTGGCCGACCCGGCGCTGGTGGCCCGGCTGCGGGAGAGCCAGATCCCGCTCGAGGTGTGCCCGACGTCCAACGTGTGTACCCGGCAGGTCCCCGGGCTGGCCGAGCACCCGCTGCCGCGGATGCTCGAGGCGGGCCTGTTCGTGACGCTGAACAGCGACGACCCGCCCATGTTCGGGACCACGCTGACCGGTGAGTACCGGCGGGCGGCCGCGGAGCTGGGGCTGACCCGCGCGCAGCTGGCGGGGCTGGCGGCCAACGGGGTGCGCGCGTCGTTCCTGGACGCCGGGACCAAGCAGGCGCTGCTGGCGGAGATCGACGCGGTGGCGGCCGGCGCCGAGGGCGCCCCGGCCGTCCCCGCGACGCCGTTATCGCAGGGTAGGTTGGCCTTTGTGAAAGGTCAGCAGTGGGTGCGGCTGCTGCCGCTGGCCCTGCTGATCGTCCTGGGGCTGGCCGGGCTGCGGGGCGCGGTGGGAACGCCGCGCTGGGACGGGCCGCTGCACCGGGACGGGATCGCGGTCGGCCTGGCCCTCGAGGCCGTGTTCGCGGTGCTGGCCGTGCTCACGCTCAGGCGGCTGGGTTCGGCTCATCAGGAACTGGTCGCGCGCAAGCTGCGGACGACGCTGCTCACCGTGCTCGGCGTGGGCGCGGCGGCCGTGGCGGTGGTCATGCTGCTGGGCCTGAACCTGCACTTCTTCACCCGCCCGGCCAAACTGCCGCCTCAGCCGCCGCGCCGTCCGGGGGCCACGCCCACGCACCCGCAGTCGCGTAAGCCCCCGGCTCCGCTGTTCCACATCCCGGTGGCCGTGCTGCTGTACACGCTGCTGGTCCTGGTGCTGCTGGCGGCCATCGCGGTCAGCATCTGGTGGGCCCGGCGGCTGCGGCCGCCGCTGGGGCCCCGCGAGGACGCCCTCATCGTGGAGGACTCCGAGGACCTGCGGGAGGCGGTGGAGTCGGGGCGTTCGGCGCTGCGCACGGTCGACGACGCCCGGGCCGCGATCATCGCCTGCTACCTGGCGATGGAGCAGAGCCTGGCCGAACGGGGCACGGCCCGGAGTATCGCGGACACGCCCGACGAGCTGCTGTCCCGCGCCCGGGCCCGCGGCGTCGTGCGCGGCACCGCGGCCGCCCGGCTGACCGCGCTGTTCTACGAGGCACGGTTCTCCAGCCACCCGCTCGGGCCGGGCCAGCGCGACGCGGCCGAGCAGGCGCTGGACGAGCTGGCGGCCGCGCTGGCCCAGCCCGAGGCCGCCGGGGCAGAGGCGTGAGCGCCAGTCCGGCGCCGCCGGGGCCCGGCGAGATGGTCAGTCCGTGGCAGGGGGCGGTACCCGAACTGCTTATCGCGGGCGGGCTGGTGGTCGCGGCGGCGGTGGCGGGCTATGTCATGGCGAGCTGGGCGGGGCTGACGGTGGTGGCCGTAGTGACGGCGGCGGTGGCCATGGTGGTGCTGCGGATCCTGCTGCCGGCGGCGGCGCCGGACAAGGCCAGGACGGCCCGGGAGAAGGCGCAGGCGCGGACGCTGAGCGGCTACTCGCACCGGCGGTTCGTGGTGCAGTCCGCGTGTGACAGCCTGAGCTTCTACCAGGCCGAATTGCGGCCGGTGCTCGAGCACCTGCTGGCGGCCCGGCTGGCCGAGCGGCACGGGGTCAACCTGTACGACGACCGGGAGGCGGCGCGGCGGCTGCTGTGCCGCACGGCGCGGGACGCCGACCTGTGGGAGTGGGTCGACCCGGCGTGGCGGCCGCCGGGCAGCGGACCCGGTACGGGCACCGGGCGCGGTGCCAGTACCGAAAAAGGCATCCCGGGGCGCACGCTGACGCGCCTCATCGACCGATTGGAGCGGCTTTGACCAGCCCCGATTTGATGAGCACAGCGGAGACGGCCCAGCAGTGCAAGGCGATCGTGGACGAGCTGGAGCGCGCCGTGGTCGGCCGCCGCCGGACGCTCGAGCTCGTGCTGATCGGCATCCTGGCCGGCCATCACGTGCTGCTCGAGGACCTGCCGGGCCTGGGCAAGACGCTGATCGCGCGGTCGTTCGCGCGGGTGCTGGGGCTGGACTTCGCCCGCATCCAGTTCACCCCCGACCTGCTGCCCTCGGACGTGGTGGGCGCGCCGCTGTACGACCAGCGGTCGGCCGAGATGGTGTTCCGGCCCGGCCCGGTGTTCACCCAGCTGCTGCTGGCCGACGAGATCAACCGGACCCCGCCGAAGACCCAGGCGGCGCTGCTCGAGGCGATGGGCGAGGGCCAGGTGAGCGTGGACGGGCTCACCCGCAAGCTCCCCTCGCCGTTCATCGTGCTGGCCACCGACAACCCGATCGAGTACGAGGGGACCTACGAGCTGCCCGAGGCCCAGCTCGACCGGTTCGGCATGCGGCTGCGGCTCGGTTACCTGAGCGCCGGGGACGAGACCGACATGCTCCGCCGCCGGGTGGACCGGGCCGCCGAGAACGTCGAGCTCAACCCGGTCACCACCCCGGCCGGGGTGCTGGCCATGCGGGAGTCGCTCGAGCGGGTCGAGGTCACCCCGGACCTGCTCGAGTACGTCGTGGCGATCGTGACCGCCACCCGGCGGGACGCGCAGGTGCAGATCGGCGCGAGCCCGCGCGGCGGGCTGGCGCTGGTCCAGCTGGCCCGCGGCCAGGCGCTGCTCAGCCAGCGCGACTACGTGGTCCCGGACGACATCAAGCAGGTGGCGGTGCCCGCGCTGGCGCACCGGATCACGCTGCGGCCCGAGCTGTGGGTGCGGCAGGTCTCGGCCGACGAGGTGATGACCAAGCTGCTCGCCGCGGTGGCCACCCCCCGCACGGACCCGGCCCGGGCGGTCACCGGCTGATGTCCTCCTCCGCACCGAACGAGGTGGCATCCCGCCCCGGGCCGGGGATGGGGGGTGGAGGTGGGGGTGCGGCCGGGACCGTGCTCGAGCTGCGCTGGCGGTCCTCGCGGCACGCCCGGCGGCTGCTCACCCTGGGGCTGGCCGGCGTGTTCATCGCCGCGCTGGCCCGGCGGCCGGAATTCACCGGCCTGGCCGCCCCGGCGCTGCTGCTGCTGGCGGCGGGCCGGATCCAGCGGCGGCCGCGGCGGATCGTCGTGCGGGCCCGGCCGAGTTCGCGGCGCGGCTTCGAGGACGAGGTGATGGCGCTCGACGTGTCCGCCGCGGAGCAGGACGACGGCGGGTACGACATCGGCGGCTACGGCATCCGGTGGACGCTGCATCCCGGCCGGGAGATCGCCCCGGTCGGGCCGGCCGTGGCCGACGGGCCGGCCGCCCGGCTGACGTTCACCCCGGAGCGCTGGGGACGGCGGGATCTCGGCACGCTGGACGTGACGCTGCGGGACCGCTGGCGGCTGTCCGAGGGGCACGCCAGCCTGCCGCTGCCCCGGATCGACTGCTATCCCGCGCCGGCCAGCCAGCAGACCCGGGTGGTGCTGCGGCGGCTGCCCAACCGGCTCGGCGAGCACCCGGTCCGGGTGCCCGGCGAGGGCCTGGAGTTCTCCGGCGTGCGCGATTACGTGCCGGGCGACCGGCAGCGCAGCATCAACTGGCCGGCCAGTACCCGGCGCGGGCGGCTGCAGGTGAACACGTTCGCGGCCGAGCGCTCGCAGGACGTGGTGCTGCTGGCCGACGCCACCTCGGACGTGGGCGAGCCGGGCCGGTCCGCCCTGGACCTGGCGCTGCGCGGCACCGGGGCGGCGGCCCGCGCGTACCTGGACGCCCGGGACCGGGTAGGCGTGATCACCTACCAGTGGGGCGGGGCCAGCTGGCTGGCGCCCGGGCTCGGCCGGCGCCAGGTCTACCGGATCATCGACTCGATGCTCTCCGCCGATACGGGCGGGTGGACCAGCGGCGCGAGCTTCCGGCGGCTGCCGCGGGCGGCGCTGCCGCCGGGGTCGCTGGTGATCGTGTTCAGCCCGCTGCTCGACCGGCGGTTCGTCGAGACGCTGCGGGACATGCGCGAGCGCGGCTTCGCCATGCTGGTGGTGGACGTGCTGAACGCGGAGCCGCCCGCCCGGCCGGGCAGCCTGCTGCGGGGCACGGACCGGATGGCCCGGCGGATCTGGAAGATGGAGCAGGAGGCGATCAGGTTCTCGCTGCGCGAGCTCGGCGTCCCGGTGGTGCACTGGGACGGCCAGGAGTCGCTGGACCTGCCGCTGGCCGCTCACACGCGGCGGCCGATGGCGGCCCGCCGATGAGAAAAGTGCCGGTGAGGGCCGCGGCGGTCACGATCGCGGCGGCGCTGCTGGGGGCGGGCTGCGTCGTGTGGGCGACGGCGCCGCTGGTGAGCAAGGGCTGGGCGGGCTTCGCGCTGTTCCTGGCGATCACCGGGGTGACGGCGGGAGCGCTGCGGCTCGCGCTGATCGCGGTGCCGGTGCCGGAAGACTCCTTCCTGCTGTCCGGGCCGGTGCGGGCCTGGCTCCGGGTCCTGGAGGTGCTCCGGCAGGTGCCGTGGGAGGAAGGCGCCGTGCTGGCCCTGCTGTGGCTGGAGGTGCTGCACGCAACGCGGCCCTGGCACACCGCGGTGCTGGGCGCCGCCCTGATCGCCTACCTGCTCGCCACGCACCTGGCCGAGTCCGGTGCGCAGCCGTCGGTGCTGCGGCCGCACGCCCGGGTGCTGGCCGCGGGCGCGGTGCTGCTCGCGCTGGGCGCGGGCGCCGGGATGCTGCCGGCGGCGGCGCCGGGAGCCGGCTCGGCGCTGCTGCGGCTGGTCGCCGCGGGTGCGCTGATCGCCGCCGGCGGCCTGGTACTGCCCTACGTCGTGCGCGGCGAGGACCAGGGCTGATGCGCGGGGCCCCGGTGGTGTAAAGATAGGGCTTTAGCGCGGATGTCAGGAGGGCAGGACTCGATGGCTCAGATCGTCCGGGCCGGGCTTATCCAGCAACGCTGGACCGGCGACAAGGATTCGATGATCGCGGCAGCGGTCAACCACATCCAGACGGCCGCCTCGGCCGGCGCGCAGGTGGTATGCCTGCAGGAGCTCTTCTACGGACCGTACTTCTGCCAGGTGCAGGACGCCGACTACTACTCCTACACCGAGGCGATCCCGGACGGGCCGACCACCAAGCTGCTGCAGGACGTGGCCCGGCAGCACGGCATCGTGATCATCGCGCCGATGTACGAGGAAGAGCACCCGGGCATCTACTACAACACCGCGGCGGTGATCGACGCCGACGGCAGCTACCTGGGCAAGTACCGCAAGACCCACATCCCGCAGGTCAAGGGCTTCTGGGAGAAGTTCTACTTCCGGCCCGGCAACACCGGCTACCCGACCTTCGACACCGCGGTCGGCCGGATCGGCGTGTACATCTGCTACGACCGGCACTTCCCCGAGGGCTGGCGGGCACTCGGCCTGGCCGGGGCCCGGATCGTGTTCAACCCGTCGGCCACCAGCCGCGGGCTGTCCCAGTACCTGTGGCGGCTCGAGCAGCCCGCCGCCGCGGTGGCCAACGAGTACTTCGTCGGCGCGATCAACCGGGTCGGCGTCGAGGACCTCGGCGACAACGACTTCTACGGCCAGACCTACTTCGTCGATCCGCGCGGCCAGCTGGTGGGCGACGCGGCCGCCGACGACGCCGACGAGGTAGTGGTCCGCGACCTGGATATGGACCAGCTGGCCGAGGTCAGGAACCAGTGGCAGTTCTACCGCGACCGCCGTCCGGACCAGTACGGGCCGCTGGTGGCACCATGACCATCCTGATCAGCGGGGGCACGGTCGTCACCGCGTCGGGAACGCTGGCCGCGGACGTGCTGATCGCCGGGGAGAAGATCGCGGCGCTGCTCGCCCGGGACCTGACCGGCGAGCCGGGCGCGCCGCCGGCCGACGCGCCCGCGGCGCAGGCGGCGGACCAGGTGATCGACGCGACCGGCAAGTACGTGCTGCCCGGCGGGATCGACGTGCACACGCACATGGAGATGCCGTTCGGCGGGACGTTCTCGGCCGATACGTTCGAGACCGGCACCCGCGCGGCGGCGTGGGGCGGCACCACCACCATCGTGGACTTCGCCGTCCAGGCCAAGGGCACCTCGCTGCTGGCCACGCTGGACAAGTGGCACGCCAAGGCGGACGGCAACTGCGCGATCGACTACGGCTTCCACATGATCGTCTCCGACGTCAACGACCAGACGCTCAAGGAGATGGACGCCTGCATCGAGGCCGGGGTGAACAGCTTCAAGATGTTCATGGCCTACCCCGGGGTGTTCTACGCC
>JAICWX010000194.1 GCA_025934635.1 Streptosporangiaceae bacterium | reverse complement strand
GCCCAGGCTGTTGATCCGCCACTGGTGCGGGGCCAGCGGCAGCCAGCCGTCGGCGGCGGTGATCCGGGTCAGTCCCCACGCCGCGCCCGGGCCCAGCCCGGTGTGCGTCATCCCGGCCGTGCCCAGGATCGTCACCTTGACCACGCTGGCCGAGTCGAAGTGCGAGCCGCTGTCGAGCCGGCACACCACCCCCGCGCCGGGGTCGTCCACCTCTACCGCCACGAACGAGACCCGCCCGTCCCGCGCCGCCTCGATCCCCCGGCTGATCTTCGCGGCCAGCGCAGCATGGGAAGGCGACGCGCAGAGCTTCGGCGCACTCCCCGCCGCGGCCGCGACGGCGCTCGGTCCGAGATTCCGCCAGCTTCGCCCGACCGGGCCGTCACCTGATCCCGACCCGGCGCCATAGCCTGATTTGACCTGGCCCCAAGGGCCGCCCCCAGCCTGATGAGCACCGGGCCGTCCGGCCCGGGATGAGGAGGCGACGTGGAGCTGATGACCAGCGGGGCCTTCGCCCGGGCCTCCGGGCTGTCCCGCAAGGCGCTCCGCCTGTATGACGAGCTCGGGCTGCTCCACCCGGCCCAGGTCGACCCGGCGACGTCGTACCGGTTCTACCATCCGGGCCAGCTCGAGCAGGCCCGGCTGGTGGCCTGGCTGCGCCGGCTGGGCATGCCGCTCGCCGCCATCCGCGCGGTCAGCGCGCTGCCACCGGCCCAGGCCGCGACCGAACTGGCCGCGTACTGGGCCCGGGTCGAGGCGGAAACCTCGGCCCGGCGGGAGCTCGCCGTCTTCCTCATCGGCTACCTGTCGGGAAGGGACACCGCCATGAACGATGGCACCGAGACACTCACCGTCCGCTACGCGGTCCGGTCGGACACCGGCCTGGTTCGCGAGGGCAACGAGGACGCCGCCTACGCCGGAACCCGGCTGCTCGCGGTGGCCGACGGGATGGGCGGCCACGTGGCCGGCGAGGTGGCCAGCGCCGCCGTCATCGAGGCGATGCGGCCGCTGGACACCCACGTGCCCGGCGACGAATTGCTGAACGCCCTGGATCACGCCGTCCGCCGGGCCGACAGCGCGCTGCGCGAGATGGTCCAGGCCAACCCCGCCCTGCAGGGCATGGGCACCACGCTGACCGCGCTGCTGTGGTCGGGCTCCCAGCTCGGCCTGGCCCACATCGGCGATTCCCGGGCCTACCTGGTCCGTGACGGCGAGGTATTCCAGATCACCCAGGATCACACCCTGGTCCAGTCGCTGCTGGACGAGGGCAAGATCACGGCCGAGGAGGCTGCCTCGCACCCGCAGCGGCTGCTCCTGCTGCGTGCGCTCGACGGCAACCACGCCTCCCGCCCCGACCTCCAGCTGCGCCAGGCCCGGTCCGGCGACCGCTACCTGATCTGCTCCGACGGCCTGCACGTGGCCGCGCCCGCCGACGCCATCGCCCGGGTCCTGCTCACCGTGCCCGACCCCGACCAGGCCGCCGCCGACCTGATCGCCCTGGCCATGGACGGCGGCGCCCCCGACAACATCACCTGCATCGTCGCCGACGTCACCACCCAACCCCGATAGCCTTGGACAAGGGGACACAGCCGGGAAAACAGTTACGGAAGGGGCCGGCATGTCGGCACTGCAGCATTTCCGCGCTCCCGACGGGCTGGCACCCGGCCCGGGCTACAGCCACGCGGTGACCGGCCGCGGCCGGTGGGTGGCCATCTCCGGGCAGGTCGCCCTCGACCAGAACGGCGAGCTGGTCGGGCCGGGTGACATGGAGGCGCAGGCCTGGCAGGTGTTCGCCAACCTGAACCGGGCGCTGGCCGCGGCCGGGGCCTCCTTCACCGACGTGATCAAGCTGAGCTTCTACCTCACCGACATCTCGCTGATCGCGGTCGTGCGCCCGGTCCGCGACGAGTACGTGGACGTCGCCCGCCCGCCGGCCAGCACCGCCGTCCAGGTCGGCGCGCTGGCCATCCCCGGCCTCATGATCGAGGTCGAGGCCTGGGCCGTCGTAGCTGACTGACGGAGACGTACAAAGCTCAGGCGTAAAAAGCCCTGGTCAGGCCGGGGACAGGCTCACCCAGCCCCCGTGGGTCTGGCGCAGCGCCCGCGTCATCTGCGGGGCCGTCGCCAGGGTGTAGTGACCCCGGTGGCACGGCAGGTCGTACATCAGCTCGCCGCTATGGCGCTTGATGAACTCCAGCCGCGTCCGGGCTTCGTCGGCGTCGGCCGCGGAGGCGGCGGTCGCCAGCTGCTCTTCGGCCCGGCGCAGATGGACCGCGCTCATCTGCGGGGTGAGCTGGTCGCCGTCCGGCGCGATGAGCGTCAGGCTGCCGGCCAGCGGCCGGTAATCGGCATCCGCGAGGACGTCGCCGCAGCGCGGGCAGATGAGCTTCTTGGTCACCCGGAGGAAAGCACTCACCTTCTGAACTTAGCCCGCGACGGCGCGATTCAACCCCCGGAGCGTCGTTTAACCGCCTGCACTCTATATTCAAGGCATTTTCGGCCGCTGTTCACGTATGAATCGCCCGGATGGACCGGCCTGAGGTCAACGTCATTCATCACGCGGTCGTCATCGAGAATGGCATCCTATTGCCCGTTTCGCGATGAAACGCAGAGCTAGCTTCAAGCCCCTCCTACTGGCGCGCCGCTTCCTACAGCCCGGTCACCGTCACCTGCGCCGGGTGCTCCACGGTGAACCGGTAGCGGATCGCCGCCGCCTGCCCGGCGTCGAGCGGCAGCTCCCAGCTGAGCTCGCCCAGGTCGGTCTGCCCGGCCGGCGCCGGGCCGGCCTCCCGCAGCCGGACCTTGATGTCACCGTCGGCGGAGACCGGGATGCGGTCCTTGACGCTGACCCGGGTCCGGCCCTGGCGGTGGTTCTCCACCGTGATCTCGTAGCCGATGTCGATCGTGCGGGTGCCGCCGATGACGGCCTTGCTCGTGCTGCGGCGGCGCAGCTGGCGCTCCACCCGGATCTGGTCGTCCACGCCGAGCTGGAGCTCGAGTTCCTCGCCGGCGGCCACGGTTTCCAAAGTGGTCTCCCCGGTGAACTGGGTGCCGTGGAAGACCCGGGCCGGGCCGGGCAGGAGCAGCAGCGACGAGGTGTTGACCGCGGTGGCCCGCAGGTAGGCCTCCGGGGCCAGCACCGGGACCGTGAGGTGGTCGAGCGTGGCGTCGAGGTCGAACCGGGCGATGCTGGTCTTCTGCGGCCCCCCGTCGGCCGGCACGGCCAGCGGGCGCTGCACCCGGTAGGCCACCCCGGCCCAGGCCTCCGCCGCGTCGACCACATCAGCGCTGAGCATGGCGGCCTCCGGCGCCGCCATCTGCGGCGGCAGCATCGGCGCCGGAACCGGGCCGCCCGAAGCCGCCCGGGCCCGGACGGCGCGCGGCGCGGCGGGCGGCTGGGCCCGCCGGACATACCAGGGGTCGAGCTCGGGCAGCCCCCGGTGCCGCCCGCGCCGCGTGGTGGACAGCACCAGCTCCACGGCCGGCCAGTCCTCGCCGGTCTGCTGGGTCACCTCGGCCAGGTAGCTGACGGCCAGCTGCTCGCCCTTCAGCGTCAGGTCGTACAGCGGCCGCCAGGACGCGCCGCCCACGTGATACGAGACCTCCACCTCGGCCGCCCCGGCCTCGGCGGACACCGCTTCGAGGGTCGCGGCGACCTCGGAAAACGGGGTCGTCTGGCCCGCCCGCTGCTCCGCCTCGCCGAGGCGCCGTTCGGCCGCCTCGAGTTCGCGGCGGGCGGCCCGCCGGCGCCCGCCGATGTCGCGGCGGCGGCCGAGCGCCGCGGCCGTGTCGGCCGACAGGTGACCGGCCATCCCGGTCAGGTCGTCGTGGCCGGCCCGGCCGAAGCTCACCGCCCGGGCCAGGGCCGTGGCCGCCGCCCCGGACAGATGGCCGAGGAAATCGAGCCGCGCCTGCTCGGCGGTGTCCTCGTCGTCCAGCGCCTGGACGGCGTCACGGCACCGCTCGACCTCGGCCCGCAGCCGCGCGACCTGTTCCCGCAGCGGATCGGCGGCGTAGCCGTGCCGGACCTCGACGTTCAGCAGCGCCAGGCCCGCGCCGCGGGCCGTGACCCGGACCGACGCCGGATCCAGGCTGGCCGGCAGGCCGCCGACCAGCACCGTCTGCCGCCCGGGTTCGACGCTCACCGTGCCGGTGCGCTGGATCCGGGCGCCGTCGGTAAAGACGGTCACGCCGGTGATAGGTGCCTCTATGCCCGCGGTCATGGAGCTAACCGTAACGAAAGGCCAGTGCTAGCTAAAGGACGCACCGATGCGCCGGAGCTGGACGGTGGCGCCGCCGAGCGCGAACTCGTGGTGCTTGGCCGCGGTGAAGTAGCGGTGCACCGGGTACGACGTGTCGATCCCCGTCCCGCCGTGCACGTGGACCGCGGTGTGTGCCACCCGGTGCCCGGCCTCGGCCGCCCAGAACTTAGCCGTCGCCACGGCCAGGTCGACATCGGGCCCGGAGCCAGCAGAACCGAGCATCCACACGGCCTGCCACAGGGTGAGCCGGACCGCCTCGACGTCGATGGAGGCGTCGGCCAGCCGCTGCGCCACCGCCTGGAACGCCCCGATCGGGCGGCCGAACTGCACCCGGGTCCGCGCATGCTCCGCGGTCAGCTCCAGCGCCCGCTCGATCACCCCCGCCTGCGCCGCGCAGTGCCCCACGGTCGCCCGCGCCACCAGCCAGGAAACGACCTCTTCGCCGCCCAGCACCCGGTCCGAAGGAACCACGACGCCATCCAGCACCACCCGCCCAGCCGGGGCGAAGTCCGTCAGGGACTGCGGCTCCACCGTCACCCCGGCGTCCGACGGCACCACCAGGAACACCCGCACCCCGGACGGCGACGACGCCGGCACCAGGAACAGGCCGGCCTCCGGCGCGGCTTCCACCGCCGTCTTCACCCCGGACAGCACCCACCGCCCGTCCGAGCGCACGGCCGAAGCCGACGGGGACAAAAGATCATCCCCGTCCTCCTCGGCCAGCGCCGCCGTCAGCACCACCGAGCCCTGCCCGGCCGGCCCGGCCCACTCCCGCTGCTGCTCCGGCGTCCCGAATTCCGCGATGGCCCCCGCCCCGAGTACCACCGACGCCAGGTACGGCACCGCCGAGGCCGCCCGTCCCAGCTCGATCAGCACCGAGCACTGCTCGGCCAGCCCCAGCCCGGCGCCATCGAGGGAAACCGGCAGTCCCGCCGCCAGCACGCCCGCCGCGGCCAGGTCGGCCCACGGCGCGTCCCGCTCGGCCAGGATCTTCCGGGCCAGCCCGGCCAGCTCGCCCTGCGCCTCACTCAGCGAAAAGTCCATCAAAGCCTCCCAAGAGCTACCGTCGCGACAGCGGCAGCCCAAGCCCGGCCGCCGCGATGATGTCCCGCTGGATCTCGTTGGTCCCGCCGCCGAACGTCAGGATCAGCGCGCCCCGGTGCGCCCGCTCGATCCGCCCGGCCAGCAGCGCCCCCGGCGACCCCGAACGCACCGCGCCTCCCGCCCCGAGCACCTCCGTCAGCAGCCGGTACGCCTCCACCGCGAACTCGGTACCGAACACCTTCGTCATCGACGCGTCGCCCGGCCCCACCACGCCCCCCGAAGCGATGCGCCAGTTCAGCAGCTTCAGGAACTCCGCCTTGGCGTGCACCCGGGCCAGGTGCAGCCGCACCCACTCGGCGTCGATGACCCGCTCGCCGCTGGCCAGCTTGGCCGACGCCGCCCAGTCCCGCACCTCGGCCAGCGCCGCCATCACCGGCGCGGCCGAGGTCAGCGCCACCCGCTCGTGGTTGAGCTGGTTGGTGATCAGCGGCCAGCCCCGGTTCTCCTCTCCCACCAGCGACGACACCGGTACCCGGACCGACGAGTAGTACGTCGCCGACGTGGTGACGCCCGCTACCGTGTGCACCGGCGTCCACGAAAACCCGGCGGCCGTAACCGGCACGATGATGATCGACAGCCCCTTGTGCCGGTCGGCCGCGGGATCGGTCCGGCAGGCGAGCCAGACGTAGTCGGCGTACTGGATCAGGCTGGTCCACATCTTCTGCCCGTTGATCACGTACTCGTCCCCGTCCCGCACCGCCACCGTCCGCAGCGACGCCAGGTCGGTCCCGGCCTCCGGCTCGGAGTACCCGATCGAGAAGTGCAGCTCGCCCGCCGCGATCCGCGGGAGATAAAACGCCTTCTGCGCAGGAGTCCCGTACCGCATGATCGTCGGCCCGACCGTGTTGATGGTCAGGAACGGCACCGGTACCCGGGCGACCGCCGCCTCGTCGGTGAAGATCAGCTGGTCGAGCATGGTCCCGCCGCGCCCGCCGTACTCTTCCGGCCAGCTCAGCGCCAGCCAGCCGTCCTGGCCGAGCTGCCGGACCACCTGCCGGTACGCCTCCCCGTTCCCGTAGTCGCCCTCACCCAGCGAAAGCGCCTCCCGCACCGAGGGCGTCATCACGGTCGCGAAGTACGCCCGCAGCTCGCGCCGCAGCTCTTCCTGCTCCGGGGTGTAGGCGATGCGCATGCGGTCCCCTAAAGTAGAACGTGTTCTAGCTACGCATTCTACCCCGGGAAGGCGCCGATGCCCGAGGCCTACCTCGTCGAAGCCGTCCGCACGCCGGTCACCCGCCGCGGCGGCAGCCTGGCCGGAGCGCACCCGGCCGACCTGGGCGCGCACGTCATCAACGCCGTGCTCGACCGCGCCCACGCCGACCCGGAAGCCGTCGACGACGTGATCTTCGGCTGCGTGGACACGGTCGGCCCGCAGGCCGGCGACATCGCCCGCACCGCCTGGCTCGCCGCGGGCCTGCCCGAGGCGGTGCCCGGCGTCACCGTGGACCGCCAGTGCGGTTCGTCCCAGCAGGCGGTCCACTTCGCCGCCCAGGCCGTGCTGAGCGGCACCGCGGATCTGGTCGTCGCCGGCGGCGTGCAGAACATGAGCATGGTCCCGATCGGCTCGGCCATGACCAGCGACCCTCATCGCGGCTCGGAAGGCTGGCGGGCCCGCTACGGCACCGAGGAGATCTCCCAGTTCCGGGCGGCCGACCTGATCGCCGGGAAGTGGGGGATCGGCCGCGAAGAGATGGAACGCTACGCCCTGGCCAGCCACCAGCGAGCCCTGCGCGCCATCAAGAACGGCGACTTCACCCAGGAGATCGCCCCCTACCAAGGCATCAGCCAAGACGAAGGCCCCCGCGCCGACACCACCCTGGAGAAGATGGCCGCCCTCAAACCGCTGCGCGCCGGCGGAACGGTCACCGCCGCCCTGGCCAGCCAGATCTCCGACGGCGCCGCCGCCCTCCTGATCGCCTCCGAGCGCGCCGTCAACCAGCAGAACCTGAAGCCGAGAGCCCGGATCCGCCACCTGTCCGCCCGCGGCGACGACCCCGTGCTGATGCTCACCGCCCCGATTTCGGCCACCGCCCACGCCCTGCACAAGACCGGCCTGACCCTCAACGACATCGACCTCACCGAGATCAACGAGGCGTTCGCCCCGGTCGTCCTCGCCTGGCAGCGCGAAACCGGCGCCGACCTCGCCCGAGTCAACCCCAACGGCGGCGCGATCGCCCTCGGCCACCCCCTCGGCGCCACCGGCGCCCGCCTGCTCACCACCCTGCTGCACACCCTGGAACGCACCGGCGGCCGCCGCGGCCTGCTCACCATGTGCGAAGGCGGCGGCCAGGCCAACGTCACCATCATCGAGCGCCTGTTACAGTCGGCTTTTCCTCGGCAACATGCTGGCCTCGGAGCCGGCCCGGCGCGTCCTGGCCGCGGCCAGCAAAACAAAAGATCTTTAGCACCGAACGGGTGGCTTGTCACCCCTCGCGCATCCCCGCCAGCTGATCCAGGGCGGCGCCGGCCTCGGCCATGACCCGCTCGATCAGCTCCGCGCACGACGGCAGGTCGCCGATCAGCCCGGTCACCTGCCCCGATGACATCAGCCCGAGATCCGGCCGGCCGTCCACCATGGCCGCCCGCAGCAGCACCGGCGTATTCGCCGCCATCAGCACCTGTCCCACGGTGAACTCGCTGTCCCTGCGCATGACCCGCCCCTGGCGAAGCATCTCCCGCCAGCTCAGCCCGCTCACGCCGCGGAACGCGGCGGCATTGCGGGCCGACCGGATGAGGCCGCCGATCCGCCCCCCGCGTTCGAGCTGATCGACCATGGCCGTCCGCAGTACACGATGCGGCACCCCGTCGACCCGCCGGGTCACCACCGTGCCGTCCAGGCCGGCCGCCAGGTAGACCTGCTTGACCGCGTCGGCGACCGGGCTGTCGCTGGTCAGCAGGAACCGGGTGCCCATCGCGATCCCGGCCGCGCCCCAGGCCAGCGCCGCCACCAGGCCGCGGCCGTCGAAGAACCCGCCCGCCGCGATCACCGGGATGTCCACCGCGGCCGCCAGCTGGGGGATCAGCAGGCTGGTCGGCACCGCGCCGACGTGGCCGCCGCCCTCGCCGCCGGTCGCGATCACCGCGTCGATGCCCCACCCGGCCGCCTTCTCGGCGTGCCGGCGCGCGCCCACCGAGGCGATCGTGATCACCCCGGCTTCCTTCAGCGTCGCGATCAGGTCCGGCTTCGGGGCCTGCGCGAACGAGGCGACGGGGACGTGCGCCGAGACGATGAGCCGGACTCGTTCGGCCGCATCGGGGGCGTCGGCCCGCAGGTTGACCCCGAACGGCGCGCTGGTCCGGGCCGCGGTCTCGGCGATGGCGCTCTCCAGCTCGGCCAGGCTCATGGTGGCCGACGCGATCAGGCCCAGGCCGCCGGCGTTCGACGTCGCCGCGGCCAGCCGCGGCCCGGACACGTAGCCCATGGCGGCCTGCACGATGGGATAGCGGATGCCCAGCAGCCCGGTCAGGGCGGTCGCGATCACCCGAGCTCGCGCTCCCGCGCCCCGTCCGGGTCGAGCCGCTCCCTGATCAGCCCGAGCTCGTCGTCCGTGGGCGTCCGGGTCACCGGCACCTCGTCCGGGACGGCGAGCGGGAACCCGGTCGCCGCCGCCACCTCGGCCACCGCCACCCCCGGATGGACCGAGCGCAGCCGCATCACCCGCTCCGGCGTCTGGAAATCGAGTACGGCCAGGTTGGTCACCACCAGCCGCAGCTCGCGCGCGCCGCGGTCGTAACCGACCCCGCTGACCATGTCCACCCGGGGCGTGAACACCCGCGGGGAGTGCCGGGGGATCCAGTAGCTGACCGGGTGGTTCACCGTGTTGCCGGGGGCGCCGCGCACCCCGAGCAGCTGTGCCTTGGGCCGCTTCCAGTCGCCGATGGCCGAGATGTTCTGGTTTCCGTGCCGGTCGATCTGCGCCGCGCCCATCATCACGTGCCGCCGCCCGGCGGCCAGCATCGTGAACACCGCGCGGTACGGCATCCAGCCCTCGATCTCGCCGTCGGCGTCGACGAGGTAGGCCTCGCCGTCGGTGAGCAGCAGCCCGGGCTCGAACGTGAGCCGGGCCAGCCGGGCGCCCAGCACCGGGATCAGCCCCATCGGGCTGGCCAGGATGGCGTCGTCGCCGCGCCACGCCTCGGCGCAGGCCGCGATGCAGACCTCCGCCCTGGTGGGATTCACCGGCCAGCCTCCTGGTGCACTGCCTCCTGGTGCACTGCCTCCTGGTGCACTGCCTCCTGGTACGCGGTCTCGTCGCCGGCCAGGTAGGTGTCCGTGAACTCTTTCCATGTCCCGGGGCCGGCCGCCGCCTTGGCGTACCGGGCCTGGAACGCCTCGTCCCGGCCGTAGTCCGGGACGCAGCTGGTGAAGTGCGCGCCGTTCGGGGTCGGCGCCACGCCGGCCACCATGGCCCGGTTCAGCAGCATGGTCGGCGGCGGCCCTTCCAGCCGGGGCACGATCTGCTCGCAGGAGACGTAGGCGCGCTCGGCGGCCAGGCAGAACAGGTCGTCGAAGTAGGGGTCGGGTCCCAGGTACTGCGCGTTGCCGCCGGCGTCGGCCCGGTTCATGTGCACCAGCGCGGCGTCCAGCCGCAGCGCGGGCACCGCGACCAGTTCCTCGCCGAGGCCGAACGGGTCGCCGTAGGGGGAGCGGACGGTGCGCAGCCCGGGGTTGACCTCGAGCACGCCCGAGCCGAGCCCGGCCCGGATCGGCAGGAACGGCAGCCGGTGGGCGGCGGCGAGCAGCCCCCAGTGCAGCATGCCCTCGTCGAGTTCGGTCAGCTCGACCGTGCCGTCTTGCCTGGCCCGCCTGAAGTGCGGCTCGAGCGCGATCGAGTCCAGCGACGCGAACCCGGTGACGACCCGCCTGGCCTGCCCGGACGCCACCAGCAACCCGACGTCGGGACCCGCGTACGACACCACCGTGAGGTTCTTAAGCGGCGACCGCAGGATCGCCCGCACCAGCGCCATCGGCTTGCGCCGCGACCCCCAGCCGCCGATCCCGATCGTCATCCCGTCCCGGAGCTCACCGGCTATTTCGTCCGGGGTCACTGGTGACCATCCACGAAGGCCTGGCGGGCCTGGTCGCCGGCGCCGCCCAGGGTCAGCTCGAACGTGAAGCCCTGCTCGTAACGGTAGGACCGTTTGACGTCGACCGGGTCGATGCCGTTCAGCGACTGCTTGGCCAGCCTGATGACCTGCGGGTCCTTGGCTGCGATCTCCCCGGCCAGGGCGCGTGCCTGCTCCCGCAGCTCCGCCCGCGGCACCACCTCGAGCACGGTGCCGAAGGCGAGCAGCTGGCCGGCGCTGACGGTCCGGCAGGTGTACACCATGGCCCGCATCAGCGGCTGCGGCACCAGCCGGGCCAGGTGCGTGGCCGCGCCCAGCGCCCCCCGGTCCACCTCGGGCAGCCCGAACGTCGCGTCGTCGGACGCCAGCACGATGTCCGCGTTGCCGGCCAGCCCGACGCCGCCGCCCAGGCAGAACCCGTGCACCGCGGCGATCACCGGCACCGGGCAGTCGTACACCGCGGCGAACGCCGCCGCGCAGCCGGCGTTCGCGCCGAGCAGCGCGTCATGGCCACTCGTGCGCTGCATCTCCTTGATGTCCACCCCGGCGCAGAACCCGCGCCCCCCGGCGGCCAGCACCACCACCCGGGTCGCCGGGTCGGCCCCCGCCTCCGTCACCGCGGCCGCCAGGTCGAACCACCCTTTGACCGGCAGCGCGTTGACCGGCGGGAAGTCGATCACCACCTCGGCGACCCCGTCGGCCCCGCTTACCTCGACGCCCATGGCTGCTCCACTCGCCCGCGTCCCGACCTAGCGTTTGCTTGGGCGCGAGCCTAACATGGCGCCATGCGAGGCGTCGATCAACCTGTTCCCGATCTCCGGGTGGTGGTAACCGGCGGCACCCGGGGGATAGGCGCGGGCATCGCGCGCGCCTTCCTGCGGGCCGGCGGCCAGGTCCTCGTCTGCGGCCGGACCGAGCCCGCCACGCTGCCCGGCGCGGACGGCCGGGCCGCCGCCTTCGTCCCGGCCGACGTGCGGGATCCCGAGCAGGCGCGGCAGCTCATCGCGACCGCGGCCGAGCGCTTCGGCGGCCTGGACGTGGTGATCAGCAACGCGGGCGGTTCCCCGGAAGCCGCGGCCGCCACCGCCTCGCCGCGCTTCCACGCCAAGATCATCGAGCTGAACCTGATCGCCCCGCTGCACATCGCGCAGGCCGCCAACGAGGTGATGCAAGCCCAGCCCGGCGGCGGCTCGATCATCATGATCGGCAGCGTGAGCGGCTCCCGCCCGTCCCCGGGCACCGCCGCCTACGGCGCCGCCAAGGCCGGCCTGCGCCACCTGGTCACCAGCCTCGCCATCGAATGGGGCCCCAAGGTCCGGGTCAACACCGTGGTCCCCGGCTTCGTGGCCACCGAGTCCCCGGCCGAGCACTACGGCGACGAGGCCACCGCCGCCGCCATCGCCGCCACCGTGCCGCTGGGCCGGATGGCCACCCCCGATGACGTGGCCGCCGCCTGCCTGTTCCTGGCCTCGCCGCAAGCCGCGTACATCAGCGGCACCTGCCTGACCCTGCACGGCGGCGGCGAACGTCCCGCCTTCCACTCCGTCCGCCGCTCCGGGCCCTAGAACCCGATGGTCTCGGTGGCCAGCTCGAGGGTGTCCTCGCACAGGAAGCCGATCGACGGCGCTCCGGCCTCGTAGGCCGGCCCGAGCGCGGCGTGCACCGCGTCCAGCGTCCACATCCCGTCGGGCGTGCCCGCGGCGCGGAACACCGTCCGGACCTTCGGCGGCTCCATCACCGCGGCGACGCCGCCGTGCACGATGAACACCTCGCCGTTGATCGCGTCGGCGGCCGGGCCGGCCAGGTAGACCACCAGTGGCGCCACGTGCTCCGGCGCGAGCGGGTCGGGGCCGTCGTCCGGCGCCGCCCCCATCAGCTCGGCCGTCATGGCGGTGCGGGCCCGGGGACAGATGGCGTTGGCCCGGACGCCGTACCGGGCGCAGGCCCGCGCGGTGGTCACGGTCAGCGCGGCGATGCCCGCCTTGGCCGCGGCGTAGTTGGGCTGGCCGATCGAGCCGAGCAGGAACGCCTCGGAGGAGGTGTTCACGATCCGCGCGTAGACCGGGGCCCCGGTCACCCGCCGCTGCTCCCGCCAGTACGCGGTGGCCAGCCGCGTGGTCACGAAGTGGCCGCGCAGGTGCACCCGCAGGACCAGGTCCCATTCCTGCTCGGACATGGTGAAGATCATCCGGTCGCGCAGCACGCCCGCGTTGTTGACCAGGATGTCCAGCTGCCCGTACTCGCGCAGCGCGGTGGCCAGCATCTCCTCGCCCACCGTCCACTCGCTGACGTCCCCGGCCGCCACCACGGCCTGGCCGCCCGCGGCCCCGATCTCGGCCGCCACCGCCTCGACCGCGTCCCCCGGCAGGTCGTTGAGGACCAGCCGCGCCCCGGCCCGGGCCAGCGCCAGCGCCTCCGCCCGGCCGAGCCCGTTGCCCGCGCCGGTCACGATGGCCACCCGGCCGGCGATCGCCAGCGCGTCATCCATGATTCAGCCTCTCCTCAGTAACCGGGCCCGGACAGCAGGCCGCCGTCGGCGACGAACTCGCTCCCGGTCGAGTACGACGACTCGTCCGAGGCCAGGTACGCCACCAGCCGCGAGATCTCCACCGGCTCGGCGAACCGGTGCAGCGGCATCGCCTTCATGAACGCCTCGGCGCTCCTTACCCGGTCATCGGAGGCGGCCCGGTCATCGGTCGACTCCATCACCATCCGGGTCAGCACCCCGCCCGGGTGCACCGAGTTGACCCGGATGCCGAACTCCGCCAGTTCCTGCGCGGCCGCCTTCGTCATCCCGCGCACCGCGAACTTGCTCGCGCTGTAGGCCGAGAGCCCGGCCGCGCCGGTGAACCCCTCGATCGAGGAGATGTTGACGATCGACCCGCCGCCCGCCCGCTTCATCGGCTCGATCACGGACTTCATGCCGAGCCAGCAGCCCACCGCGTTCACCTCGAGCACCCGCCGGAAGGCGTCCGGCGTCATCTCGGCGATCGAGGCGAACGTCAAGATCCCGGCGTTGTTCACCAGCACGTCAAGCCGCCCGAACGTCTCCTCGGTGGCCGTCACCGCCGCGGCCCAGTCGTCCTCGCTGGTGACATCGAGGTGCCGGTACCGGCAGGACTCCTCGCCGAGCTTGTCCGCCACGTACTTGCCCTGGTCGTCGCGGACGTCGCCGAAGACCACCCGGGCGCCCTCCGCGACGAAGTGCCGCAGGTGGGACTTGCCCATGCCGCGGGCCCCGCCGGTGATCAGCGCGACCTTGCCCTGGAGTTTGCCCATGGATAGAAATTAGAACATGTTCCTATTTCAGCTCAAGCCGTGATCCCCTCGAACACCAGCCGCAGCAGCGCATCGGCCACCTGGTCGGTGGTGTAGCCCTCGGCCAGCCGCCACTGCGACGGGATCCACAGCACGTCCCGCAGCAGCCGGTAGGTGAGCCGGGCGTCCAGGTCGGCGCGGAAGACCCCTTCCGCCTTGCCCCGCTCGAGCTGGGTGACCCAGGCCTGCTCGATCTCGCCCACGGCCTTGCGCAGGTACCCGAACCGGGGCTGCCCGCTGAAGTAGCTCCAGTCGTTCTGCAGCATGGCCAGCGCGGGCCGGTGCCGGGCCAGCGTGTGGCTGGTCGACCGCACGATCTGCGCCAGCACGTCCCGCGGCGAGCCGCCGGAGTCGGTCGCGACCTGGTAGTCGGCGAGCACGTCGTTGATGAAGCCGGACAGGATCTCGTCGCCGATCGACTCCTTGGAGTCGAAGTGGTGGTACAGGCTGCCGGACAAGATGCCCGCGGCATCCGCGATCTCGCGCACGGTGGTGGCCCGGTAGCCCTTCTGCGCGAACAGCTCGCCCGCGAGCTGCACCACGTCGGCCCGCCGTCCGGACCGGGTCGCCGGGCCGGGCCCGTTATCCCGTGCGGTACCGCTCTCACGTGTCGCGCTCACCTTGTGATTATCGCAGCTCTGCCGTCAGGCCAGAAAAACGCGCGCCGACGTCCGCGCCGGTGAGGCCGAAGTCGGCCAGCGCGTACCGGTGCGCGGGCGCGGTACCGGGACTCCCGGTGACTCGTTCGGCCGAAAGGGCCTGCATGGGGCCGGCCGCGGCCCTGGTGAACGGGAGTCCGAAGTGGGCGTAGACCGCCTCGGCGGTGCCCACCGGGTCGGCCACCAGGTCCTCGTAGCGGACGTCGAGGAAGCGGGCCTGGTCGTGCCGGGCCCGTTCGGCCCTGAACCGCTCGAGCCCGGCGGCCCACAGCTCCAGCTGATCGCGGCCGATGACGTCGCCGGCGAAGGTCTCGGACCAGCCGGCCGAGGCCTGCGCGGCCAGGCTGCAGACCGAGGCGATCGCGGTGCCCGGGTCGCGGTGCGTCTGGATGACCAGGGCGTCCGGGTAGACCGCGAGCAGCGCGTCGAGCGCGAACAGGTGGCTGGGGTTCTTCAGCACCCACCGTTTCGAGGCGTCCGGCAGGCCGATGAGCTGCAGGTTGCGCCGGTGCCTGCGGTAGGCGCCGGTCCAGTCCTGCCTGCTCAGCCAGGCCGAGTAGGACGGCAGGTGGGCCAGGCACTCCCAGGAGACCGACCGCATCGACTGGCGGAGCAGCTGCCAGCACTCCTCGACCTGGTCGGCCGCCATGTAGTGCACCCCCATGAACTCGGGGTGCGCGGTGTGGTGCTTCTCGCAGCCGGCCTGGATGTAGGCGAAGACCGGGTCGTCCGCCCAGCTCTCCCGGGGCGGTCGCGGCTGCGGCACCTCGCACAGCCACATCTCCAGGCCCTGGTGCGCCGGGTCGGCCACCAGCA
This sequence comes from Streptosporangiaceae bacterium, assembly GCA_025934635.1. The sequence continues at coordinate 1,570 of JAICWX010000194.1, read as the reverse complement.
GCCGGTGCAGCGCCGTGGTGCCGGTCCGGGGCAGCCCGGTGACGAACAGCGGCCGGGCGATCTCGACCTGGGCGTGCTCCGGGTGCGCCTGCCAGGCCGCCTCGCTGATCAGCCGGGCGGTCAGCGCGCCGCGCAGCATGGCCCGGGTCACCCGCACGCCCCGCGGGGTCAGGCCGGCCTCCCGGTGATAGGAGTCCACCAGCACGGCCAGCCCGTCAACGTAATCGTCCGGCCCGAAATCACTCAGCCCGGTGGCCCGCGCCGCCAGCTCCTGCAGCTCCTCGACGGTGCCCAGCTCGCTCAATGGTGGTACTCGCCGCAGTTGACGTCGAGGCACTGCCCGGTGATCGCCCGGGCCAGCGGCGAGGCCAGGAAGACGACCGCGTCCGCGATCTCGTCCGGCTCGGGCAGCCGGCGCAGGTCGATGCCGGCCGCGGTCTCGGCGTAGATGTCGTCCGCCTCGACCCCGCGCTTGTGCGCCAGGTAGCCGAAGTACCACTTGAGCGAGTCGCCCCAGATGTGACCGGGCGCCACCGAGTTCACCCGGATCCCGCGCGGCCCGAACTCGGTGGCCAGGCTCTGCGCCGCCGCCAGCAGCGCCGCCTTGGTCAGCTTGTACGGCCCCATCCCGAGCTGGGAGAACCGCACCACCATCGAGTTGACCATCACCACCGCGCCCTTGCTCTCCGCCAGCAGCGGGGTGAACAGCCTGGTCAGCCGCAGCGCCGAGACCACGTTGCCGTCGAAGCTGGCGCTCAGCGCCTCCAGCGGCACGACCTCCAGGCCCTTGATCGGCGGCATCGCGAGCGCGTTGTAAACCAGGGCATCAATCCGGCCGAACGAGTTCCGGGCCGCCTCGGCCAGCTGCTCCTGGGCCGCGGCGTCGGACAGGTCGGTGGGCACCGCCAGGGCGCGGCGGCCGAGTGCGTCGACCTCCTTGGCCACCTCGTCCAGGCGCGCCGCGGTCCGCGCGGCCAGCACCACGTCGGCGCCTTCGCGGGCGGCGGCCAGCGCGATGGAACGGCCGAGCCCGGCCCCGACGCCGGCCACCACGACCACCTTGTCCGGCAGCATCATCAGCCCAGCATCCTTTCCGCCACGGCGGCCTGGCGCGCCGCGATCCGCGCCCGCCAGCCTTCGGCGCTCACCCGCGCCTGGTCGTAGTACGGCAGCACGCGGCCGACCTCATCGAACGGCACCACCGACACCTGCGGGCCGTCGTCCGGAGTCAGGTCCCGCCGCAGCTGCTGCCAGCGGATCTGCACGTAGCCGCGGCGGCGCCCGGTGAGCTCCAGCCAGTTGGCCAGCCCCGGGTCGCGCTCGCTGATCACGAAGCGGAGCCTGCCGTCCGGGTCGGCCCGGGCCTGGTCGGCGGTGAGGCTGGTCTGGTGGTTGATGTAGTCCAGCGAGATGTACCACAGGCTGCCGAGCTGGATGCCCTGGTAGGGCGCGTCCGCGCAGCGCGGCACGGTGACGATCAGCGCCTCGTCGTCGCCGAGCTCGTAGTGGCCGGCGGAGGAGAACTGCGTGGTCAGGCCGCCGGGGGTCGACCGCGGCTCGGTCATCGTGT
>JAICWX010000620.1 GCA_025934635.1 Streptosporangiaceae bacterium | reverse complement strand
GAGCATCTCGCACCCGCTGCCGAAGGCGCCCTGGTTCCCGCCGGACGGCCGGCGTTCGGCCCGCCGGGTGTTCGTGCACATCGTCGGGGAGACCGCGCAGCACGCCGGCCACGCCGACATCATCCGCGAGGCCCTGGACGGGTCGAAGTCCATGGGCTGATGCCATCCGGCGGCCGTTTCGGCCGCGGGCGCTGGCTCGCGGCCGGCCGGTCGCGAGCGCCGGCCTAACTTCGCACTCCGGCGATGAGTTTCGCCTGGCCTGCTCGTCTGCCTTCGAGGGTCTGCATGCGCTGGCTGCGGAACGGTCAGCACGAAGGGAGTAACCATGGGACAGCCGGTTGTGCACTTCGAGATCATCGGGAAGGACCCGGCCAAGCTGCGCGACTACTTCGGCGAACTGTTCGGGTGGGAGTTCGACCTGCCCTCTCCGGTGTCGGAGGCGGTGTCCGACCCGGCGGACTACGGCTTCATCAACCGGATGGCGCTTTCCGACGGGACCGGGATCCCCGGTGGCGTCGGCGGCGGTCCGGGATACGAGGGGCACGCGGTCTTCTACATCGCGGTGCCGGACGTCGAGGCGGCGCTGCAGAAGGCGGAGAGCCTGGGCGGGAAGCGCCGGATGGGGCCCGAGCAGGCACCGTCCGGGCTGGTCGTGGGGCACTTCACCGACCCCGAGGGGAACCTGGTCGGGGTCGCTGGTCTGGGTTAAGCGCGGTCTTGGTTGAGTGCGGGCTTGGTTGAGTGCGAGCGCCGGGTTGCGGGGGCACCCGGTTGCTCGCGGCTTCACGGCTCGCGGCTCGCGGCTTCACGGCTCGCGGCTTCACGGCTCACGGGTAGCTCTTCGCGGTAAGCGTCAGACGCGGGGCAGGTGTTGCTGAAGTGGCTCTAGTGACAGCTGGCGCATTCTGGGGTGGCCCGCTGGGCGCGCTAGCAGCATTGGCCGGGCTTGCTAGCAGCATTGATGGAGCATCGATGCTGCTCCCACGACATTGATGGAGCATCGATGTCGTTGCCGGAGCGGATGAGGGCCGGGGCGGGGTGACGGGTGTGGGATGTGGTACGGACGCGGCAGCTGAGGCTGGGGATCTGGGCCACGCGCTAGTGGCAAGATCCCTCAGTCCGGCAGAGCCGCACCCACGCCTCGCTGCGACGCTCGCCGCTGCTCGCAATTGCCGACAAAAGCCGCATTACGGACTAGGGCGTTTCGGTAGAACGTCACAACCTACAGTCCCTATCCGGTAGGGCGCCACAACCACTGAATCCGGGGCTGCGCTGGCGGGCTGCGGCTTCACTGGGCTTCCGCTGCGTGCTGACGGGGCGGTGGAGGTGGGAGCTAGCTGGTGCCTTTGATGGCGTCGTCCCAGAACTGCTGGATGGCGGGGTAGATGAGGTCGTGGTCGCGGGACAGTTGGGACTTGACGGTGCGGGTGCGGTCGTCGGCCAGGACTTCGGGCTGGCCGGACTCGACGGCGTCGAAGGTCAGGCGGGCGACTTCGGAGGGGCTGTCCTTGGGGCTGTCGACCAGGGCGGCCATATCGGTGTCGATGAAGCCGGCGTGGACGCCGACGACGTGAGTGCCCTGGTGATGGAGAGCATGTTGACGATGGCGCCGCCGCCGTTGGCGGCGAGGACCGGGGCGAAGGCGCGGCACATGGACAAGGTGCCGAAGTAGTTCGTCTCCATCTCGGCGCGGGCCGCTTCGAGGCTCGGCGCATTGATGAACATGCTGTACTTCAGGACCCCGGCGTTGTTTATCAGCAAGCTCACATCCGGGCATTGCACCGCAACCTCGGCGACCCGGGCCTGGTCGGTGATATCCAGCGCTACGGGGGTCACGCCCGGCTCGGTGACCTGGTCCGGATGCCGGGCCCACCGTAGACCTTGGCTGCCCCGCGGCGGACCAATTCCCGGGAAAACGCCCGTCCTAGACCACGATCGGCCCCGGTTACAAGTGCAACAGATTCGTTAATCTGCATGGCTTCTCCTAAATGGAGGCTGTCATCGGGCATCCTATGGGGATGCAAGATTCCCAGTCACCCGCGAGACCGGTGACGCTGTGCGTGCTGTTGTGGGCTAACCCGGGCACGGCCAGCGGCCTGATCGCGTACGAAGACAAGGTCCTCGGCATCGCCACGGAGTACGGCGGCCGGATTATCCAGCGGGCCAGGAACGGCGGTGACGATCACGCACTCGAGGTCCAGCCGCTGGAAATCCAGACCCTGCAGTTCCCGTCGCAGCAGGCAGTCGACCAGTTCATGGCCGACGAACGGCGGCAGGCGCTGGCCGACGAACGCGACCGGGTCGTCGCGATGACCGAGGTCATCGAGGTCCAGCTCGCCTCGTGAGAGCTAAGGACCAGTGCTAGCTGAGGGCCTGTGTTAGCTGAGGACCTGTGTTAGCTGAGGACCAGTGTTAGCTGAGGGATTGTGTTAACTGGGGCAGGCTTCGTGCACCCAGGTGCCGCCGATGCGTCGGCGGGTGTCTTGGCGTGCCGTGATGGGCTGGCCGCAGCGGCCGCAGTGCTGCCCAGCGGCCCGGGCCACGTTAGCGTCCAGGTCGGCCGGGCCGCCACTGGGGTCGTCGCCGTCCGGGCCGAGGCCGATCGGGCCGGAATCGGTCAGCGGAACGCCGGCGCCACCGGGGCAGAAGTGGTC
>JAICWX010000464.1 GCA_025934635.1 Streptosporangiaceae bacterium | reverse complement strand
TGCTGTCGCGGACCGCTACGGCTCGGCGAGCGGTGCCGACCTCGACGCAGTCGCCGCCGTTGCTGCCGCTGTAGCTGCTCTTACGCCGCAGTTCCGCGCCGAACACGCCCGCGGGCGTCCCGGTCCGATCGGCATCGTTCGGCATGTGATCGGCATTCCTTCGGCAAAGGCGACCCTAGATCGGCACCAAGCAAGTATCGGGGCCGATTCCGCGTCACACCGTAATCCTTTACAGACAGGATGTGAAATACGAACACGATAATGGGAGAGAAAAGCAGTCCGGAGGCCGTGGCTCACGACATCGGTGGAGCATTGATGTCGTAATAGCGACATCGATGGAGCATCAACGTCGTTACGGGGAGGCGGAATGGGTGACGACGGGGACCGGTGGTGCGAATGCGAATACTGAGACTGGAATCGGCGCCGGGTCGAGGCGGCCGAAGCGCGTGGGGTGGCCGGGAGGTGGAGTGGACGGATGGTGGCTGGTGGTGGCGCGGCAGATAGGTCGCCGTGGCGGTCAGCTGCCGCATCGGCAGCGAACGGGTGGCCGGGTCCGGCGGAACAGGATGACGCTGGCCGACACGGCGAACAGCACCGTGCCGTACGGGCCGGCGACCCAGAGCGGCCAGGGGTAGGACAGATGACCGCCGGGGTCCCTGACCAGGATCCAGACGACCACGTTGACCGACACGGCGACGAGCCACACGGTCCACAAGAGCTTGAGCACCAGCGGCAATCCGGCCAGGCCGCCGGCGCGGGAGGTGACGGCCGGCGGTGCCGCGGCCGTTCCCGGACCGGCTGGCGCCGGGCCCGGGGCCGGCGCAGGGACAGGGGCAGGGGCAGGGGCAGGGGCAGGGGCAGGCAGGTCGGCGTACAGCGGGGCCAGGTCGCCATAGGTCGCCGCCTGATAGGCGACTCCCATCCGGTCCACGTACTCGGCCATCGTCAGGCGGCCATCGTCGAGCGCGCCGCGCAGCCGCTCCACGACCTGCTGCCGATCGCGGTCCGAGGCCCGCAGTTCCTGCTGATCAACCATCTCTCGCCTCCGCTGAGGTCGGGACACTGTCATGACCTCATCGTCGCGACCGCACGACGCCCGCGCATCAGCCGCCGGGTAGACCTGCTCTCATACCACGGGTAGAGAAGGCCATCAGGGCACTCGGGCCGGCAGGCCCCGTATTAAGTGGTGGCGACGAGCAGGTCCTCGCCGCTCGACGGGCGCAGGCCGTCGGGGCGGCCGGCGAAGTAGCGGTCGGCGAGCGAGGAACCGGGAACGTGCCGGGCGGCCGCGAAGCCGGCTTCGCGGGCCAGGGCCAGCATTTGCGGCGGGGTGTAGAAGCTGATGAACGGGGTTCCGGAGGCGCGCGCGCCATCCCGGGAGGCCTGGAGTCCGGAGCGGTCGCGATCGTCGAGCAGGCCGGGCGGGAGCATGAAGGTCATCGCCAGGGTCGAACCGGGGGCGAGCCGGGCGACCTGGCGCAGGGTGGCCGCGGTGGCGTCGCGGGTGAGGTACATGGTGACGCCGGCGGAGGCGACGACCGCGGGCTGAGCCGGATCGAAGCCGGCCGCGGCCAGCTGCTCCTGCCAGGACCCGTTCGCCTCGAAGTCGACCGGGACCAGCCGCAGCCAGCCGGGCACGCCGAGGCCGAGCTCGAGCAGCCGCTGCCGCTTCCAGGCCTGCGGGCCGGGCTGGTCGACCTCGAACACCCGCAGGTTCGACGCGGCCGGCGGCCGGCGCTGGGCGAAGGTGTCCAGGCCGGCTCCCAGCAGGACGTACTGGCCGACGCCGTGGCCGGCCTGCTCGACGGCCAGGTCCTCGACGAAGCGGGCGCGGGCCACGATGGCCGCCCGGAAGCCGCGGGTGCCGTCCGGATCCATGTCCGGGCGGGCCCGCCAGCCGTCGGCGGGCGCCGCCAGCCGCAGGCCGAGCTGGTCCTCGAGCACGTGCGGCGGCGGGTCGACCAGGACGTGCATCGCCCGCCAGAGAGCGACCCGCACCGCGGTGCTGTCCGGCGCGCTGGCCTGCTCACGGACCTGTCCGGCGGTCGTGGCGTGGTCTGTCATTTCGCGGCCGGGGCCTGGATGGTCCACTGGCGGCCGTCGGGGTCGCGGACGGTCATCTCCCGGGTGCCGTAGTGCGTGTCCGCGAGCGGGGTGACCACCTCGACGGCGGGGTCGGGACGCAGCGCTTCCGCGTCGGCGGCCTTCAGCACGAGCTGCATCCCCGGCGCTTCGCTCTCCGGGACCTCGGCGATGAAGACGTAGGGGCCGCTGCCGTTGCGGAGCTGGCCGGAGCCGTGGTCGGTCGCGAATTCCAGCTCGAAGCCCAGGGCCTGGAAGAACTTGGCCGCCTTCCCCCAGTTGTGAGTGGTGAGGAACACGGCCTCGATGCCTTCGGTGGTCATGTCAGGATTCCTTTCCGTCGTCGAGGTAGGCGCGCAGGGCGTCGGCGACCAGCGCCGACAGGGACAGGCCCGACTCGATGGAGCGGTGCTTGACCTGCTTGATCAGCTCGACCGGCAGGTACACGTTGAATTGCTTGACCTCTTCGTCGCCCACGAGTCGATGCTAGCATACTAGCAACTTAGATTGCTAGTCGACGGACGGGGCCGCCGGGACTCGGGGGGTGGGCGTGGAGGTGAGCCGGACTCGTTCGGGGGAAAAGGTTGTGAACTGGGGGTTAGCCGATGCGGCGGTAGCGGCGTACGGCGAGCGGCGCGAAGACGGCGGTGATGGCGATACTCCAGGCGACGGAATGCCACGCGGGGGTGGCGACCGGGCCGCCCAGCATCAGGCCGCGGGCGGCGCCGGTGAGCTCGGTCACCGGGTTGATCCGGACCCAGGCCTGCAGCCAGCCGGGCAGGGTGCCGGTCTGGATGAACACGTTGCTGCCGAACGCGAGCGGGAACATCACGATGAAGCCGAACCCCTGCAGGCTCTGCGGCGACTTCACGTACAGGCCCAGCAGCACCCAGATCCAGCCGACGGCGAAGCCGAAGACGAACATCAGCCCGGCCGCGCCGAGCGCCGACAGCGGATTGGTGGCGATCCGGAACCCGAGCAGCGACCCGTAGGCGAAGACCATCGCGATCGAGATCAGGTAGCGGAAGAAATCGCCCATGATCGTCCCGGTCAGCGGGGCCGACCGGGAGATCGGCAGGCTGCGGAACCGGTCGAAGATCCCCTTGGTGACGTCGGTGTTCAGGCCGATGCCGGTGCCCATGCTGGCGAACAGGACCGTCATCGTCATGATGCCGGGCAGTACGTACTGCAGGTAGGTGTGCCTGCTCTCGCCCTTGATGGCGCCGCCGAACAGGAACACGAACAGGGTCACGAAGACGATCGGCTGGAGGGTGACGTCGAGGAGCTGCTCGGGGTTGCGCCTGATCCGGACGAGGGAGCGCCAGGCCAGGGTCATGGCGTGGCGCAGGGCGCGGGCGGGGGTCATGGTGCGGGCGCGGCCGGGGCTGGTCGTGGCCGTCACTGGCTGCCCTCTTCGGCCCTGCCCTGATCAGCACTGTGGCCGGTGAGGGCCATGAAGACCTCGTCCAGGCTGGCGAGACGCAGGGCGAGCTCGGTGACCTCGATCCGTTCGGCGTGCAGGCCGCTGATCACGGCGGGCAGGACCTGGGCGTCGTCGACGGGGACGGACAGCAGGCCCGGGTCCTCGTCGGTGCTGACCGGCTCGCGGCCCACGGCGGCGGCGACGAGGGCGACGGCCCGGGTCAGGTCGGCCGGGTCGGCCGGGCGCACGTCGAGGGTCTGCTGGCCGATCTTGGCCTTCAGCTCGGCGGCGGTGCCGGTGGCGATCACCCGGCCGTGGTCGATGACCGCGATCTGGTTGGCCAGCCGGTCCGCCTCGTCCAGGTACTGCGTGGTCAGCAGCACCGTGGTGCCCTCGGCGACCAGCGCCCTGATCATCGCCCACACCTCGCCCCGGCTGCGCGGGTCCAGGCCGGTGGTCGGCTCGTCCAGGAACAGCACGGCGGGCCGCTGGACCAGGCTGGCGGCCAGGTCGAGGCGGCGCCGCATGCCGCCGGAGTAGGTCTTGACCGAGCGCCCGGCCGCGTCGGCCAGGTCGAACCGCTCCAGCAGCTCGGTCGATCTTTGCTTCGCCGCTCGTTTCGGCATCTCGAGCAGGCGGCCGATCAGGAGCAGGTTCTCGAAGCCGGTCAGGTCCTCGTCGACCGCGGCGTACTGGCCGGTCAGGCCGATCAGCTCGCGGACCCGGTCGGCCTGGGTGATGATGTCGGCGCCGCCTATGCGGGCCGAGCCGGCGTCGGGCCGCAGCAGGGTGGCCAGCATGCGGACGACGGTGGTTTTGCCAGCGCCGTTCGGGCCCAGGAGGCCGAGGACCATGCCGGGCGGGACGGCCAGGTCGACGCCGTCGACCGCCAGTGTCTTACCGAACCGCTTGACCAGGCCGACCGCCTCAACCGCGAGCGTCATGGCCCGAACCTACCCGGCCGGCCCTACCCGGTTAGCCCCAGACGTCGGTGGCGACCTTGACGACGAGGTCGAGCTTGGCGAGCTGCTGAGCCTGGCTGAGCGAGTTGCCCTCCACGGTGGAGGAGAAGCCGCACTGCGGCGACAGGCACAGCTGGTCCAGCGGGACGTACTTGCTGGCCTGGTCGATGCGGCGCTTCAGCGTGGCCGGGTGCTCCAGCTCGCCGGACTTGGTGGTGACCAGGCCGAGGACGACCATCTTGCCTTCCGGGACGAAGCGGAGGGGCTCGAAGGTCCCGGATCGTTCGTCGTCGTACTCCAGGAAGAAGCCGTCCACGTTGAGCTGCGTGAACAGGGCCTCGGCGACGAAGTCGTAGCCACCGGACGCGGCCCAGGAGGAACGGAAGTTGCCGCGGCACAGGTGCGTGGTGATGGTCATGCCGGCGGGCTTGCCCTGGATGGCGTCGTTGACTTGCTTGATGTAGCGCAGGTGGAGGTGCTCGGCGTCGTCACCGCGTTCGGTCAGCTCGGCGCGCTGGGCCGGGTCGTTGAGGTAGGCGAGCGAGGTGTCGTCGAGCTGGAGGTAGGTGCAGCCGAGCGCGTGCAGCCTGTTTATCTCGTCGTGGTAGGCGGCGGCGAGGTCGTGCCAGAACTCGTCGGGGTCGGGGTAGATCTTGTCGTCGATGGCGGCGGGGCCGCCACGGTAGTGGACCATGTTGGGCGACGGGATGGTGAGCTTGGGCGTTATCGGGTCCCCGGTCAGTGACTTGAGGTACTCGAAGTGGTCGCCGAAGATCGTGTGGTCGATCCTGAGCTTGCTGTCTACGTGGATGGCGGCGGGGGTCCACTCGATGTCGCCGCTGGCGTTGCGGAACCGGACCTTCATGTGCCCGGCCGCCTGGCCGATGCCGCCGATCTGGTTGATGAAGTCCATGTGCCAGGTGGCCCGGCGGAACTCGCCGTCGGTGGCGTCCTGGAGACCGACGTCACGCTGCATCTTTACGGCCGCTTGGATGGCCTCGTCCTCAGCGGCCCGTAGCTGGGCGGCGTCGATCTGACCGGCTTTGAAGTCGTCGCGGGCGGCCATCAGCGGAGCCGGGCGGAGCAGGCTGCCGACATGATCGGCGCGGAACGG
>JAICWX010000514.1 GCA_025934635.1 Streptosporangiaceae bacterium | reverse complement strand
GATGGACCTCGGCCAGCGCGCCGCATCTATCCAGTTCTTGATCAGGGACCGTGCCGGGCAGTTCACCGGCTCCTTCGATACCGTGTTCACGGCGGAGGGTGCCAGGATTCTCGCCAGCCCGCCGCAGGCGCCCAGAGCGAACGCCGTCTGCGAACGGATGATCGGCACCCTGCGCCGCGAGCTCCTCGACCAGATGCTGATCATCAACGAGCATCACCTGCGCCAGGTACTGACCGAGTACCTGACCCACTACAACACAGCCCGGCCGCACCGCACCCTGGGCCAGCTGCCACCGGCCCAAGCTCACACCCGGCCACCCGAGATCGACCTCGCCGAGCACCGGATCCGCCGACGGCAGGTCCTCGGCGGCCTCATCAACGAGTACCACATCGCCCGTTTGACAGCCGTGCGTCATAACAGATAGGCGGCGGCTGCCCGCTGCGGGACGAACCCGGCGGACTCCACGCCGATGTCGCCGCCGGCCGGCAGGGCCGGCTGCGCCACGGTGATGACCTGCCCAGCCGGATCCACGGCGTACACCCGGCCGCTCGCCTCGTCCGTGGCGATAAGGTCGCCGCCGAACCTGTCGAAGGCCGCCGGTGCCACGGTGATCCCTCCCTCGACGGCCGGCGCGCCAGCGGCGATGGCGGACAGCCGGCCGTCACAGCCGATGGCGAACACCGTGGTCCGGCCGCCGCGCCCGGCGGTGACCAGCAGCCGGTGCCCGAACCGCCCGGTGCTGTCGAACGCGATCCCGGACAGGGAGCGGCCCGGCGGCAGGCTGGCAAACCGCCGCGCCCGGCCCTGCGGGCTGATCATGACGACACCCGGACGCGGGCCGGGCTCCAGGGCGAAGGCCGTGCCGTTCCCGAACGAGCACGAAGTTCCCCGGACCGCACCGCCGCTCGCCAGCACGAGGTAAGGCTCGGTTCCCGTCGCGGTCAGGTACCCGCCCGCGCCGCGCGCGAACGGGCTCAGCGTGCCGTCACGTCCCAGGACGAACAGCCGCCCGGCCGCGGCCACCAGGAACGACCCGTCGCCCCGCGGCCCGGCCAGATCCACCACGCCGGGCAGGTGCCGGTACACCAGCCACGCCACTGACGGCGGCGCCCCGGCCCGGCCCGGCCCGGGCTACCCCCGCACGCCGCCAGCATAATCGCGGCGGCGCCCGCCGCGATAGCCCGGAACAAGCGCACGGACCACCAACATACGCCGGCCAGGCGGCGGAGCGCAGATCACCCGGGGAATCAGCCGGTCAACGCGAAAGGCCAGTGCTGCCTGAACCGATGAGCACCGCTGCCGCTGCCTGCCAGCGGGCATCCCGTCCCGTCTCGCTCCCCGGGCGACCGGCCGTCATGCATGCGCTCAACCTTGCCCGGGTCGCGGCTCACACCTACTTGCTCATTCTGAACGCGGCGGATCCGCGCGTTGGTGATGATGCCGGTCCTGAGGTCGGCGCCGGGATCGGCGGGCCGATAGCCTGGATCAGGTGGGCGAGTCACAGTTTGCCCGGTTTGCCGCGCGGGCCGGCATCCCCGGCGATGCCCCGTTGCGCCAGGTCGTCAACGCGGTCCAGGCCATCCCGTACGGCAGGCCGGAATCACGGACGGCCGACGGGGTCATCAGCGAGTGGAAGGGGACCTGCTCGACCAAGCATGCCCTGCTCGCGCAGCTGGTCCGGGAGCGCTGGCCGGACCTGCGGCCGGGGCTGGTTCACCGCGTTTACCGCGTGTCCCGTGAATCGGTCACCCAGCAGTACGGAGCCGACGCGGCCGGAGCCGTCCCGGACAGCGGGCTGACCGATGTGCACCGCTACCTGGTGATCACCATGGCCGGCCATCAGGTCAGGATCGACACCACCTTCCCCGGCGGCCCGTCCTGGGACGGCCGCAGGCCGATGCCCCTGGCCTGCGGCGACGGCCAGGACTTTCCTGCCGGACAGGATCCAGACGCCGACAAGGCCACGCTCGAGGCCCGCTACTGCGATCCGCTGGTCCGCGAGCCCTTCATCGCCGCCCTCACTCTCGCATCACAACTGGCCGGACCCGCATAACACAATTCCACTACATAGAGCACTGTCGCGGACGTGACAGCCCTGTCCGCGGCTACGAGCGGATGTTGGCAGCGTGGAGAATATGACGCACCTCATGTAGTTTGCACATGGCTGACGGCGGCCAGCGAGCTGGCGGGGAGCCTGCAGCAGCTACTCGTTGTTTACGCTAACGAGCGGACAGGAGCTGTCGTATTCGTGACCTAGCGGACTTCGGCTTATTCCTCTAACGTCTTGCACGTGTTGAACTGGGCTGTTTGGCCACGGACCGTCCGATGGCTGGCAGGCGGGGTCGTCGCCGTCGTGTCGATCGCAGCAATCATGTGGGTGCTGCTCGTTCCGGCAACGGATTGGCTCGCGAGCCATGACATCGGCTCCGTTAAGGGACCTCTTTTGCAGACGGCACGGGATGCTGCACGGGGCCGGTTGCTGGCTCTTAGCGCGGGTCTATTCGCTGCAGGGGCGCTAGTGTATACAGCGAGGAACTTCACGCTGTCGCGCGAGGGGCAGGTAACCGACCGTTACAGTAGAGCCATCGAGCAACTCGGCTCATCAGCTCTGGATGTGAGGATCGGAGGCATCTACGCTCTGGAGCGAGTTGCCCGCGACTCACCCAGAGATCATCCGGTCGTGATGGAAGTTCTTGCTGCCTTTATTAGGGAACACTCCCGCGAGCAGTGGCCGCTGTCGGCGAGCAAGCAGAGGCGGACTGAGCCGCATCAGACGCGGCCTGACGTGCAGGCAGCCGTAACCGTCATCGGGCGTCGGGATCCCAAGCGAGACCTTGACCCGATCAACCTCAATAATGCGGCCATCACTTGGGTGATCCTTAAGGATGTGTGCTTTTCTAGCGCTATCCTTTATGGCACGGACCTTGATCACGTGAATCTCTCGGGTGCCGACCTTTCCCACGCGGATCTGTCCTATGCCAATCTCACTCTTGCGGACCTTAAACATGCAAATCTTTCCGGCGCCCGCCTTAACTGTGCAAATCTTCTTGGTGCTGGCTTCGAATATGCAAATCTTACCAACGTGGACTTCAGGGACACAGATCCCATGAAGGCGCGCCTCATTGAGGCGGACCTTGCTGGGGCACGATGGCCGTCAGATATGACGGTTCCAGAAGGTTGGCAGCGAGACTCCACTACTGGACGGCTCAAACGTGCATAAATAAATTCTGCCGACCATACGTAAGCCTAGTAGGACAGCAGCCATTGGGTAGTTGACCAGGCTGTATTTCATTGGTTGCGGGTGAGCCGGGTGCGCTGGTGGTACCAGCGGGCGCGGGCCTGGTGGCGGCGCCGGAAGGTGAGCCAGCGGACGGCGGCTCCGGGCAGGGCTGGCCGGGCGAGCAGGCGGGCGATCTCGGCGGTGGTCAGCGGGATCATGCCCGTGTCGGCGGGCGCGGCCTGCCCGGGCCGGACCGGGGGCGGTGCCTGGGTGTCGGTGCGGTGCCTGAGCTGGGCGGCGGTGACGGCACAGATGGCCAGGGCGGCCATGACCAGCACGGTGTGCCGGGCGATCGCGTGGTAGAGCCGGACCTGGGACTCATCCAGGCCCAGGAAGTCCTTCCCGGCCCGGAACTGCTCTTCCACGGGCCAGCGCAGCCCTGCTGCCCGGATCAGCCGGGTGATGGTCACCGGCTGGCCCGCGGGCACGAAGCAGTAGTGAAACGCCAGCTCGCCGGTCTTGAGGTGGCGGCGGATCAGCAGGTAGTGCCGCGCCGATGCGGTGGCCAGCCAGGACCAGGCGTACCAGCGCTGGCCCCGGGCTCCGGTCCCGGCCGAGCGGACCTCGCCGTGACCGGCGGCCAGCTGGCTCGCGGCGTCCGCGCAGGTCAGCCGCTTCCCGCCCGGCAGGGTCAGCCGGAAGTTCCGTGCCACGCGCAGGACGTAGGCCTGGCCGCGGTCCTCGAGGAACTCCCGTAGCTGCGTGCAGCTGCCGTAGACCTCATCGCCGCAGAAGAAATCGAAGGCGATGCCGTCCGCGAGCGCCTCGGTGATGATGTCGATGGCGAGCTGGCCCTTGGTCCGGAACTCCAGGTCCGGCGGCAGGCCCATCGCCGCCGACCTGGCCGGGTCATCGATCTGGGCCCGCGGGATCCACTGCCGGGCGCCGATCAGCGCGTGCCCCGCATACTCGCGCACGTAGGCCAGGTGCACGGTATTGATCCCGTTGGCGACCTTCCCGGCGCAGCCCAGGTACTGCCGCTGCACGCCGGCCGTGGCGGTGCCGGACTTCTCCTGGCCGGTCTCATCCAGCACCCCGGCCGCCAGCCCGCCCCGCCGGCCAGAACGCCGCGCAGCCTCGGCCAGGCCGGCCACGGCGAACCGGCGCACCACGCCCGCCGCCGCGGACGTGTCCCACACGGCACGGCTGAGCAGCCGCTGGGTCTTATCCGGCGCCCGGTCCCCGGCATGCTCGGCGATCGTCCAGCCGTTACGCCTGGCCAGGCCGCTGGCCAGGGCACACAGGTACTTCCCGGCCTGCAGCCACGGCCCGGTCCTGGCAAAACACGGCTGCAGTAAGCCCAGCAGCTCACCGCGTTTCCGCACGGCTATCCTGGCGGCAGCAGCCGCCCCAGATTCTGTTGTCCTCACAAACTGCATGATCGCGGGGCGGCTGCCCCATGACCAGCCAGCAGCATCTGCTACCAGCCAAGAACATCCCAGCTCAAGAACCAAATGGCTGCTGTCCTACTAG
>JAICWX010000025.1 GCA_025934635.1 Streptosporangiaceae bacterium | reverse complement strand
TTCGGGATGGGCCGCGTGTTCCCGCCCGGCCTGGTCACGGCGGCGGACCAGATCGCCGACACCCTCGACTACCTCGCCCCCGAGCAGATCGAGGGGGACGTGCTCGACGGCCGGGCCGACCTCTACGCGCTCGCCTGCACCGCGTTCGAGCTGCTCTGCGGGGCGCCGCCGTTCGGCGCGGAGCAGGGCCTGACGCTGATGTACTCACAGCTGTACGCGCCGCCGCCGGTGGCGGCGGCGCGGCGGGCGGGCCTGCCCGCCGCGGTGGACGCGGTGCTGGCCCGGGCGCTGGCCAAGGAGCCGGCCGACCGGTACCCGAGCTGCGGCCGGTTCGCCGCGGAACTGCGCGCCGCCCTGGGCCTCGGGTCGGTGCTGCGGGCCGGGCCGGCGCCGGCCCGCCAGCAGGCCCCGGCCGGCCCGGGCCCGGCCGCCCAGCGCATCCCGGTCAGCCTGGCCGGGCCGTCCCTGCTGATTGCGCCCAGGCCCAGGGAACTCACGCCGGCCGCCCCGCTCGCCCCGGACTTCACCTCGCCCGCCGCCCCGGCCGGGGAATTCGCTCCGATCGCGGCCGCGCCCGCCGGGCCGCCCGCGGACACGGCCGACTGGCCGGCCGGGCCCGCGCCCCGGCCCGGCTCCGGTCCGCCGCCGAGCCCTCCGCAGAGCTCCCCGCCGGGCCGGCGCTGGCTGCGGCCCGCGCTGGCGGCCCTGGCCGTGGTCGTGGTGATCGCCGCGGTCGTGACCGGGTTCATCCTGTCCAACCGCCCGGCTTCCGGCCACTCCGCCGGGGCGGCCCCGGCATCCTCGCCGGCGTCCCCGCCGACGGCGTCCGCGTCGCCGGCGTCCCCGCCGGCGACGTCATCCTCGCCTGCGTCGTCGGCGGCCGCCCGGCAGGCGGTCGCCCTGGACACCCTGCTGGCCTCGAGCGCGGACGCCCGGACGGCCCTGCACCAGGCCGTCAAGCAGGTCGGCTCGTGCGTGAACCTGGGCGGCGCGGCCAGCCAGCTGCAGGACGTGGTGAACCAGCGGACCAGCGAGTACCACCGGGCGTCGGCCCTGACGGTCTCGGCCCTCCCGGACGGCGCGAAGGTGAAGTCCGCTCTGATCACCGCGCTGAGCCGCTCGCTGAAGGCCGACCAGGACTACCTGAGCTGGGCGCGGCAGCAGAAGGCGAGCGGGTGCATCCCGTCCAGCCAGTCTTTCACTTACAATGCCGCGTTCAGCACCAGCCAGCAGGCGGACGCCGCCAAGGCGGCGTTCGTGCAGGTGTGGAACCCGGTCGCGGCCCGCTACGGCCTGGCGAAGAGTTCCCCCCGCGACCTCTGAAGTCAGCGCAGCTGGCTGCGGACGATCTTGCCGAGTGAGTTGCGCGGCAGCTCGGCCCGCTGGAACACCCGCTTAGGGCACTTGTACCCGGCCAGTACCGTCCGGGCGTGCGCGATGAGCGCCGCCTCGTCGAATCCGCACCCGTCCCGCAGTACCACCCAGGCGGTCACCCGTTCGCCCCAGCGCTCGTCGGGAACCCCCGCCACCGCGGCCTCGGCCACCGACGGGTGGCTCTCCAGGGCGATCTCCACCTCGCGCGGGTAGACGTTCAGCCCGCCGCTGATGATCATCTCCTTGGTCCGGCCGCGGATCACCAGGTGCCCGGAGGCGGGGTCGACGGCCCCGATGTCGCCGGTACGGAACCAGCCGTCCGGGGTGAACGCGGCCGCGGTCGCGGCCGGGTCGTTCCAGTAGCCCGTGAAGACGTGCGGCCCGCGGACCTGGATCTCGCCGTCCTGCCCGGGATCCGCCGGGCGTTCCGCCCCCTGGATCCGGGCCAGCACGCCGGGCAGCGGCACCCCGAGGGTGTCCGCGCGGGGACCGGCGAGCGGGTTGGAGACGTCCAGGCCGCTTTCGGTGGTGCCGTACCTGACCAGGGGCAGCCGTCCGAGCACCGGCGGCAGCCGGCCGGCCAGGTCCGGGCTCAGCGGGGCCGAGCCGCAGACCGCCAGCCGCAGGCCGCGCAGGCCGCCGGCCTGCGCGGCCGGGCTGTCCGCCAGCGCCTGGTAGATGGTGGGCACGGCGAACAGCACGCTGGCCCGGGTGCGGGCGGCCGCCTGCACCAGGTCAGCCGCCGCGAACCTGGACCGGATGTGCACCGTGCTGCCCGCGAACAGCGCCGTGTGCAGGCCGCCCAGGCCGTGCTGGTGGTACAGCGGCAAGGCGTGCACCAGCACGTCATCGGCCTGCCAGCGCCAGGCCGCCATCACCGCGCGGACCGAGACCGCCACCTGGCGGTGGGTCAGCGGCACTCCCTTGGGCCGGCCGGTGGTGCCGGAGGTATAGGCGAGCAGCGCCGGGTCGTCCGGCCCGACGGCGATTCCGGTTACCGGCGCCGTGTCCGGGGGCGGCTCCCTGACATCGGCGACCGTCAGCCCCAGGCCCGGCCCCAGGGCGGCCAGCCGGCCCGCGGGCTCCCGGTCGGCGAAGGCCAGCACGGCGCCGGAGTCGGCGACCAGGTGCCGGAGCTCGGCGGCGGTGTAGCCCGGGTTGGCCAGGACCACGACTGCCCCGGCCCGCAGCGCGCCGAGGTAGCAGCGCACGAAGCCGAGGCTGGCGCCGGCCGCGAGCAGCACCCGGTCACCGGGTGCCACCCGCCGGGCCAGCCATCCGGCCACCCGGCCCGACTCCTCGTCGAGCGCGGCGTGGGTGACCGGCTCGCCGTCCACGGTGACCGCGACCCGGCCGGGGAAGCGGCTAGCCGCCGCGGCCGCCAGCCCGGGTACGGCCTGATCGCCCAGTCCCGCGGCGTACTCCCGCACGCCGGCCACGCCCGGCAGGTGCGTCCGCCACCCGGCCAGGCTCCAGTCCTCGTAACCGCCGCCCCTGAGCAAGCCGCTGCTCACGAGATCGTCGCTGCTCACGGGGCCGCCAGTAGCCGGGCCCAGGCCGCGCGGTTGGCCGCCCGCTCGGCCTGCATCCGGTCCAGCAGGCCGCCCGCCGCCATCACGGTCTTGACCCCCGGGCCGTACCCGGCCAGGCCGGCCGCGATGGCCGCCGCGACCGGTTCCGGGTCCTCGCAGACCTGGTTGACCAGGCCGAGCGCCAGCGCCTCGGCCGCCTCCACCCAGCGTCCGGTCAGCACCAGGTCCATGGCCGTGCCCCGGCCCACCAGGTCGGGCAGCAGCCAGGCACCCACCGACAGGTGCACGCCGGGCGGCCCGGTCCAGCGCAGCCGCGCCGCCGGGCTCGCGATCCGCAGGTCGGACGCGGCGGCCAGCTGCGCGCCGCCGCCCACCGCCGGCCCGGCCAGGACCGCGATCACCGGCCCGGGCCTGGTCAGGATGATTTCGCAGCAGTCGTAGACCAGGTCGGAAACGGCCGCCCGTTCGGTCGGTGTGATGGTCAGGTCGGCCCCGGCGCAGAACACCCTCGGATCGGCGCTGGCCAGCAGGACCGGGACCTCCGGATCGGCCGCCAGCGCGTCGGTCACCGCGCGCAGCAGGCTCACGTCGAGCGCGTTGCGCCGCTCCGGCCGGGACAGGCGCAGCCAGCGGTAGCCGGCCGGGCTGGCCTCGACGGCCAGGTGGGGATGCGGCATGTCCAGGCTCCCGAACGGTACGGGCCCCGCCCTGCCGGGGGCTTCCGAAACGCCTGAAATATGGTATACCAAGTGAACGGACCCATCAGCCGAGGGACCCCACAGGCCAGGGGAGCCAGGTGAAGCCAGCGCCGTTCGCCTATCATCGCGCGCACAGCGTCGCCGAGGCGGTGGCGCTGCTGGCCGAGCTCGGTGACGAGGCGAAGATCCTGGCCGGCGGCCTGAGCCTGGTGCCGATGATGAACTTCCGGCTGGCCCGGCCGGCCGCCCTGGTGGACGTGTCCAGGATCGGCGGCCTGAGCTACCTGCGGGTCCGGGCCGGCGACGGGCTGCGCGTGGGCGCCCTGACCACCCACCGCGCCGTCGAGACCAGCCGCGACCCGGCCGTCCTGGGCGGCTTCGGCGTGCTGCCCCGGTCGGCCCGGTGGATCGGGCACTACCCGATCCGCAGCCGGGGCACGTTCGGCGGCAGCATCGCCCACGCCGACCCGGCCGCGGAATGGTGCCTGCTGGCCGTCCTGCTGAACGCGCGGATCGTGCTCACCGGGCCGGCCGGGGACCGGGCCGTCCCGGCCGCCGGGTTCTTCGAGGGCTACTACAGCACCGCGGCCGCGCCCGACGAGATGATCACCGAGCTGTGGTTCCCCGAGGCCGCCCCGGCCGCGGTGCTCACCGAGTTCGCCCAGCGGCAGGGGGACTTCGCGGTCGTGGCCGCCGCGGTGTCCGCGGACATCGCGGACGGCACCTGCCGGTCCGGCCGCGTCGTCCTGGGCGGGGTCGGCTCGCAGCCGGTGGAGGTGGACGCCGGCCCGCTGAGCGGGCAGCCCGCCAGCGGTGAAACCTGGCGGGCCATGGGCGAGCACGCGGCCGGCCAGATCGACCCGCCCGGTGACACGCACGGCGACGCCGCCTACCGGCGCAGGCTGACCGCGACCCTGGTCGCCCGCGCGCTGGACGAGGCGGGGCGGGTGAGCCAGTGAGCCAGTGGATCGGCGCCCCGCTGCCGCGCAAGGAGGACCGCCGGATGCTTCTCGGCCGGGGCCGGTTCACCGCCGACCTGACCCGGCCGGGGCTGCTGCACGCCGCGTTCGTCCGCAGCCCGCACGCGCACGCCCTGGTCGGCGGCATCGACGCGGACGCGGCCCGGCTGGCCCCCGGCGTGCAGGCCCTGTTCACCGCGGCCGACCTGGGGCACCCGGCCCTGCTGGCGATGCTGGAACGGGACGAGTTCGTGCCCACTGCGATGCCCATCCTGGCCGGCGACCGGGTCCGGTTCGTCGGCGAGCCGGTGGCGATCGTGGTCGCCGATGACGACTACCGGGCCGAGGACGCGGCCGAGCTGGCCGAGGTGGACTGGGATCCGCAGCCCGCCGCGGCGAGCATCGAGGCCGCCACCGCGCCCGGCGCCCCCCGCCTGCACGACCGCGGTAACTGCCTGGTCGACCTGCTGATGTTCGACGACGAGCGGCTCCCGCAGGTCTTCGCCGCGGCGAAGACCTGCGTCAGCGCGACCTTCGCCAGCGCGCGGCTCGCCGCCTTGCCCCTCGAGGGACGGGCCTGCCTGGCCGAATGGGACGACCGCGACGACCAGCTGGTCATGCACGTCTCCACCCAGGTGCCGCACCAGGTCCGTTCCGGCGTCGCCCAGGCGCTGAACCTGCCCGAGCGGTCCGTCCGGGTCATCGCCCCCGACGTCGGCGGCGGGTTCGGGCTGAAGTGCGTGGTGGGCCGGGAAGAGGTGGCCGTGGCGGCGGCCGCGCTGCGGCTCCGGCGGCCGGTGCGCTGGGCCGAGGACCGGCAGGAGAACCTGACCGCCGCCTTCCACGGCCACGAGCAGCGCTACCGGGTCACCGCCGCCTTCGACGAGCAGGGGCGGATCCTCGGCCTCGATGCCGAGATCGACTGCGACACCGGGGCTTACTCGGTGTTCCCGTTCACCTGCGCGGTCGAGCCGCTGATGGCCGCGACCGAGCTGCCCGGGGTGTACAAGGTGCCCGCCTACCGGGCCCGCGGCCGGGCCATCGCCACCAGCAAGGCCCCGGCCGCGCCGTACCGGGGCGTGTCGCGGCCGCAGATCGTGCTGGTGATGGAGCGGCTGATGGAGAAGGCGGCCGAGGCGCTCGGGCTCGACCCGCTGCGGGTGCGCCGGGCCAACCTGATCGGCCGGCCCGAGTTCCCCTACACCGGGATCAACAAGATCACCTACGACGAGGGCAGCTACCGCGAGTCCCTCGACCTGGCCGAGCAGCAGGTCAAGGCCAAGGGCTGGACGGCCGAACGGGCGGTCCTGCGCGCCCGGGGACAGCTCGCGGGTATCGGTTACGCGTGCTTCTCCGAGCGCACCGCCTACGGCACGCCCACCATGTCCCAGCGCCGGATGCGGATGACGCCCGGCTACGACACCGCGATGGTCCGGATGGACCCCACCGGCGAGGTCATCGTCACCACCGGGACCTGCGGGCACGGCCAGGGCCACGAGACCACGTTCGCCCAGATCGTCGCCGACCGCCTCGGCATCCACCCGGACCAGATCCGGCTCCGGCAGGGCGACACCGACCTGGCCTCCTACGGCTGGGGCACCTGGGGCAGCCGGTCCGTGGTGATCGGCGGCGGCGCGGCCGGCCGCGCCGCCGACGCGGTGGCCGGGCAGCTGCGGAAGATCGCGGCCGGGCAGCTGGAGGCCAGCCCGGCCGACATCGAGCTGGCCGGCGGCGCCGCCCGGGTCCGCGGCGACGACAACGCGGCCATCGCCATCTCCGAGCTGGCCCGGCTCGCCCATTTCCAGGCCCACCGGGTCAGCGAGGAGCTGCGCTACGGGCTGGAGGCGCGGGCCACGTTCGACCCCCCCGGCACCTTCTCCAACGCCTGCCACGCGGCCATGGTGGTGATCGACCCGGGTACCGGCGCGATCCGGCTGCACCGGTACCTGGTGGTCGAGGACTGCGGCGTGGTCATCAACCCGGTGGTGGTGGACGGGCAGGTGCGCGGCGGCGTCACCCAGGGAATGGCGGCCGCGCTGCTCGAGCGGGTCTGCTTCGACCCCGACGGCCAGCCGGCCAGCGCCACCTTGATGGATTACCTGGCGCCGACCGCGGCGGAGATGTGCCCGGTCGACATCATCCACCTCGAAACCCCCTCCCGGTTCAGCGAGACCGGCGCCAAGGGCATGGGGGAGGGCGGCACGATCGGCGCCCCGGCCGCCGTCCTCAACGCCGTCAACGACGCGCTGTCCGGCACGCGGGTGCGCTTCGACCACATCCCGGTGCTGCCGCACGAGGTGAGCGCCGCCCTCAGCGATGCCGGAGAGCTGCCATGAAGGACGTGCACGCCATCGCCCTGCGCGTCAACGGCCGCCAGCACGAAGTCGCGGTCGAGGCCCGCCGCACCCTGGCCGACATGCTCCGCCACGACCTCGGCTACACCGGCACCCACCTCGGCTGCGAGCACGGCATCTGCGGCGCCTGCACCGTGCTCATGGACGGCCAGCCGGTCCGCGCCTGCCTGGTGTTCGGGGTCCAGGCCGACGGGACCGAGATCCGCACGGTGGAAGGGCTCGCCGACGGGGAGCAGCTGTCCGACCTGCAGCAGGCGTTCAGCGATCATCACGCCCTGCAGTGCGGGTTCTGCACGCCCGGCTTCCTCATGCTCGCCGAGGCCTACCTGGCCGAGGCCGGCGAAACCGGCGAGGCCGGCCTGGCCGGCGCGCCTGGCCCGGCGGAGGCGCGGGCCCGCGAGCTTGTCGCGTCGAACCTGTGCCGCTGCACTGGCTACCGGGGCATCATCGACGCCATCGTGGCCACCGCGCGGGCCCGGCGGAAATGACCGTCATCGGTACCCGGCTGCCGCGGGCGGAGGACCCGCGCCTGCTGCGCGGGCGCGGCCGGTTCGGCGACGACTTCAGCGCCCCGGGGCAGCTGTGGGCCAGGGTCGTCCGTTCCCCCGCCGCCCACGGCGAGGTCCGCGCGCTCGACGTCACGCAGGCCCGGAACGTCCCGGGCATCGCCGCCGTCGTCACGGCGGGCGACCTCCCGCGGGAGCTGGAGATCCCGGTCCGGCTCGCCATCGCCGGCACCGACCTGAGCGGCTTCCTGCAGCCGGTGCTGGCCCGGGACACGGTCCGCTACGTGGGCGAGCCGCTCGCCGTCGTCGTCGGCGAGGATCCGTACGCCTGCGAGGACGCCGCCGAGCTGGTCGGGATCGAGATCGAGGGCAGGCCCGCGGTCCTCGATGCCCGGCAGGACCCGCCCCGGGTCGCCGCCGAGCTCACCCGCGGTTACGGCGACCCCGACGCCGCCTTCGCCCGCGCCGCGCACGTGGTCCGGATCGACCTGGCCATCGGCCGGCACAGCGGCGTGCCGCTGGAGCCGCGGTGCCTGCTGGCGGTGCCCGGCCGGGAGCCGGGCGAGCTGGCCATCTTCGGCATGACCAAGGTCCCGGTGTGGAACCGGGACCTGCTGGCGGACCTGCTCGGCGTGGACGAGACGCTGATCCGCGTGCACGCGATCGACGCGGGCGGCGGGTTCGGCGTCCGCGGTGAGTTCTACCCCGAGGACTTCCTCATCCCCTGGCTGGCCCTGCGGCTCGGCCGCCCGGTCAAGTGGGCCGAGGACCGGGCCGAGCACCTGATGGCGGTGAACCACTCCCGGCAGCAGTATCACCGGATCGCGGCCGCCTTCGACGCCGGCGGCCGGATCCTGGCCCTGACCGACGAGGTCGTCCAGGACAACGGCGCTTACTGCCGCACCCACGGCGTCGCGGTGCCCGAGCTCACCGTGGCCATGCTCCCCGGCCCTTACCGGGTGCCCGCCTACCGCGGCCGGGTGCGGGTGGTGCTCACCAACAAGACGCCGTGCGGCACCTACCGGGCACCGGGCCGGTTCGAGGGCACGGCGGCGCGCGAGCACCTGCTCGACGTGGCCGCCACCCGGCTCGGCCTCGGCCCCGTCGAGCTGCGCGAGCGCAACCTGCTCACCCGGAGCGAACTGCCGCACGAGCGGCCGATCAGCACGCTCGGCACCGACATGATCCTGGACACCGGCGACTACCCGGCGCTGCTCGCGGCCGCCGTCGCCGAGGCCGGGCGCCTCGGCTACCGCGTCCCGGCCGCGGGAACGCGCAGGCGCCGCGGCTTCGGGCTGGCCATGTTCGTGGAGAAGAGCGGCCTCGGGCCGCAGGAAACCGCCGACGTCACCGTGAGCCGGTCCGGCGCCGTGCACGTCTTTTCCGGCGGGACATCACTCGGCCAGGGCATCGAGACGGTGCTCACCCAGATCGCGGCGGACGCCCTCGGCGCCGACCCCCGGGCCGTCCGCGTCACCGCCGGGGATACCGCCGCCCAGCCGTTCGGCGCCGGGTCCTGGGCGTCGCGGTCGACGGTGGTCGGCGGCAGCGCGGTGCACCAGGCCGCGCTCGCCGTCCGCCGCCGGGCCATCGAGCTGGCCGCGCGCGTCCTGGAGGCGGCCGAGGAAGACCTCGAGCTGGCCGGCGGGTCGGTCAGCGTCCGCGGTGACCCGGCGGCCCGGCTGACCCTCGCCGATCTCGCGCAGGCCGCGGCGCCCGCCAGCCGTTACCTGCGGGCGGGCGAACCCGCCGGGCTGTCCGCCCGCCGCCGGTTCGAGGTCTCGCACATGACGTACCCCTACGGCGTGCACGCCGCGCTGGTCGAGGTGGACACCGGCACCGGCCGGGTCCGGGTGCTGCGCTACCTGGTCGCGTACGAGGTGGGCCGCGCGATCAACCCGATGCTGGTGGAGGGCCAGCTGCGGGGCGGCGTCGCCCAGGGCATCGGCGGGGCCCTGCTCGAGGAGTTCCGCTACGACGAGGACGGCCAGCCGCAAGCCGTCACCTTCATCGAGTACCGGCTGCCCACGGCGGCCGAGATCCCGCCGGTCGACGTGCTGCTGTGCCAGGACGCCCCGTCTCCCGGTAACCCGCTGGGCGTGATGGGCGCGGGGGAGGGCGGCATCAGCGCGGCCGGCGCCGCGGTGGCCAACGCGGTCCGCGACGCGCTGGGCCTGCCGGACGGCGTCGGCCAGCTGCCCCTCACCCCGGCCCGGGTCTGTGCCCTGGCGGGTGCGATCGGAGGCCCCGGGTGCGGAGGCACCGCATGAGCACGGAATCCCCTGGCTACGTCAGCAAGACCGACCTGGTGGCCGCCCTGGTCCGCGAGCTGGTCATCACCGGCGGTCTCGAGCCGGGGGAGCAGCTGCGCCAGCGTGACCTGGCGCAGCGCTTCGGCGTGAGCCAGACCCCGGTCCGCGAGGCGATGCGGCGGCTGGAATCGGAAGGCCTGCTGGTCTGCGACACCCACCGGGGGTTCACCGTGGTGGCGCCCGACGTGGGCCGGGTCGAGGAGAATTTCCAGATCCGCGCGGCCCTGGAGTCGCTGGGCGCGTCGCTGGCCGCCCGCAAGGTCGACCCCGCCGGGCTTGACCGGCTGCGCGCGCTGAACGACCGGATGCGCGCGCTCGCCGACGACGACCCCGGCTACGCCGAGCTGAACCGCGAATTCCACTTCACCGTCTACGAATACGCGCACAGCCCGCTGCTGCTGTCGCTGATGAGACTGCTCTGGGCGTCGCTGCAGGGCGGCCCGCGGGTGACCCGCAGCCACGCCGAGTCCGCCCGGCAGCACGACGAGATCCTGGCCGCCCTGGCCGAAGGTGACGCCGCCGCCGCCTCAGCTCGGACATATCAGCACATCATGGGCGCGGATCCGGTAAAAGAAGTACCGGGTACGGACCAGCAAGGAGCAGGGGAGGAGCCGCGATGCCAGCGATCGTGACCGACGACGGCGTGACGCTGCACGCCGAGGAGACCGGCCAGGGCGAGCCGCTCCTGTTCGTGCACGAGTTCGCCGGCGACCACCGCAGCTGGGAACCTCAGGTGCGGTTCTTCTCGCAGGCCTACCGGTGCGTGACCTACGCCGCCCGCGGCTACCCGCCCTCCGACGTGCCCACCGATCCCGGGGCCTACTCCCAGGAGCGGGCGGTCGCGGACGCGGTCGCGGTGCTGGACGGCCTGGGCATCGGGCAGGCGCACGTCGTCGGCCTGTCCATGGGCGGCTTCACCGCGCTGCACCTGGCGCTCGGGCACCCGGAGCGGGTCCGGTCCGCGGTGGTGGCCGGAGCCGGATACGGCGCCCAGCCCGAGCGGGCCGATGCCTTCCGCGCCGAATCGGTGCTCACCGGGGCCGCCTTCGCCGCCGAGGGCGCCGCGAAGGTGGCGGAACGGTACGCGGTGGGCCCGGCCCGGGTCCAGTTCCAGAACAAGAACCCGCGGGGCTGGGCTGAGTTCGCCGCGGCGCTGGCCGGCCATTCCTCGCTGGGCAGCGCCCTGACCATGCGCGGCGTGCAGGCCGCGCGGCCCTCGCTGTACGAGCTCGCCGACGACCTGGCCCGGATCGCCGTCCCGGTGCTGGTGCTGGTCGGCGACGAGGACGAGGGCTGCCTGGAGCCCGCGCTGATGCTCAAGCGGACCATCCCGGCCGCCGGCCTGGCCGTGCTGCCGCGCACCGGCCACACCGCCAACCTGGAAGAGCCCGATGTCTTCAACCGCGCCGTCGACGCCTTCCTGGCCAGCGTCGCCCGCGGTTCCTGGCCGGCCCGCGACCCGAGGTCCCGTTCTGCTTCCGCCACCGGCATGGCCTGAGCGCCGCATCATGACGTTCACCCCGGGCCCGGCCGCACCGCGACCGCGATTTCGGTGTTTCTCATTACGATTCGCCGTCCTGCTTGAACAGCCGGCCGTCATGTGCTGCGCTATACCCTGCGGTCCGCGCCGGCCTCTATGCCCGGGGCCTAGGGGGTTTTGACCGGCATGGCAGATATCGGCAAGGCAGGCGACGAACGCGGCGGCGACGTCACGTTCCCCGGCCCGGGCGGCGGCCCGGGCGGGCCCCCGCCCGCACGCACCGCCAACGCCGGGCCCGTCGCCGAGGATGACGTCACCGAATGGTTCGGTGCCGCCGGCGCCGGGCCGGCTGACCCCGGGCCGGACGGCACCGGGCCCGCTCAGGCCGTGCAGGCCGGCACCATACCGGCCGGCACCGGGTCGTGGTGGCCGGGAACCCGGCTGACGGCCTGTGCCGTGGTGGCCGGCCTGGTCATCGGCGCGCTGGCGGCCGCGGCCGTCAGGCACTACACCCGCCCGTCAGCGGACGCCGTCGCGGCGAGCCGCCGGGCCGCGGTCCGCCACGAGGCCGCCAGCTGGATTACCCAGCAGGTCAGCCGTCACATCACGGTCTCGTGCGACCCGGCGATGTGCGCGGCCCTCCGGGCCGGCGGGTTCCCCGCCCGCGACCTGCTCACGCTCGGGCCAACCTCGGACTCCGCGGCCGTGACCGCCGTGGTCGTCGAGACCCCGGCCGTCCGGCAGTTGTTCGGCACCGGCCTGGACGCGGCCTGGGCGCCGGATGTCCTGGCGTCTTTCGGCTCCGGGGCCGACGGCATCACCGTCCGGGTAATCGCTCCGCACGGGGCCGCCGCCTACCAGGTCCTGCTCCGGACCGGCCTGGTCACCAGGGAGAAGGCCGCCGCCGCCCTGCTGCGCAACCCGCGGGTCGAGATCCCGGCGGCCGCCGCCGGGCAGCTCGGCGCCGGCCTGGTCGACTCGCGGCTGCTGCACGCGCTGACCGGGCTGGCCCGGCAGCATCGGATCAGCATCGTGGGGTTCGGGAACGCCGGCCCGGGGGTGAACGCGGGGCTGCCGCTCCGCTTCGCCGACCTGGCGCAGAACGACCCGGCCGCCCACCTCACGCGCGCCGCCTACGTCAGTTCCGTCCGGGCGTACCTGGACACGGTGCGGGCCATGGACGGATTGACTCCGGTGACGACCGTGGTGCCGCCCTACGGGCCGGCCGTGCTGCGCGTGCAGGTAACCGCGCCCAGCCCGCCCGACGGCGGCCTCAGCGTGACGGATCCGCCAGCTGTTCCTTCAGCCCCGCCGCCCTCCCTGCGATGGTCAGGGCGTCAATGAGCTCGCCCGCCGTCCGGGCCGGCCACCTGCGTCAGAAGCGGGCCAGGGACAGACCGGAGGCGGCCCGCCGGAAAGCCGCGGCGGCGGCAGCGTCGTCCTCGACGTGCCAGTCCTGATGGTAGAGCCCGTCGTGCTGGGCGATGTCGAACCAGACCAGCCCGAGCGTGCCGTACTGGCGCATCCCGGCGAACAGGCCGGGGATCTTCGCCGTTTGCCCGGCCTGCGGGCCAACCGCAGTCTCGGAGAGCAGGACGGGAAGGCCGGTGAGCATCCGGACCTGGGCGATGGTCTGGCCGAAAATACTGAAGAACGTCTCGGACGGACGGTAGTAGTAGCCGTCGATACCGACCCAGGTGACGTAGTGCTGCCCTGGCCACCAGGAGGCGACCGGGGCAGTGCCGGGTTCGTCCGCCTGGACGGTCCACAGCCAGGTGACGTTGCGAGCGTTCCGGATCCGGAACACGGTGACGATATGCCGCCACGCCGCCACGAACGTCGCGGCGGGGGTGTGCTGATAGCCCCATGAATACCAGTAGGCGTTCATCTCGTGGCCGAAGCCGATGACGACGGGGCTGCCGAACCGGCGGACGCTGTCCGCAAACGAGCGCAGATAGCTGTCATAACCTCCGGCTGCGATCCGCGCGACCGAGGCGGCCGTCGGATCCCATTGCAGCAGCGTGACCGCGCTGTGGTCGCGCACCATAGTCGCGAACGACGATTCGAACGGCTCGCCCCACCCGCCGTAGTACCCGACCAGGTTCGGCGGCCGGACTCTCCGCGTGAACGCCGCGACCGGCTGATAGCTGGACGGCGGTCCCTTCTCGTAAATCCCCAGGTAGGAGGCGGGAGCGACGGGGAGGGCCGCGAACTCGGTGCCTGCCGGGGTGGCGGGCGAGACCAGGTGGCCGACCGCAAACACCACGCCCGCCACGACAATCACAGCAGCTATCAACAGCATCAAACGAGACTTCATGTTGCTCTGGCCACAGAAACCAAACATCCTTAATCACGAAAAAGCAGCGGAAATCTTACGTCTGCCTGAAACACCTCATCATCAACCGATTTCCCCCTAGATGTAGCTTCTTGTGCGATAACGTAGGCCCTCGTCAGGCAGTCGGCGCACCGGTAATCCGCACGCCTACTGATCTGGGGGGATCTTGATCGGTTACGGCAAGCCTGCTCCTGCACCAGGCTCTTCATCGCTCCGCGATCCAGATCTGCTGGTCATCGGGCTCGGCTACGTCGGGCTTCCGCTCGCCGCCGAAGCGGCCAGGGCCGGCCTGACCGTAGCCGGCTACGACCCGGACCACGCCGTGGTCAGCGGCCTGAACGCCGGCCGGTCGCACATCGGGGACGTATCGGGTAACGATGTCCATGCCATGCTCGCGGGCCGCTTCCTGGCGACGGACGCCGAAGACGCCGTCGGCCGTCCCGCGACGATCGTGATCTGCGTGCCCACCCCGCTCACCGCCGACAACGGCCCCGACCTGGGCGCGGTCAGGTCGGCGGCCGTGATGGCGGCCCGGCGGCTGCGGCCCGGCGCGCTGGTCGTGCTGGAATCGACCACCTACCCGGGAACCACCGAGGAAGTAGTGCGCCCGCTGCTGGAGAAGGAGTCGGGCCTGACCGCGGGCCTGGATTTCGCGCTGGCCTTCTCCCCGGAGCGGATCGACCCGGGCAACCAGGCCTACGGCATCAGGAACACGCCCAAGGTGGTGGGCGGGCTCACGCCGTCGTGCACCGAGGCGGCCGCGGCCTTCTACGGCAAGATCTGCGATCACGTGGTCCGGGCCGCCTCGGCGCGTGAGGCGGAGATGGCCAAGCTGCTGGAGAACACCTACCGGCACGTGAACATCGCGCTGATCAACGAGATGGCGATCTTCTGCCGCGAGCTCGGCGTGGACTTGTGGGACGCGATCAGGTGCGCGGCCACCAAGCCGTTCGGCTTCCAGCCCTTCTTCCCCGGTCCCGGTGTCGGCGGTCACTGCATCCCGATCGACCCCAACTACCTCTCCTACCAGGTGCGGAGGCTCGGCTACCCGTTCCGGTTCGTCGAGCTGGCCCAGGAGATCAACGGCCGGATGCCGGGGTACGTCGTATCCCGCGCCACCGAGCTGCTGAACCGGAACTTCAAACCGGTGAACGGCTCGAGGGTGCTGCTGCTCGGCGTCACCTACAAGAAGGACTGCGCTGACTTGCGCGAGACGCCGGCCGCCGCCGTGGCCCGCCAGCTCTGGCGGGCCGGAGCCCAGGTGGCCTACTGCGACCCTTACGTGGCCGAGTGGTTCGTCGACGGGAGGCGCGTCGAGGCCTGCGGCCGGGTGGCCGACGCGGTGGCGGCGGCGGACCTGGTCATCCTGCTGCAGGCGCACGGCGCCTTCGACCCGGCCGAGATCGGGCGCCGCGCCCGGCTGCTGCTCGACACCCGCGGTTTCACCGCGGCGGGGGAGCGCCTGTGATGGATTTCATCGAGGCGCCGCCCTCGTCCCAGGACACCAGCCTGGCCGTGCTGCTCAGCCTGCACGCATCCCAGGCCGGAGCGGACAGTCCGCTAACCACCCAGAGAGGAGATCCGGATGTACGGAAAGATGAGCGTGGCGTCGGGGACGATCGCGACGGGCGCCCTGCTGACCGCGGGCATGCACATGATGACGTGGGTCATCGGCGCCGGTTTCGCCGTCGTCCTCGGGGGGCTCACGCTGTACCGGCTAGCAACCATAAAGGCTCGGAGGTAGTCCACCGCTGCACCATTGCTATTGCCGTACCGACCCTGGGCGCGACCGCTTACATGGTCGCGCGCATGGCCGCCAGCGCGGTCCTGATAAGTTACTGGATTTTCGGTGCTGCGCTTATCGCCATATGCCTTCTCGCGTTCGTCCGAGGACGCAAGTTCGTCAATTTTCCTATTGCCCGCGGCCGCACGATAGCGATCATCCCGGCTTATAACGAACCGCGGGAAAAGCTCGACGCTTGCGTGCGCAGCCTGCTGGCCCAGACGGTGAAGCTGGACAAGATCATCGTCATGGACGACGGCTCGGCCGAGCCGGTCGTGCCGTTCGATGCCCCCGGGGTGGAGTGGGTCAGGCAGCCCAACGTGGGCAAGCGGGGTGCCCAGGTTGCGGCGCTGCGCCGGTTCCATCGCGACGAGTTCCAGTTCGTGATGACGGTGGACAGCGACTCCACGCCGTACCCGGACGCGCTCGAGCACCTGCTCCGGGCGATGAGCAACAAGAAGGTCCAGGCGGCTACCGGGTGGATCTACGTTCGCAACTACCAGGAAAGCCTGGTGGCCAGGGCGGCCGACATCGACATCGGCGGTTCCTGCGTCATGATGCGTGCCTCCCGGTCCATGCTCGGCGCCCTGGAGACCACCTCCGGTGCGCTGGCGCTCTACCGCTCGGAGATCCTGTACGACCACCTGGAGGAGTACGCGGTGGAGTGCGGGACCGGCGACGACCGGTGGCTGGCCATGCGGGCACTGCTGCGCGGCCAGGTCGTCGGGGTCTACGAGGCGGGGGTGGAGACCGACATGCCCGCCTCGTTGCGCGGGACGTTCCGGCAGCGCCTGCGCTGGGCCAGGTCCTGGTGGTGGATGCTGCCGTTCGCCTTCGCGCGGCTGAACCTGAAGCAGCTCGCCTCGCCGACGGTAGGCCTGGTCGAGCTGGTCATCACGCCGCTGGTGATGACCTGGGCCGTCGCCTCATGGGTGATCGGCTTCCGGCTGCGGCTGTCCCATCCCGAGGCCGCGCTGGCCTTCGTCGGCGCCTACGCCGTGATCAGGATCGCGCTGTCCGTGCTCTACCTGGCCGGGCGCCCCGGGATGTCCAAGCGGCAGAAGATGCTGTCAGTGTTTGTCGGCACCCCGGCCGCGATCCTGCTCAACCTGGCGCTGCTCATGCCGACCCGTTACTACGCACTGGCCCGGCTGCACGATAACCGCTGGCAGACGAGGACGGTCAAGATCAAGGCCGGCCCGGCGTGAAGCGGGCGGCCGTGATAACCATGGCGGCCGGGGTGGTGCTGATCGTCCTGGCCGTGGCCGCCCGCCTGATCCTGGGCGCCTACGCCCCCAAGCCGGTCAAGCTCGCGGCCGGCGGCTACCTCGGCGTGGCCGAGGCCGGCGAGACCGCCTCCTACCAGCCGGTCGAGGACTTCGCCGCCGCCGTCGGCCGCCAGCCGAACATCGTGCTGTACTACAGCAGCTGGAAGGAAGCCTTCGACACGCACTTCGCCCGGCAGGTACACGCGCACGGGGCGATGCCGTTCGTGCAGATCGATCCGGGTCACACCAGCCTGGCCACGATTGCCGCGGGCCGCGATGACGCTTTCATCCGCTCCTACGCCGGCCAGGTCAGGGCGTACGGGCACCCGGTGATCATCGGCTTCGCAGCCGAGATGAACGGCGACTGGGATCCCTGGGGATACCGGCACACTCCCGCCGGGACGTTCGTGGCCGCGTGGCGGCATCTGGTCACCCTGTTCCGCCAGCAGGGTGCGGCCAACGTGATCTGGCTCTGGACCGTCAACGTGACCGACTCGCGCACCGGTCCCGTCCAGGACTGGTGGCCCGGAGCCTCCTATGTGACCTGGGTCGGCATCGACGGTTACTACTTCCAGCGTGACTACACCTTCGACAACGCATTCCTGCCGACCATCGCCGAGGTGCGGATCTTCACCAGGCGGCCGATCCTGCTGTCCGAGACCGGTGTCGGCCAGCGGGCCGGGCAGGCGGCGAAGATACCTGACCTCTTCACCGGCGTGCGGGCCAACCACCTGCTCGGCTTCGTCTGGTTCGACCAGACGCAGGCGGACGGCGTCTACCATCAGGACTGGCGGCTCGAGGGCAACCCGGCCGGACTGGCCGCGTTCCGCCGCGCCCTGCGCTCCTACCGGGGCCCGGCGCCGGGCACCCTCGAGGCGGCCGGCCTGCCCGGGCGGCCCTAGGAGGCGCTGCCGGAGGTGGGCCGGCGGTACTCCCGGGCGCCCCTGCGAAAGGCCGCCAGGGCCCCCGGACTGCTCAGCCGCCAGTTTTCCGGGTGCGTGACGTCGAACCAGACGAACCCGAGCAGCCCGTACAGGCGGACCCCGGCGAACAGGTCGGCG
Source organism: Streptosporangiaceae bacterium (assembly GCA_025934635.1). Next base: position 28,883 of record JAICWX010000025.1, on the reverse strand, counting down.
ATCTTCGCGGGCTGGCCCGCGGCGGGCACGGCAGCGGTCTCGGCGATGAGGATGGGGGCGCCCGTTATCTGGCGCACGGCCGCGATGGTCGGCCCGAAGAGCGAGCTGAACGCCGTCGACGGGTGGTAGTAGTAGCCGTCGATGCCGACCCAGGTCACGTACTTGCGGCCCGGCCACCACCGGGCCGGGCTCGGGATCTTGCCGTAGTGCGGGTCGTCGATGATGTTGACGGTCCACAGCCAGGTGACGTTGCGGGCCCCGAGCGCGCGGAACAGGCTGACGATGTGCCGCCAGGCGGCGATGAAGGTGGCGGGGGACGTTTTCTTGTAGCCCCAGGAGTACCAGTCGCCGTTCATCTCGTGACCGAAGCTCATGATGACCGGGCGGTGATAGCCGCGGACGGCCCCGGCGTAGCGGCGCAGGTAGCCGTCGTACCGCCCGGACGCGATGGCGGCGACCCGGATACCATCCGGGTTCATCTGCACGATCGGCACCGCCCCGTCGCTCGCCACGGCCGCGGCGAAGGAGAGCTGGAACGGCTCGAACCAGCCGCTGTAGTAAGGCACCAGGCCCGGCTTGACGCCGGTGGCGGCGCTGACCGCGGAAACCCCCGCGTAGGAGCGGGGCACCCCAGCCGGGTACCAGCCCAGATAGGAGGCTGGGGTGGCCGGGAGGGCGAAGCGCCCGGCGGACGGCCGGGGCGGTGCGGGGGCGCCCGGGCCGGGCAGCATCAGGGCCAGCGTGCCCGCCCCCGCGAGGACGGCGCTGGTGACCGCCGCGGCGAGCCAGGCCCGGCTTGCCCGGGCCCTTCTCACCGTTCGGCCCTCCGGCAGCGGCGGGGGAAAGCGGTCACGAGCCGGGCCTGCTGTAGGTGCGGGCGCCCTGGCGGAACGCGGCGATCGCCGCCGGGCTGCTGAGGCCGAAGGCCTGGCCGACATCGTTCGTGGAGTTGAACCACACGAATCCGAGCAGCCCGTAGGAGTGGATGCCGCGGAACAGGTCGCTGATCTTGGCGGGCTGCCCCGCGGCGGGTACCGCGCCCGTCTCGGCGATCAGGATCGGAGCCGAAGTGAGCGCGCGTACCGCGGCGATGGTCGGCCCGAACAGCGGGGCGAATTGCCACGATGACTTGAGGTAGTAGCCGTCGATGCCGACCCAGGTCACGTACTTTCCGCCCGGCCACCACCGGGCCGGGCTCGGGATCTGGCCGTGCCGGCTGTCATCTTTCACGTTGACGGTCCACAGCCAGGTGACGTTGCCGGCCCCGAGCGCGCGGAACAGGCTGACGATGTGCCGCCAGGCGGCGATGAAGGTGGCGGGGGACGTTTTCTTGTAGCCCCAGGAGTACCAGTCGCCGTTCATCTCGTGACCGAAGCTCACGATGACCGGGTAGCGGTAGTGCCGCACGGCCTCGGCATACGAGGTCAGGTAGCCGTCGTAGTGCCCGGAGGCGATGGCCGCGACGCTGATGTTCTCCGGGTCCATCTGGACCAGCGGCACGGCGCCCTCCCTGGCCACGGTCCGGGCGAAGCCGGCCGGGAACGACTGATACCAGCCGCTGTAGTACATGACCACGTCCGGCCGGGTACCGGTGGTGTTCCTGAACGCCGTCACCCCGGCGTACGTGCGCGGGGCGGTCGGCGTGTACACCCCGAGGTAGGAACCGGATGCCGGGGGAAGGTGCACTGGCAGCGGCCCGGTCGGGCCAGAGGACGACTGGTTGTAGACGACGATGCCCGCCGCGATCGCGGCCGCGGCCGCCACCGCCGCGCCGGTCCTGACCCACCACCGGCGCCTGCCGGTGCCCTGTCCCTCTCTCACCCGCCGTCTGGTGCCCTCGCTCGTCATGCTGTTCCCTCCCCCGGCCGGGCGCGTTTCCACACGCCCTTCGCCGGTGTCATCAGCGGCGCCACCATGTAGAGCTGGATGCCGCCCAGGATCTCTGTCGCCCAGTACTGCTGCCACCCGTACTGGTGCACCCTCAGGGCCAGGCCCGCCCAGAGGAGTGCCTGCACGGCGACGATCCAGGTGCACAGGATCCGGTTGACCATCACCGGAACCTGTCCCCGGCCGGGCGATGCGCCGGTCGGTACCCACTCGGCCACCCGCCCGCGGATCGCGGACCACACCGAGTACAGGTGGCAGCAGGAATTGATGACGCAGACCCGGTAGATGGTCGGCCGCCAGCCGCGGCTCAGCACCGGGAACGCGAACAGGCTCGCCGCGAGGGCGGGCAGGATCGGCAGGTAGTTGTGCGGGTAGACGCGGCCGGGGTAGCACCAGATCATCGTCAGCGTCGGGAACGGCCCGGTCAGCAGCAGTGCCGCCGAGGACATGTAGTACAGGAACGCCGCCCAGAAGGCGGTCCGCTGCTGCCAGCTGAACGGCGTCTCGATGAAATGCCGCTCGGTCATCAGCATCATCGATGACCGGCACCAGCGCGCCTGCTGGTTCGCCAGCGACGGGAAATCCGTCGGCGCCACGCCCTTGGCCAGGCACAGCGGCAGGTACCTGGTCTCGAAGCCGGCCCACCACAGCTTCACCCCGGAGTGGACGTCCTCGCCGATCGGCACCTGGGCGAAGCCTCCGGCGGCCCGCACCGCCGCCCGCCGGTAGATCAGGTTCGTGCCCGCGCAGATGGCGGCCTTGTGCCGGTCCCGGGCGGGCTGGATGAACCGGAAGAAGATCTCCTGCAGGGTCCCGGCGTAGCGCTGGATATAGGAGAACGACCGGCCGGTCACGTCGTAGTACTGGGCGGTCTGGACGATGCCGGCCGCGGCGTCGTCGAAGTAGGGCATGGTCTCGTAGAGGAACTCCGGCCGCACCGCGAAGTCGGCGTCGATGACCGCGATGAAATCGCCGCTGCTGATGCCGAGGGCGTGGGCTAGGTTGCCTGCCTTCTTCATCTCCCCTGGCCGGGGGCGCACCACGTACCGGAAGCCGTACCGGTCCGCGAGGTCGCGCACGTCCGCTCGGGCCGAGTCGTCAAGCGCGTAGACGGTCATCGGCCCGTGCCAGGTCAGCGCGCTCACATGCCGGAACGTGTTGTCCAGCACGGCCAGCGGCTCACCGCAGCTGGGCAGGAACACGTCCACCGTCTCGGCCGCGGGCCCGCGGGCGGCCTCGGCCCGGTAACGGGCCACGGTGGCCTGGTGCGCGGCCAGGCTCAGCCGGGGCCGGCCGGTGCGCAGCCAGAAGTTGACGACCACCGGCGGCACCATGACCATGAGCAGCAGCCACATGACCGGGGCGATGAGCCAGGCGCGCTCGGCCACCTTGATGTACCCGTACAGGACGCCCGCCGCGGCTACCAGCAGCCAGCAGAAGACCCAGCGGCGCGGCGGGCCGAAGTACGCGTACTTCTCCCGGTCGTCCGGCGGCGCGGGCAGGTAGGCCGGCGGCGCAGGCGCGGCCACCCGCGGCTCAGTGACGGCCACGCTCACCTCCGGAGCCGGGTGCCCGTGCCGCCCAGACCGTGAACGGCCCGGCCCGCGCCAGCACGTAGTAGCCGCCCGCGCGGCGCATGTCCGCGGTAACCAGCACGTCGGCGGCCACGGTATCGCCGAAGTCCAGGATCACCAGCGAGAAGTAGTGCCGGCTGATCGCGGCGGCAAACGAGGGCGGTCCCGGTGCGGCCCGCCCGTAGCGGAAGTACCAGGTGCCCGACCAGCGCGGCCAGGGCACTTGGTCCCTGAGGTAGTAGGCCTCGACATCGTAGTCCTCGGCCAGGTACTGGCCGGGGTGGGCGCGGACCGCCGAGCGCAGGACGGCGATGGCCGCTGCCGAGTCCGGCCACACCCGGAACAGGGTCGTCGCCTGACCCAGCGAGCCGAACAGCGTGGCCGCGGCGATGGGCAGCGCCATCACGGCGGCCCAGCCGTGCCCGGGATCGACCCGGCTCAGCCTGGCCATCGCGTATCCCGCGGCGATCGCGGCGAACCAGGCGCCCGGCACCACGTGCTTATGCAGGCTGACCGTGGTGTGCAGCACGGCCTGTCCGGCCGGGGCGAGCAGCGCCGCCGCGGCCAGCACGGCGGGCAGCGGCTTGCCCCGGGCGTCCGCCCGCCCGGCCAGCGCCATCGCCGCGCCGAGCACGGCGAGCACGAAGATCAGGCTGGTCCAGACGTACGCGCTGCGCAGTACGGTCGTCACCGCGGCGCCGGCGGGCGGCCGGGCCAGCGTGCTGGCGGTAAGGCCCCGCCAGTAGGCCTGGCCGCCCGCCGCGATGGCTGCTCCGGCCAGCATGAGCCAGGTGCCGCCCGCGATGGCGAGCGCGGTCAGCCACCTGCGGCCCGGCTGCTCCCGCCGTGCCGCCAGCGCGGCCACGACCAGCACCACCGGGGTGAACAGCACAGTCGGATACGTGACGGCGTTAGACGCGGCCAGCGCAAGCCCCGCGGCGGCGAGCAGCGCCGCCCGGCTCCGGGACCCGCCAGCCTGCCCGGCCGTGGCCCGGGTTGCGGCCCGGACCGCCAGCCATGTCGCCAGGGCCAGCAGGAACAGCGCCATCGCGTCGAAGGTGGCGAACGCGCCGAGGAACTGGGTGCCGGCCAGGGTAGCGAACAGCCCCGATGCCAGCAGCGCCGCCCGCCGCCCGTACAGTCCCACTGTGCTGGCCCAGAGCAGGCCGGTCACGCCGAGCATGAAGCACAGCGAGAGCAGGCGGGCGCCCGCCAGGCCGCCCAGGCTGTCGGCCGCGGCAGCCAGCGGCGGATAGAGGACCGGCGCCCCGGAGAAGTAGGCGCCGAACCCGGGAACTGGCGCGTGGTGCAGCCAGTGCGCCCATTCCAGGTGCCCGGCCCGCAGGTAGAGGGCCTCGTCCTGGAACGCCGTGGCGGACCAGACGAGCCGCAGGGACAGCACGGCCTGGACGGCCAGCACGACGAGCAGCGGCCACCATGGCGCGGGCCCGGCCCGCTGGCCTGGTGGCGCTGGCCGCGGGCGTCTCGGGACGGTGATGCCGCCCGCGGAGAGGTGCGTCATGGTCGTGCCGCGCCTAACTGCCGGCCCGGTACGGAGCGAGCTCGTCGCGCACGCCCAGCCGGAAGGAGATCTCGGCCTGCACGTTGTCCTCGATCCGCCAGTCCTGGTGATAGATGCCGTCGTGCTGGGGCTTGTCGAACCAGACCAGGCCCAGCGTCTTGTATGTGGCCATGCCGTGGAACAGGTCCTGGATCTCGGCGAACTGGCCGGCCCGCGGGCCCACCGCGGTCTCCGACAGCAGCACCGGCTTGCCGGTGAAGGCCCGGACCTGATCGATGGTCTTGCCGAAGACGGTGGCGAACCTGTCGCTGGGACGGTAGTAGTACCCGTCGATGCCGACCCACGTGACGTACCGGGCGCCCGGCCACCAGTCCTGGATAGGACCGGTGCCGGGCTCGGCTGCCTGGAGCGTCCACAGCCAGGTGACGTTCTGGGCGCCCTCGTCGCGGAACAGCGTCACGATGTGCCGCCACGCAGCCACGAAGGTGCCGGGCGGGGTGCGACCGTAACCCCACGAGTACCACGGAGCGTTCATCTCGTGCCCGAACCCGATGACCACGGCATGCCCGAAGTCACGGACGCGGCCGGCGTAGGCGCGCAGGTACTCGTCGTAGGTGCCGGCCGCGATAGCCGCGACCGAGGCGTCGGTCGGGTCGATCTGCACGAACGGAACGACTCCGTGCGTGCGCATCATCCGCGCGAACGCCATGTCGAACGGCTGAGCCCAGCCGCTGTAGTAACCGAGCAGGTTCGGCTGCCGGCCCGCCGCCTTCGCGAAGGCCGCCGCCGGGGCGTAGCCGGGCGGCGCCCCCGGCTCGAAGGCCCCCAGGTAGGAGGCCAGTTCGGGGGACAGGGTCGCGTGTACCGTCGGCGGGCTGCCAGGCGCCAGCCCGATCAGGCGGCCGGCCGCTGCGCCGAGGGCGGCGGCGGCCAGGGCGATGGCCACGAACATCACCAGCCTGGATTTCATGCGGCCTGGCCTCCAGGAAAGATCACGCGGGCCACCATGGCCAGGTTGAGCAGGCCGAAGAGCAGCAGGACCGCGAACTGCGGGGAACCGAGGGCCGCGGTCCGCCACAGGGCCAGCGCCAGCCAGAGCACGGCCACGCTGCCGCTCCACCACCTGATGCCGATCCGGAACCGCCGCAGCGAACTGCCCGGCGTCCTGGTCGGATGCCAGCTCATCGACCGGCCCCAGGCGCCGTCCCAGATGGCGAACACGTGTGCCCAGCCGCGGGCGATGCCGAGCGGCCAGATCCCCGGGCCGAAGCGGGACCGGTGCCATAGCGGGTAGAGCACGAACCCGGTCAGCATGGCCGGGAGCAGGATGACGAAGTTCCTCAGCCTGACCTGGCCGGGCAGGAAGGCCAGCATGATGACGGGGATGAGCGGCCCGAAGAAGGTGATCAGCGCGGTGTAGGCGTAATAGAAGAACCCGGAGACGTAAGCCAGCCGGGCGGGCAGCCGCATCGGTATCGACCACAGCCGGCGGGAGAACACGATGCCCACGTTCCCTGAGCACCACCGGTACTGCTGCCGGACGAACGCGTCCAGGTTGTCCGGGCAGATCCCGGTGGACAGCAGGATCGGCAGGTAGGTCATGGACCACCCGGCCCGGCGCACGTCCAGGCCGGTGTGCACGTCCTCGGCGTACGGGATGAGCGTCGGGCCGCCCTGCGGCGCGAGCGCGGCCCGCCGGTACACCGCCGAGGTCCCGCAGCACACGGCCGCGTCCAGCCGCTGCCTGGCCACCTGGACGGTCCGGTAGAACACCTCCTGGATCGGGCCGGCCGCGCGCTCGATCCAGGTCTGTGCCGGGCTGGTCCGGAAATACTGCGGCGTCTGTACGATCGCGATCGCCGGATCATCCAGGTACGGCAGGGTCTCGGCGAGGAAATCCGGCCGCGGCGCGAAGTCGGCGTCCAGGATGACCAGGTACTCGGCCGAGGTCTGGGCGAAGGCGTAGCGCAGGTTGCCGGCTTTTTTGCCGGCCGGCCGGTCGGGCCGGCGGAGGTACCGGAAGCCGAACGAGCCGGCCATCGAGCGGGCCTGCTCGTCGGGCCCGTCGTCGAGGACGTAGCCGCGCGCGCGGCCCTGGTAGGCCTCGATGAGCGCGGACACCGCAATCCAGGTGTTGCGCAGCAACTCGACCGGCTCGCCGCAGACGGGCAGGTAGATATCCACGTCCGGGTAGGCGGGCGGGTGCCACGCCGTCACCAGGGCCTGGTGCGCGGCTAGGTCGAACCCGGCCCCTGCGAAGTTCACCGGCAGGCTGATGGCCTGGTACACCACGTACGTCACGGTGAACAGCAGGAGCGGCGAGAGCGTCAGGTCCGCGGTCTCCAGCCTGAGCTGGCTGGCGACGAGGCATACCGAGCCGATCAGGATCACGGTGGTCAGGTAGGACAGGTTCCGCTGGACGTAGAGGTACTTCTCGTCGTCGTCGGGCGGGCGAGGAGGCAGCAGCTCGCCCCGGCCGGCCGCGGCCGGCCGGGCTATGGTGCCGGTGCTGGCGGCCCGGCCGGTCACGACGGCGGCTCGTATCGCCAGATCACGTAGGTACCTGGGGCGGGGCCGTAGGGGATGACGTCGATGATGTGATACCGGGGATTGCGCCGCAGGTCCGCCGCGATGCTCTGGTCGAGCGGCTTGGTGTCGGTGAAGTTCAGCGCCACCAGCGAGAAGTAGCCCTGGGCGATGTACATCGCGTAGGTGCCCGCGTTGCCGTCCCCGACAACCCCGGCCTTGACGCTCGGGCCGCCGGTGGGGGCACCGGAGGGCAGGACGATGTTCCGGGTGCTCGACCAGCGCTGCCACTGGCTGCCGGACGGCAGGTAGTACTCGGCCAGCGACGGGTCCTCGACCAGCAGGCGGCCGCTGCTGCCGTCCGCCAGCGGCCGCAGGATAGCGACGAAGGCGGAGGACGACGGCCAGCTGGTGGCGAACGTCCACGACTGGGCGGCGCCCACGGTGGCCGGGTAGGAGAGCGCGACCACGCAGGCGGCGCAGGTGACGGTGCGCGCGGTTCCCGCGGCCGCGGCGGCGATAAGCCGGTCCACCGCGTAACCCGCGGCCACGGCCGCGAACCAGGCGCCCATGGCCCCGTGCTTATTGAGCGAGGCGGTGGTGTACAAGCTGGCCTGCTCGGCCGGCACGAGCAGTGCCGCCCCGGCCAGCAGGGTCAGCCGCCACGCCTGGCTGCGGCCGGCGTGGCTGACCCAGGCGATGATCGCGCCGGCCACGGCGGCGATCAGGATGACGCCGGTCCACGAGCCGAAGTGCGCGAGGACCGTCATCGGCGCGTCGGTGCCTGGTGCCCGCTCCAGCGTGGTGATGTCGATCCCGTGCAGGTAGCGGCTGCCGCCGATCAGCAGGGCCAGCGTGATCAGGAAGGCCAGGACGGTCAGCAGGGTCAGCGCGCGCGCCACGGCCGGCTTGCCGCCCGGCGTGGGCAACGCGGCGAGCAGGGCGAGCGCCAGCACTACCGGGTCGAACAGGGCCGACGGGTAGGAGGTCGCGTTCGCCAGCGCCAGCGCGGCCCCGGCGGCAATCATCCAGCCGGTCGCATCCGCCCGGTTCCCGGCCCGGACGACGAGCCAGCAGGCCAGCGCGACGCCGAACAGCGACATGGCGTCGTAAGTGGCGAACGAGCCCAGGTGCAGCGTCGGCCCGAGCACGGCGAACAGCGCTGCCGCGAAGAACGCGGCCCGGCGGCCGGACAGCAGGCGGGCGGTGGCCCACAGCAGCGCGGTGGCGCCGAGCATGAAGACGAGGGACAGGATGCGGGCCGCAGCCAGGCCCCCGGCGCTGTCGGCCAGCGCGGCTAGCGGCGGGTAGATGACGGGCGCCCCGGAGAAGTACGTGGGGAACTGCGGCACCGGGGTGCCGTGCAGCAGCCAGGCCCATTCCAGATGGCCGGCCCACAGGTAGAGCGCCTCATCCTGGAACGCCGTGTCCGCCCCGGTCAGCCGGAGCGAGAGAGCAGCCTGGACGGCGAGCACCGCGAGCAGCGGCCAGTTGCCCGGCGCCCGCAGCCTGGCCGTCCGCCGGGGCGCGGAGTGGGTGCCTGCGGCCGTCTGCGCCGCGGCCTGCGGGGCCAAGGCCGACGGCGTTGCCGACGGCTGGATCGCCGGGCCTGGATCCATGGGTGGCACCTGCCTGAAATCAAGGCATACGGGGGTGCGTGGAATCCGCCCCCCGGCAGCTGACCTACCGTGCTGAAGGTGTCACCTTACGCAGCGCTTCTGTACGAAATTTAGGACACCGCAAACCAGACGGTAACTTCCGGTTCCCGGCCATGAGGTGTAATCCGCAAATTTGGTGAAAGAAAGTACCCGCTTCGCGTGGCGGTGTGACTCCGGGAGGTGTCGTGGTACGACAGAAGCGGCGTATTCCTATCACGTTTCATTCACCTGCTTGAATAGCCGTCTGTCTTGTGCTGCGCTATACCCGTGCGGTCGTATCGCCCTATATGGGTACCGCATTGGGGGTTGATCGGCATGGCGGATGAGGACGCTGGCAGGGAATTGCCGCAGCGCGCCCGGGGGGCGGCCCGGCCCGGCCCGCCTGCCCGGGCGCAGTCGCCCTCTCCGGTTCTCTCCGAGGAGCTACGGGAGCGGATACGGGCAGCGGTTGCCGCCGAGCGCTCTGGAGCCGCGGCCACCGGGTCCGGCGAGGCCCCGGAGGCCGGCCCTCCCGCCGAGGATGAGGTCACCCAGTGGCTCGGCCCCACGGCCAAGCCGCCGTCCGAGACCACTTCATGGCCCGAGGTCAAGCCCCGGCCCGAGGTCAAGCCCCGGCCCGAGATCAAGCCCCGGCCCGAGATTAAGCCGTCGGCCGGCGGCAGCCTTCCCGTCGCCGCTTCCTCCGCAGGAGGTCCAGGGCGGCCCGGGGCCCGGCGGGCGGCCCGTCTCGTGGCCGCGGTCCTGGTCATCGGGGTGCTGGCGGTGACGGCGGTCAGGTATTTCGGCCACCCGGCGGCGGGCGGCCCAGCCGACGCCGCCACCCGCCGCGCGCAGGCGGCGGCCCGGGGGGCGGCCGCTTCCTGGGTGGCCCGGCAGGTTAGCCGGGACGTCAAGGTCTCCTGTGACCCGGTGATGTGCGCGGCGCTCAGGGCGCGCGGTTTCCCCCCGGGCGAGATGCTCGTGCTCGAGTCGACCTCGGCGGTGCCGACCGGCTCCGCCGTGGTAGTCGAGACGCCGGCCGTCCTGAGCCTGTTCGGCAGCAGCCTCGCTACCGCGTGGGCGCCGGCCATCCTCGCGTCTTTCGGGTCCGGGGCGGCCCTCGTCACCGTCCGGGTGATCGCCGCTACCGGAGCTGCCGCGTACCAGGCCAGGCTCAGCGCCGACCTGGCTGACCGGAAGACGGCAGGCGCCGCGCTGCTCAACGACACCCAGATCTCGGTGACCCCGCAGGCCAGCGGGCAGCTGACCGCGGGCGAAGTTGACTCGCGGCTGCTGCTGGCACTGGCCGCACTGGCCGGCCGCCAGCCGATTGACATCGTGCGATTCGGCAACCCCGGTCCCGGCGCGGGCCCCGGTGTTCCCCTCCGCTACGCCGACCTTGCGGAACGTGACCGCAGCGGCCGGCTATCCCCGGCCGCGTACGTCCGGGCCGTTCGCGTCAACCTGAACACGCTGACCGTCATGTTGCGCCCGGCCAGCATGGCGACCGAGGTACTGGCGGACGACCGGGCCGTGCTCCGGATCGAGTTCACCGCGCCAAGCCTGCTCGGCCTGCTCAGCCCGCAGGCATCCTCATAGCGGCTGGTCCGTCAGCCGCTCTCGCAGCCCCGCCGCCATCCCGGCGATGGTCAGCGCGTCAATGAACTCGCCCCCCGTCCGGGCCAGCCACTTGCGCCGCACCGGCCCGAGCCGGAGCCGCAGGTGCACGCGGGTATGCGAGCCCCCGGCGACCGGGAGCAGCGTGATCGCCCAGGTCACGTTCATCCGCCCCCGGACCGACCGGTAGACAAGGGCGGATTCCGGCTCGATGGCCACCACTTCGAAGGTCTCGTCCCGGCCGCCGTAGTCGGGGATCACGTCCCCGGGCCCGAGCTGCTGCCAGGCCGGCTGGATGCCGCGCGCCGCGCGGCGCCCCGGCGGCACGAAGCGCTCGATCGCCGCCGGCAGGTACCAGCCGGCCCGTTTCTTGCCCAGCTGCACCAGCCACGGCCACACCGCGGCGGGCGGCGCGGCCACGGTGAACGCGCGGTCCATCACGACGTCGGGCCGGGCGATGAGGTCGTCGCCCGGGCGGGCCGCCCGGCGCTCCGCCGCTCCCGCCGCTACCGAACCGAACACGCCGCTACCGAACCGAACACGTCACGACCGCGCCGGACAGGTCATGAGTCGTACCCCAGGCCGGCCGCGTCCAGGGCGCGCAGCCACAGGTTCCGGCGGCCGGACCGCTGGTCGGCCCGGTCCAGGGACCAGCGGGTGGCCTGCACGCCCAGGTAGGCGAGCGGCTCGGGCGGGAACGGCACCGGCTTGCTCCGCACCATCTCCAGCTCGGTCAGCTCCGTCCGCTCGCCGCTGAGCAGGTCGAGCATGACCCGGGCGCCGAACCTGGTCGCCCCCACGCCGAGGCCGGTGTAGCCGAGGGCGTAGGCGACGCGGCCGCGGTGAGCGGTGCCGTAGAACGCGCAGAACCGGCTGCAGGTGTCGATGGCGCCGCCCCAGCGGTGGCTGAAGCCGATGCCCTCCAGCTGCGGGAACGTGGTGAAGAAATGCTCCGCCAGCCGGGCGAAGGTGGCCGGCCGCTGGTCGTAGGAGGCGCGCATGACGCGGCCGAAGTGGTACACGGCGTCGTACCCGCCCCACAGGATCCGGTTGTCCGCCGTCAGCCGGTAGTAGTGGAACTGGTTGCCCGAGTCCGACACGCCCGGCCGGTTCCGCCAGCCGACCGAGGCGAGCTGCGCCGGGCTGAGCGGCTCGGTCACCAGCACGTAGTCGTAGACCGGCACGGTATACGGCCGCAGCCGCTTGACCAGCGACGGGAATGCGTTGGTGGCGAGCACCGCGCGCCTGGCCCGCAGCACGCCGCGCCGGGTCCGCAACGTCACGCCGTCGGCGTCGCTGGCCAGGCCGGTGGCCGGCGTGCGCTCGGCGATCCGGACCCCGGCCCCCTCACAGGCCGCGGCCAGCCCCCAGGCGAGCCGGGCCGGGTGGATCATGGCCGTGCCGGCGGCATCCCAGCTGCCCGCCAGGTAGGTGGGGGAGTTCACCTCGGCCCGGACCGCCTCGGCGTCCAGGAACTTCGCCCCGTCCGCGCCGTCGGCGGCGCGCAGCTCCTCGACCTGGTACTGCTCGGTGGCCACGCTGATGGAGCCGGTCCGCTCGAACTCGCAGTCGATGCCGTACCGGCTCGTCGCGGCCTCGATGGCGTCGAGGTTCTCCGCCCCGAGGCGCTGCAGCGTGTCGAACTCGGCCGGGAACCGCTCGAGGCCGTTGGCCGCGCCGTGGGTCAGGCTGGCGTCGCAGAAGCCGCCGTTGCGCCCGCTGGCCGCCCAGCCGATCCGGTTGCCCTCGATGAGCACCACGGACCGGCCGGGGTTGGCCTCCTTGGCCAGCAGCGCGGCCCACAGGCCGCCGAACCCGCCGCCGACCACGGCCAGGTCACAGCTCACCTCGCCGCGCAGCGGCTCGCGCGGCGCCGGCGCGTCGGGCCGGTCCAGCCAGAACGGCGTCGGCTGGGCCGCCATGACCAGCCGGGTCAGCTCCGCGCGCCGCGCGTCCGGAGTCTCCATCAGACGGAGGCGAAGGCGTCCTCGAGGATGGACAGCCCCTCGTCGAGCAGGTCCTCGCCGATCACCAGCGGCGGCAGGAAGCGGATCACGTTGCCGAACGTCCCGCAGGTCAGCGTGACCAGGCCGGCCTGGTGGCAGGCCTTGGCGACGGCCGCCGTGGTGGCCGGGTCGGGATCGAGCGTCCCCGGCCTGGTCATCTCGATCGCCAGCATCGCGCCGCGCCCGCGCACGTCGGCGATGACCGGGTACTTCTCCGCCAGCCCGTGCAGCCGGGGCAGCATGATCTCGCCGATCCGGCGGGCCCGGGCGGCCAGGTCCTCCGCCGCCATCGTCTCGATCGCGCCGAGCGCGGCCGCGCAGGCCACCGGGTTGCCGCCGTAGGTCCCGCCGAGGCCGCCCGAGTGCACCGAGTCCATGAGGTCGGCCCGGCCGGTCACCCCGGCCAGCGGCAGCCCGCCGGCGATGCCCTTGGCCGTCGTGACCATGTCCGGCACCACGCCCTCGTGCTCGCAGGCGAACCAGTCGCCGGTCCGGCAGAACCCGGTCTGGATCTCGTCCGCGATGAACACGATCCCGTTCTCGCGGCAGAACTCGGCCAGGCCCGGCAGGAACCCGTCGGGCGGGACCACGAACCCGCCCTCGCCCTGGATCGGCTCGATGATCACCGCGGCCACGTTGTCCTCGCCCACCTGGGTGTGGATCAGGGACTTGACGGTGTCCAGCGCGTTCGCCGCGCACGCCTCCCGGCCGCCGGGCCAGCGCAGCGGGTACGCCATCGGCATCCGGTAGATCTCGCCCGCGAACGGGCCGAACTTGTCCTTGTACGGCATGTTCTTGGCCGTCAGCGCCATGGTGAGGTTGGTGCGCCCGTGATAGGCGTGGTCGAAGGCCACGACGGCCTGCCGGCCGGTGGCGTGCCGGGCGATCTTGACCGCGTTCTCCACCGCTTCCGCACCGGAGTTGAACAGCGCCGAGCGCTTCTGATGCGTCCCCGGCGTCCGCCGGCCGAGTTCCTCGCAGACCTCGACGTAGCTCTCGTACGGCGTGACCATGAAGCAGGTATGGGTGAACCTCGCCGCCTGTTCCGCGACCCGCGCGCTCACCCGGGGCGCGGCGTTGCCCACGGAGACGACGGCGATGCCGGACCCGAAGTCGATCAGGGAGTTGCCGTCGGCGTCCACGAGCACCCCGCCGCCGGCGTCGGTGACGAACACCGGCAGGACGTGGCTGAGGCCGCGGGCGACGGAGCGCTCGCGCCGGGCGAGGAGCTCACGCGAGACAGGTCCCGGGATCTCGGTAACGAGGTTTCTGCGCTGGGCAATGCGGGCGTCGTCGCCCGGAACGTGCTCGGTCATGATCTGACGATAAGTCATGAAGGCCGGCAGCTAAAGCAGAGGTAGCCATACGTACCGGGCCGGGAGTCTATGGTGGTGACCCGGACAGGGGAGAGGACTGGATTCGCACATGCCTGACCTTGAGAAGCCGAACGAGCGTGGTCTGTTCGGCGGCGTCTTCGGCCGGGGCGGCGTCGAGGCGGGCGACACCGCGTGGCTGCAGGCGATGCTGGACGCCGAGGCGGGGCTGGCCCGCGCCCTCGAGCGCGCCGGGCTGACGCCGGCCGGCTCGGGCCAGGCGGTCACCGCGGCGGCCCAGGCCAAGAACTTTGACCCGAACGAGCTCGGCGGATTCGCCGCCCTGACCGGTAACCCGGTGCCTGGGCTGGCGCGGGCGCTGGCCCGGCTGGTGCCGTCGGCCGCGGCGGGCGCCGTTCACCGCGGCGCCACCAGCCAGGACATCCTGGACACGGCCGCGATGCTGCTCGCCAAGCGGGCCATCGCCGTCATCGAGGGCGACCTGGCCCGGGCGGCCGGGGCCGCGGCCGGCCTGGCCGACGCGCACCGGACCTCGATCATGATCGGGCGCACGCTGCTGCAGCAGGCCGTCCCGGTGACCTTCGGCCTGGTCGCGGCAGGCTGGCTGACCAGCCTGGACGAGGCGCGGGAGGGGCTGGCCGTCATCGCCTCGCAGCGGCTGGCGGTGCAGTTCGGCGGGGCGGCGGGCACCCTCGCCTCGCTGGGCGAGGCGGGCCCGCAAGTCGCGCTGCTGCTGGCCGAGGAACTCGGCCTGGCGCTGCCCGTGCTGCCCTGGCACACCGACCGGCTGCGGATCATCGACCTGGGCGCCGCCCTGGCCCGGGTTGCGGCGGCGCTCGGCAAGGTCGCCCGGGACGTCACCCTGCTGGCCCAGTCCGAGGTCGGCGAGGTCAGCGAGGGAGGGCCGCCGGAAGCGCGCGGTACTGACCGGCGCGGCGCCGAGCAGCCGGGGACCGCGGCCGCCCCGCGGCGGGGCGGCTCGTCGGCGATGCCGCACAAGCGCAACCCGGTGGCGGCGATCGCCATCCTCGGCTGCACCAGGCAGGTCCCCGGGCTGCTGGCGACCCTGGCGGCGGCGGCCGAGCAGGAACTGCAGCGCGCGGCCGGCGCCTGGCACGCCGAGTGGGAGCCGCTGACCGCCCTGCTCAGGCTGACCGGCTCGGCCTCGAGCTGGGGGGCCGAGCTGCTGCCCGGGCTGGTCGTGGACACCTCGCGGATGGCCGCCAACCTGGCCGCGACCAAGGGCCTGCCGCTCGCCGAGCACGTGGCCTCGCTGCTGGCCGGCGTCCTCGGCGGCGCCCAGGCCCACGACCTGGTGGCCCAGGCGAGCGCGCGGGCGGTCGGGGCCGGCCTCCCGCTGGGCGACGTGCTGCTGGCCGTGCCCGGGCTCGAGGAGCGGCTCACCACGGCCGGCATCACCACCGAGCAGATCGACTCCGCCCTCGACCCGGCCGGCTACCTCGGCTCCGCGGATGCCTTCATCACGGCGGCCCTGGGCGCACACCGACCAGGGGGTAACCCATATGGATGACACCGAGCGGGCCAGGCAGGGCATGGCCGTGCGCCGCGAGGTGCTCGGCGACGCCCACGTGGACCGGGCGGTGGCGGCCACCACCCCGTTCACCGAGCCGTTCCAGGACTTCATCACCCGCTTCGCCTGGGGTGACGTCTGGTCCCGGCCGGGCCTGACCCGGGCCGAGCGGAGCCTGGTCACGCTGGGCGTCCTGGCCGCCATGCAGCACGAAACCGAGCTGGCCATGCACGTCAAGGCCGCGCTGCGCAACGGCCTCACCCCGGAGCAGATCCGCGAGGTCATCCTGCACGTGTCGGTGTACGCGGGGGTGCCCGTCGCCAACCGGGCCTTCCCGGTCGCGCAGCGCGCACTACGGGAAGAGGGCGCCATCGCCGAAGCCCAGGAAGACGGCACCGCGGCGCCCTGAGCGTCCGACATGCGAACGGCTGTACACATGGCGGCAGGTGAGGCGTTATCGTTAGCCTAGGCAAACGAACCGTCTCACCGGGAGGATCATGGCGGAGATCGTCTCACTCGCCGAGGCCGTCGAGCGCGCGATCCATGACGGCGACGCCGTGGCGATGGAAGGGTTCACGCACCTGATCCCGTTCGCGGCCGGGCATGAGGTGATCCGGCAGCGGCGCCGTGACCTGACCCTGATCCGGATGACCCCCGACCTGATCTACGACCAGCTCATCGGGGCCGGCTGCGCGCGCAAGCTGATCTTCTCCTGGGGCGGCAACCCCGGCGTCGGCTCGCTGCACCGGTTCCGCGACGCGGTGGAGCACGCCTGGCCCGTCCCGCTGGAGATAGAGGAGCACAGCCACGCGGGGATGGCCAACCGCTACGTGGCCGGCGCGTCCGGGCTGCCGTTCGCCGTCCTGCGCGGTTATAACGGCACGGGCCTGGAGTCGCTCAACGGCACGCCCGGGACGACGCCGACGATCAAGCCGATCACCTGCCCGTTCACCGGCGAGACGCTGACCGCCGTGTCGGCCCTGCGGCCCGACGTGGCCGTCATCCACGCCCAGCGGGCCGACCGGTCGGGGAACGTCCAGCTATGGGGGATCACCGGCGTGCAGAAGGAGGCCGTGCTGGCCTCCCGGCGCTCCGTGGTCACGGTGGAGGAAATCGTCGACGAACTCGACCCGCGTCCCGGGGCGGTGGTGCTGCCCGGCTGGACGGTGACCTTCGTGGCGACGGTGCCGGACGGGGCGCGCCCCTCCTACGCGCTCGGTTACTCGGTCCGGGACAACGATTACTACGTCGCCTGGGACGCCATCGCCCGGGACCGCGACGCGTTTACCCGCTGGCTGGATGAGCAGATCTACGCCATGCCGGTAAGCACTGTGCCAGTTAATTCTGGGCCGGCGGTCCGGTCATGACCTACACCGCGGACGAGATGATGACGGTGTCCGCCGCCCGCGCGCTGCGCGACGGCATGACCTGCTTCGTCGGGATCGGCCTGCCCAGCGCGGCCGCCAACCTGGCCCGGGCCACGCACGCGCCGTCGCTGGTGCTCATCTACGAGTCGGGCACGCTCGGAGCCAAGCCGGACCGGCTGCCGCTGTCGATCGGCGACGGCATGCTGGCCGAGACGGCCGACGCGGTGGTGAGCGTGCCCGAGATCTTCAACTACTGGCTGCAGCCCGGCCGCATCGACGTCGGCTTCCTCGGCGCCGCTCAGATCGACCGGTTCGGCAACATCAACACCACCGTCGTCGGCGGCGACTACCGCCACCCCAAGGTACGGCTGCCCGGCGCGGGCGGGGCACCGGAGATCGCCGCCTCGTGCCGTGAGGTGATCGTGGTGATCAGGCAGAGCCACCGCTCCTTCGTGGAGCGGGCGGACTTCATCACCTCGGTCGGCTACGGCTCCGGGCCGGGTGATCGCGAGCGGCTCGGCCTCACCGGCGCCGGGCCGAAGAAGATCATCACCGACCTCGGCGTCCTCGAGCCCGACCCGCAGACCCTCGAGTTCACCATGACCGGGTTCTACCCGGGCGTGTCCGCTGCCGCCGCGAAAGAGCACACCGGCTGGGACCTGGCGATCGCGGCCGATCCGGAGATCATCGCCGCGCCCACGCCGGCCGAGCTCAGCGCGCTCCGCGCGTTCCGGCAAGGCCCCGCCGCGCAGCGGCCCGGCCTGCAGAGCAAGGAGCCATCATGACCACCGCTGACGTATCGCCGTCCCTGGCCGCCCCGGAGAGCGGCCGCCTGGTCCTGCCGTCGTACGAGCGCCCGGCGGGCGTGCACCCGCCGCTGGACTTCGAGGGATACCGCTCGACCGCGCTCCGCCACCCGAAGCAGCCGCTGGTCATGCTCCCGCACCGGCTGACCGAGGTGACCGGGCCGCTGCTCGGCGAGGAGCTGATCACCGCGGCCGACTCGGACCTGACTACCCAGTACGACGGCGAGCCGCAGGGGCAGCGGATCATCGTGACCGGACGGGTGCTCGACTCGGACGGGCGGCCGGTGCCGGACACGCTGGTCGAGATCTGGCAGACGAACGCGGCCGGCCGCTACCGCCACTGGAAGGAGCACCACCCCGCCCCGCTCGACCCGAATTTCGGCGGTCTCGGGCGGTGCGTGACCGACGCGGGGGGCCGGTACCGTTTCATCACCATCCAGCCGGGCTCCTATCCGTGGGGGAACCACTACAACGCCTGGCGCCCGGCGCACATCCACTTCTCGCTGTTCGGCCGGGCCTTCACCCAGCGGCTGGTGACCCAGATGTACTTCCCCGGCGACCCGCTGCTGCCGATCGACCCGATCTTCAACTCGGTACCCGACGAGAAGGCCAGGCAGCGGATGGTCTCCCGGTTCGACATCGAGCTGACCCAGCCCGAGTGGGCCCTTGGCTATGAGTGGGACATCGTGCTGCGCGGCCGCGGCGCGACTGTCTTCGAGTAAGGACGGGACGACACAGTGCCAGGACTGACGCCTTCACAGACGGTAGGCCCGTACTTCGCGATGCGGCTGCCGTGGCCCGACGGCCCGTTCGTGGTGCCCGAGGGCACCCGGGGGGCGGTCGCGATCACCGGGCGGCTCTACGACGGGGCCGGGAACATCATCCCGGACGGGCTGATCGAGACCTGGCAGGCCACCCCGGACGGGCGCTTTGCCCATCCCGACGACCCGCGCGGGCCCGTCCCGGCCGGTTACCGCGACTTCCGCGGCTTCGGCCGGTGCCCCACCGCGCCGGACGGCTCGTACCGCATCGTCACCCTCAAGCCCGGCCCGCTGCCCGCTCCCGACGGCAGCATCGAGGCGCCCCACCTGGACGTCTCGGTGTTCGCCCGCGGCCTGCTCGACCGGGTGGTGACCAGGATGTACTTCCCCGACGAGCAGACGGCCAACGCCGCCGACCCGGTGCTGAGCTCGATTCGGCCGCCACGGCGGCGGGCCACTCTCATCGCCGTGCCCGAGCCCGAGGGTGAGCTCAGGTTCGACATCTACCTCCAGGGCGACCGCGAGACCGTCTTCTTCGACGTCTGAGTAGGCTGTTGATCCTCTAGCTCGAGGAGGAACAGCCTTGCTGCCCTGGTCCGCGGATCTGGCCGGCCGCATCGACGAGCGCGTCATCGACAGCGAACTGCTGCGCGGCAACCCGCTCGGCGACCCGCACGAGCGCCCGCTGTACGTCTACCTGCCCCCGGGCTACGACGCCGAGCCGAGCCGCCGGTACCCGGCGGTGTACGTGATCCAGGGCTACACCGGGCACGTGGCCATGTGGCGGAACCGGTCGGCGTTCAGGCAGCCGTTCCCCGAGACCGCCGACGCGGTGTTCGCGCGCGGCGAGGCGCCGCCCGCCATCGTGGTCTACGTCGATGCGTGGACCGGTTACGGCGGCAGCCAGTTCGTCGACTCGCCGGGCACCGGGCGGTATCACTCCTATCTCTGCGACGAGGTAGTGCCCTGGGTGGACGCCCGGTACCGGACGCTGCCCGCGGCCGCGCACCGGGCCATCATGGGCAAGTCGAGCGGCGGGTTCGGCGCGATGATCACGCCGATGCTCCGGCCGGACCTGTTCGGTGCGCTGGCCACCCACGCGGGAGATGCGCTGTACGAGTACTGCTATATCCCCGGGTTCCCCGCGGCCTGCCGGCACCTGCGCCGCTACGACGGCGACATCTGGCGCTGGTGGCAGGACTTCGGGTCCCGGGCATCCTTCACCAAGCAGGAGGACATGTCACTGATCTCGATCCTCGGCGTGGCGGCCTGCTTTTCCGCGAACACGGACGGTAGCGTAGACCTGCCGTTCGACCCGGTGACCGGGGTACTGCGGCCAGCCGTATGGCAGCGGTGGCTGGACTGGGACCCGGTGCGGATGGTGCCCGCCTACGCAGACGCGCTGCGCGGGCTGCAGGGCATCTGGATCGATGCCGGGACCAGGGATGAATTCCACCTGGACCTGGGCGCCGGGGCGTTCCGGGCGGCGCTCGCGGACATCGGAGTGGCCGGCGGCGCCGTGCACTTCGAGCTTTTCGACGCCGGGCACGGGGGCATCGACTATCGTTACCCGATGTCACTGGCCTGGCTCTGTGACCGGATGAATCCGGATCACTAAGTACCGGCTAAGACGCCGACGGACGGCCCGTCAGTCTGGTACGTTTCCGGCGTATTGGGACCGGGCTCGCCTCTGTAAGGAACCCCGGCGGGCCCCACGGCATCCCAAGGACCCACTGAACCTTCGAATGGAGAGTCGTTATGCGCAAGAGCGGGTTTGCAGCAGCTGCTGGGATCGGTTCACTGGCCCTGCTGCTAACCGCGTGCGGGGGATCGTCGGGATCGTCGTCGGCCACCTCGACGCCGGCCTCGACCTCGACTTCGACTGCTCAGCCTGACGCGCAGGGGACCTCTGGCGCGCTGGGCGTGACGCCGGGCTCGACCGTGTTGCACGTGCAGAAGTCCGCCATTGGCTATGTCCTCGCCATGGGCAACGGGCAGGTTCTCTACACGTACGACAAGGACACCAAGGGCAGCGCGCCGACGTGCACCGGCTCCTGCGCTGACACCTGGATTCCGGTTGCGGGCAAGAAGCCGGCCGTCAGCCCGGCCGACACCGGCCTGGGCACGCTGGGCACGGTCGCGAACGGAAGCGTGACGCAGATCACGTACAACGGCCTGCCGCTGTACCTGTACAAGGGCGCCAAGGCACTGACCACCACCGGCAACGGCGTGGGCGGCGCGTGGCACGTCGTCAAGCTGTCGGCGAGCAACATCGTCGGCGGAGCTTAAAGACTCGAGGGTTCCCGGGCCGGGCAGGCTGACGGCCCGGGAACGCTCTGTACCGGCTCGCCCCGGAGCCAGGAACGGCTGGCCTGGAGACGGCGAGCCATCCCTGTGAAATTGGAGACGTTATGCGTAAGAGCGGGTTTGCAGCAGCTGCCGGGATCGGTTCACTGGCCCTGCTGCTAGCCGCGTGCGGGGGCTCGTCGTCCAGCACGAACTCGGCCGCCGGGGCCGCCTCGGGCCAGCCCTCGGCGAGCAGCGGGTCGGCTCCGGCCGTCACCGCGTCCTCGGCGACGGCCGCCTCCACGGCCAGCCAGGGCGGGGGATCAACGGCCACGGCGAAGGCCAAGGCGACGCCGCACAAGTCGGTCGGGCCGCTGCCGAGCGGCGCCGCCGACGAGCGGTCGATCCCGCCGGTGGGCACGACCGTCATGATCGTGCAGAAATCCGCCATCGGCTTCGTGATGGCCGAGGCCAATCACGACGTGGTCTACACCTATGACAAGGACAAGAAGGGCGGCAAGCCGACCTGCACCGGCACCTGCGCGCGGACCTGGCTGCCGGCCACCGGAGTGCCCCAGGCCGGCCCGGCCGACCACTTCTCGGGCCAGTTCGGCGTCGTCACCACCGCGGGCGGCGTCAAGCAGATCACCTACGACGGCCTCCCGCTCTACACCCTCAAGGGGGCCAAGCCGCTGCTGACGACCGGCAACGGCCAGGGCGGCGTCTGGCACGTGGTCAAGCTCTCGGCCAGCAACATCGGTTAGCCCGCGTTTACCTGACCAGCAGCCCGCGCCACGGCGCGGGCTGCTGGTCATTTACAGCTCGCTGGGGCGGGCGATGCCGTAGGCGGCGCGCAGCCGGGCGGCGACGGCCGGGGGCGCCTTGACCTGGTCCAGGCCGAGCAGGGCGGCGCCGGCCACCGGCGGGACGTCGATCACGCGGACCTCGGCGGCCGGGGCGGCCTCGGCGAGCTGCCGGGTGACGCCGGACATCAGCAGCGGGTTCCGCGCGGTGATGACGCCGCCGCCGAGGATCACCGGGGTGGCCAGGCTGGTCAGTCCGAGGCGGCGCATGGCGTTGACGGCCATCACCGAGATCTCGTCGGCCAGCCGGCTCACCACCGCGACGGCCACCGGGTCACCTTCGTCGGCCGCCCGCAGCAGGATGGGCGCCAGGCCGGTCAGGTCGTCGTGGCCGATCTTGCCCTTATGGATGCCGATCGTGACCTCTTCGACCCTCTCCACGCCGAAGTGGCTGGTCAGGTAGCCGGTCAAGACGGTCTCCCGGCCGCGGCCGTCCTCCGCGCGAATCGCGTGCCAGAGCACCTCGAGACCGAGGCCGTGGCCGCCACCCCAGTCGCCCGAGATCGTGCCCAGAGCCAGGTACCGGGCGACCCGGCCGTCCGGGGCGACGCCCACCGCGTTGATGCCGGCGCCGCAGACCACGGCGATACCCCAGTGCGCCTCGCCTCCGTCCGCCACGCCCGCGCGCAAGATCGCGAACATATCGTTCACCACCGTGGCGGTGGGGCTCCATCCCAGTCCTTGCACCGCCACGGCGTGCTCGGCCTCTTCCTCCGGCAAGTCGGCGTTGGCCAGGCAGGCCACGGTGTGCCGGGCTATCCAGCCGGACGGGATCCCGTGATCCAGTTGCGCCGCGGCCTGCTTGACCACGGCGTCGAGGATGAGCGCGGTCTGGTCGATGCCGGTCAGGTGCGCGTTGATGCCGGGGCCGCGAGCGGACGCGAGCAGCGTCCCGTCCTCGGCCACCAGGGCCACGTCGGTCTTGCTGTTCCCGCCGTCGATGGCCAGCACGGCGGGCCGCAGCGCGGTCACCTCACCCAACGCCGGAACCCTGATCCGCGCCCAGGGCGAAGGCCAGCAGGGAGTTGGCGGTGTAGTCGCTGGCCGGCTCGACCGACGGCCAGGACACCACGTTGTCCTCGTAGGCGGCGGTCTTGGTGTTGAACGGGGCGAAGCTGCCCGCGCTGCAGGCGCGCATCCCGTCGACCGTGCCCAGGCCCTGGAAGTTGTCCGGGGCGCTCGGCCCGTCGGTGACCGCGCCCAGCTGGATATTGCCGCGCCCGGTCAGCGAGCCCGCCAGGTTGGCGATCTCGCTCTGCAGGCAGTGCGGGAACACCGTGCCCGCGCCGACCACGAACGAGGTGCCCCAGGCGTTCGCGCCGAGGGCGAAGTTCAGCTGCTGCTGCGCGAACGCGGCAAACTGGGCGGAGCCGCCGTACTTCTGGTACAGGGCGTCGGTGATGTACAGGCCGAACGCGTGCGGCGACGCGTCGGACGCGCCCAGCTGGGTGCCGGTCGCGAACGGGTCGCCCTTGACCTGGGCCTGGCCGGCCCGCAGCTGCGCGGCCAGGTCGCCGAGCAGCGTGCCGGGCGGGACCGGGAAGTCACCGGCCTGCCGCATGGCCTGGATCAGCTCCGTCTCGGCGACCGCTCCGGTGTCGTAGAGGTTGAAGGTGTCGTCGTGACCCTGCGCCAGGTAGGCCCGCGCCCAGCGCGCCGCCACCGACAGGTCCGCCCGCACCTGCCCGGCCGGAGCCCCGGCCGCCTCGTCGGCCAGGGCGATCTCGGCGGCTCCCCAGGCCATGTCGCTCTTCCACTGCGTGGCCGGGTAGAAGTCGTGCGGGTACGCGGTGACCAGCTGGCCCACGCCGGCGGTCTTGGCCATGGCGTAGACGCTGCGGGCCAGGCTCAGCAGGTGCGCGGCCTGGGGGGCATCACCGGCCTGCTGAGCGCCGAGAGCGAAGTCCGCGGCGTAACGCCCGGCCAGGTTGGGGCTGACCGTCGCCCCGGCCGGGGCGGCCGGGAACACCGGCCGGTACTTGACGTAGTACGCGCTCGGCCCGGGATCGGTGCCGGGTCCCACCTTCATCCGGTCCTCGGCCTGCGGCAGGAACCAGAAGTTGTAGTCGCCCTGGATGGTGTTGCTGGCGTTGCCGCTGCCGATGCCGACCTGGGCGTAGAGCACCTTGCGGGCCGGGTTCCACAGCCTGGTGATCCACTGCAGCCCGAACGCCGCCTCCGGCGCGAGCGTGCTGTACGAGCTGGGGTTGTCCCTCGCCGCGAGCAGCATGAGCGCGTCGGCGTAGCTGGCCGTGTAGCCGAATTTCTCGTAGCCGCCGCCCGCGTCGAACCAGCCGCCGGAGACGTCGACCGGGCCGCCGGTCTTCTTCAGCGAGCCGAGCAGGCTGTCATTGTCGTCATAGCGCGGGTCGGCGTAGACGTAGGCCTTGGCGTCGGTCAGGTTGGCCGGCCGCCGGCCGAGGACCGAGGAGACGACGTCCGGCCCGTCCCGCTCAGAAGTGAAGTACCGAACGGCGTTGCCGACGAGCCGCTGGTACAGCTGCGCGCCGTCGCCGACGGCAAAGCCGGGGGAGACCGCGGTCGCGGGCGACAGCAGCCTGATCCGGTACTGACCCGGCAGCCGCAGCCCGGAGAAGCTGAGCTTGTACACCGCCTTGTAGTTCGCGTTCCAGGCGCCGGCGTCATCGGCCGAGACCCCGCGGTACGCGACGCCGTAGGGCGTGGTGACTTCGAACCTCACCCGCGCGACCTTCGCCGGCAGCATGGCGTACGCCACCTTGGTCCCGCTGGTCGGGTACCCGACCTGGTTGACCCGCACCTGCGCCGGGGCCGCCGGCGCGGCCGCGGCCGGCGCCGCCGCCGGGATGACCGCCGCCAGCGTGATGCCGGCCGTCGCCAGGAGCGCCAGCCATGCTCGTCTCATCGTGGTCTCCTCAGGCCCAGGGCAGGTAGGACGCGTTCTCCGCGAGCAGCCGGTCGGTCAGGCATTCCGCCTGGTCGGCCTGGCCCACCAGCGGGTGCGCGAGCAGCGCGTCGTAAACCCGGTCGCGGCCGCCGCGCAGGGCGGCGTCGAGCGCGAGTTCCTCGTACGCGAAGGCGTGCGCGATCAGCCCGCGCAGCAGCGGCTGGACCGGATCGACGGCCGCCGGCTCCGCGCCGCCGGCGCCGATCACGGCCGGCACCTCGATCACCGCGTCGTCCGGCAGGAACGGCATCGTGCCGTGGTTGAACGTGTTCACCACCTGCGTGTCGCGGCGGTCCGCGGTCAGCGAGACCAGCAGGTCCACCGCCGCCTCGGAGTACCAGGCCCCGCCGCGCTGGGCCAGCTGCGGCGGCTTGGTGTCCAGGTCCGGGTCGGCGTACAGGTCGAGGAGCTCGGCCTCGAGCCGGGCGACCGCCTGGGCCCGGGTTTCCGCGCCCCGCAGCGACTCGACCACCGCGTCGTGCGCGTAGTAGTAGCGCAGGTAGGACGAGGGCACCATGCCCAGGTGCCGGACGAAGTCGGCGGGCATCCCGGTATGCGGCGCGATCTCGTCCGCGTGCTTGGCGAGCAGTTCGGGCAGCACGTCGGCGCCGTCCAGGAAGACCGAGCGCTCCCAGGTCAGGTGGTTCAGGCCGACGTGCCCGAGGGAGATCCGCCCGGGGTCGACGCCGAGTATCCGGGCGAAATCGCGCTGGAACCCGATGGCCACGTTGCACAGGCCGACCGTGCGGTGGCCCGCGGTCAGAAGCGCCCGGGTGACGATCCCGACCGGGTTGGTGAAATCGATGATGAAGGCTGAGGGCGAAGCCCGACGGCGGGCCCGTTCGGCCAGTTCGAGCACCACCGGCACGGTCCTGAGCGCTTTTGCCAGCCCCCCGGCCCCGGTGGTCTCCTGCCCGACGCAGCCGCACTCCAGCGGCCAGGTCTCGTCCCGGTGGCGGGCGGCCTGGCCGCCGATGCGGAGCTGGAACAGGACCGCGTCGGCGCCCTCGGTGCCCTCGTCGACGCTGTCCGTCCAGCTCACGTCGGCCGGGTGGTCGTGCGCGGCCATGATCCGGGCCGATACCGGGCCCACGGCGGCGAGCCGGTCAGGGTCGGGATCGACGAGTACGAGGTCGGTCACGTCCGGCAGCAGCCGCCCGATCCCGTCCGCGAGCTCGGGCGTGTAGGTCGATCCCCCGCCGATCACTGCGATCTTCATGTGAGAAGGCCTTTACTTCCTCGGGACTGTTCTGGGCAACGTGGCAGGCCGCGCTGTGGGCAGGCCGTAGCTCGGCCAGTTCCGGGGTGACCTGCGCGCAGGTGTCGATGGCAAGCGGGCAGCGCCAGCGGAACCGGCAGCCGGGAGTCGGGTCGATGACCCGGGGCGGCTCGCCCCGGTCGGTCTCGGCCGCCACCGACAACGGCGCGCGCGGGTCGGGGACCGCGGACAGCAGCAGCTGGGTGTACGGGTGCCGGGGATGGGTGAGCACGTCCTCGATCGGCCCGGTCTCGGCGATCTGGCCGGCGTACATCACGATCAGCCGGTCCGCCACGTACCGGGCGCTGGCGATGTCGTGGGTGATGTAGAGGATGGACACGCCCTCCTCGTCGCGCAGCTTGGCCATCAGGTTGAGCAGGCCGACCCGGATCGATACGTCCAGCATCGAGACCGGCTCGTCGGCCAGGATCAGCCGCGGCTTCATCGCCAGCGCCTGGGCGAAGCCGACCCGCTGCCGCTGGCCTCCGCTCAGCTCGTAGGGGAACCGCTCCAGCATGTCGGGGTTCAGCCCGACCACCTCGAAGACCCGGGCCGCCTCCTCCCGCCGCTGCGCCTCGGACAGCGACGGCCGGTGCAGCTTGAGGCTGCGCAGCACGCCATGGCTGACCCGGAACACCGGGTTGATCGAGCTGAACGGGTCCTGGAACACCATCGGCACCAGGCCGCTGTAGCGCAGCTGCTCGGCCCGCGATTTCATCGCGGACAGCGGCTTGCCCTCGAAGTACACCTCGCCCGCGGTGGGCGGGTAGATCCGGGCCAGTACCCGGGCGATGGTGGACTTGCCGCTGCCGCTCTCCCCGGCCAGCGCCACGATCTCCCGGTCGCCGATCGCGAAGTTGACGTCGTCCACCGCGTGCAGTGTCCGCCGGGACAGCGCGCTGCCGATCTTGAAGTGCCGGGTCAGCCCCTCGGTCCTCAGCAGCTCAGCGGTCATGATGGGAGGCTCCCGTCCTCGCGGCGCACGCAGCGGACCAGCGCCTCGTCCAGCGGGTAGAGGTCGGGCGCGACCTCGGCGCACTTGTCGACCGCGTACGGGCAGCGCGGCCGGAACCGGCAGCCGGACGGCACCCGGGCCATGTCAGGCGGACTGCCCGGGATTCCCTTCAGCGGGACGCGCGGTCCCCGGATGGACGGGAAGGCCTCGAGCAGGCCCTGCGTATAGGGGTGCAGCGGACGGTCGAAGATGGTCCGGGTGGCGCCGATCTCGTCCACCTGGCCGGCGTACATCACCATCAGCCGGTCAGAGAAGTGGCTGATCAGCGACATGTCGTGGGTGACGAAGATGACCGCGAAGCCGAACGCCAGCTGCAGCTCCTTGATCTGCACCATCAGCGACCGCTGGGCCACCACGTCCAGCGCCGAGGTCGGCTCGTCCATGATGACCAGGTCCGGGGTGAACAGCAGGGCCATCGCGATCATCGAGCGCTGCCGCATCCCGCCGGACAGCTGGTGCGGGTAGCTGCGCAGGTGCACCGGATCGATGCCGACCATCTTGAGCACTTCGGCCGACCGGGCCGCGATCTCCCGGTCGGGGACCTTGCCGTGGGCCCGCATCGCGTCCTTGAACTGGGCCCCGATGGTCTTGACGGGGTTCAGCGCGTTCATCGCGCTCTGCATGACCACCGACATGTCCCGCCAGCGGATGGCGGACAGCTGCCCGTCGGTCAGCCCGACCAGGTTGTTCCCGCCGAACGTGACGCTGCCCGCCGCCACCTCCGCCGGGGGAGAGAGCAGCTGGGCCACGGCGAACAGCAGCGTGGACTTCCCGCAGCCCGACTCGCCGACGATGCCGAGGAACTCGCCCCGGCTGACCGTGAACGACACGTCATCGACGGCCCGGACGTTGCCCCGGTCCAGGACGTAGTCCACGGACAGGCCGCTGACCTCGAGCACCAGCTCGTCAGCCACGCTGCAGTACCCCCTTCTTCCGCCGTGCCTTCCGCACCGGCCGCAGGGCCGGGTTTCCGATCTCGTCGAAGGCGTAGTTGAGCAGGGCGAAGGCGGCGCCGAGGACGGCGATCAGAGCGCCGGGCGCGATGGCCCACAGCGGCTCGCCGGTCTGCAGCGCCGCGTTGTTCTGCGCCCAGTACAGCGTGGTGCCCCAGCTGATCGTGTTCGGGTCGCCGAGGCCGATGAACTGCAGGCTGGACGAGAACAGCACCGCGTACAGCGCGTTGGTCAGGAAGCTCGCCACGATCAGCGAGGTCATGGTGGGGATGACCTCGACCACGATGATGTAGAGCCGCCGTTCGCCGCGCACCCGCGCCGCCTCGAGGAAATCCCGGTTGCGCAGCGTCAGCGCCTGCGACCTGAGCTGCCGGGCGGTATAGGACCAGCTGGTCAGGGTGATCGCGGCGATCAGCACCGGCGTGGTGCCGCCGTGCGCGTAAGCGGCGATGACGATGAGCAGCGGGAACAGCGGGATGACGAGCAGCACGTCGGTCAGCACGTTGAGCGAGCTGTCCCACAGGCCGCCGAGGTAGGCGGCGGCCACCCCGATCAGGACCGCGATCCCGGTCGTCGCCAGGCCCACCGTGAACGCGATGATCAGCACGTTCCTGGTGCCGTACACGAGCTGGGCGAACAGGTCCTGGCCGTAGTGGTTGGTGCCGAGCAGATGGGCGGTCGAGATGCCCAGCTGGGCCGGGTAGGCGTCCTGGGTCGGGCTGTCGTGCGCGATCACGAAGGGGAACAGCGCGATCAGGACGAAGATCCCGAGTATCACGGCGCCGATCGTCGCCTTGCGGTTCAGCCGGACGGCGCGGCCGATCCGGCCGAGCCCGCGACCGGACCCGAGCTCGGGGGCCTGGCTGACGGGGGTTTCGGTGGGGACCCCGGAAACGGGCATGGCCATGGCGACCGCGCCGTCCTCGTCCGCGGGTCGAGCAGTGCGGTGAGGATGTCCGCGACCAGGATCGCGAACAGCACCGCCACGGTGATCAGCAGGAACAGCCCCTGCAT
>JAICWX010000312.1 GCA_025934635.1 Streptosporangiaceae bacterium | reverse complement strand
CGCTGTACGCAAAGTATCCCTTCCCCAAGCTCATGGTGACCGACCCGCAGCAGGACTGGCCAGCGGCTCAGGTCCGGATCGGCGCGGCCATCCGGCCCTGACCAGCGGAGGCCGCAACCGGCCGAGCCGGGGCCACCGGTCAGGGCTTGCGGGCCAGGACCCTCCAGCCGACCGGGCTCTGGCTCGCGGCGCCGCCGAGTTCATGCGGCTGCGCGTGCCTGGCCAGGACCTCCGGCTCGATGAGCTCGAAGCCGTCGAGCAGGGCCGCGATCTGCTCCGGGGTCCGGGTGTACAGCGGCTCGGTGGCCCGGCCGTAGATCTCGTAGATCCGGTCGGCTATCTCCTTGGCCACTTCCTGGTCCTGGACCCGGCCCGGGACGACGTGGCTGACCACCAGGTAGCTGCCCGGCGCGAGCGCGTCCCTGATCGTGGCGATGATCTGGGCGGGGTCGTCATCGGGGGAGACGAAGTGCAAGATCGCGAGGAGGAACACCGCGACCGGACGGCCGAAGTCCAGGTGGCCCCGGATCACCGGATCGGCGAGCAGCGCGGCGGGCTCGCGCAGGTCGCCCCGGACAGCGACGCTGCGGTCGGGTTCGGTGAGCAGGGCGTTCGCATGCGAGACGACGACCGGGTCGTAGTCGACATAGGCGACACGGGGCGCGTCGCTGACCTCCCGGGCCACCTGGTGGACCGCGCCCTGGGTCGGCAGGCCGACGCCGATGTCCAGGAACTGGCTGATCCCCGCCTCCGTCGCCAGGTAGCGGACGGCCAGCCGCAGGAACTGACGGTTGGTCGTGGCCTCGATCCTGGCCACCGGGACGAGCCGGATGATCTCCTCGGCGGCTACCCGGTCGGCCTCGAAGTTGTCCTTGCCGCCCAGGTAGTAGTCGTACATCCGCGCGATGTTGGGGACGGACGTGTCCACACCTTCGGGGCGACGGGGCATCTTCGCTGGTCTCAGGCTTCCTGGCCACAGTTCCGGACCTGCGGCGCTTGATCGGCGGAATTCAGGAAATTTCGCAGACCCAAGTCTACGGCCGGCGGAAGGTGAAGAGCCGTCCGTCGGGCGGCCGGGCGGCCGGAGCGCGGCCCAGCCGGCTGACGCCGACACCTATCTTGACGTCCGTATCCAGGGCATCGAAGGCGACATCGGCAAAGCCGCTTGCGGTGAACCACGCCCGTACCTGCGGGGTCAGGTCCGGCGGGCGCCGGTGCCGGGTCCAGATAACGGTCGCGCCCGGACGGCAGACGGCGGGCGCCGCCGCGATGGTGCGCTCGATGTCCGCGTCGCTCACGTTGCCGAAGATGCCGCACAGCAGCAGGACGTCGGCGGGCAGCGCGTCGGCGAAGCCGGCGACCAGGCTCGCGTCGGCCACCCGGACCTCGACCTGGGCCAGGCCCCGGGCCGCGGCGGCCGCACGGGCCGCCCCGGCGATACGCTCGTCCGATTCGACCAGCAGGGCGCGGACGTCGTCGCGGCGGGGATGACCCGGCAGCACCCCGATGACGTCACGGCCCTGCCCGGCGCACAGGCTGACCAGGCTGATCCGTCCCGGCGGGGCGTGATCGATCGCCTCGGCGAGGTGCTGCTGGACACATCGCAGCCGGGCGTTCAGCGGCGAGGACGGATCGTCGTAGGCCGCGTGCCAGGTTGCCCAGTCCATCACCCGGACATTGTCGCTCATCCCGCCAGCCGGCTACTCCCCCGCCGGGCCGCGCCCTGCTCCTGTCCGGGTCAGCCACGGGCCCGGAACGGCTCGATGAGCTGCCCGGCGATGAGCAGCGGGACCGGCGCCCGGGAGGTGTCCTGCTCGACCGGGACCGGCCGGCCGGCCAGGCCGGTGCGGCCCGCGCCGTCACGGCGGGAGGGGAACGTGGCGCAGCCGGCCAGGACGTCCCAGACCGTCAGCACCACGCCGAGGTTAGCGTTCTGGATGTCGGGCGCGTGGTGCAGCCGGTGGTAGGCGGGACTCACGATCACCCGGCCGAGCGGGCCGAAAGTCCAGCGGAGGTTGGCGTGCTGGAGGGTGCCGACGCAGACGTAGATCGTGATGAGCACCGGGGCGATCGGGCGGGTCGGCAGCAGGACGGCGACCGGGAAGGCCGCCAGGATGAACCCGGTCGTGTGCATGAGGGGGTGCGCCCGGAACGAGGTCAGGACGCTCAGCTCCTCCTGGCTGTGGTGCAGGGCGTGGAAGCGCCACAAGGAGTCGAGCCGGTGATCGGCGTAGTGGGCCAGCCAGTTAGCGCCGTCCATGCCCACGAGCGTGAGCGGGACGAGCACCCAGCCGGGCCAGTGCCCGGCCGGGCGCAGCGCGATCCAGCGCGCGTGATCAGCGATCAGCGAGGCCGCCCCGACGCTGAGCAGCGTCATGAACGGGATCACCACGAGGGCGTGCAGGACCAGGTAGCACGCGTCCTGGACGTGACCGCGGGCCAGCAGCGGGCGGGGCTCGGCCGGCCAGAGCTGCTCGCAGATCCCGGTCAGCACGACCAGCGCCACCAGCAGCGGCGCGGCGAGCTCGGCCCGGCCCGCGCCGAGCACCGCGCCGAGACGCCCCTGGCCGAGCAGCGTGGCGACGGCGGCCCACAGGATGAGGGCGGTCAGCCCGGCCAGGACGAACGAGGCGGGTGACAGCCGCCGCCACCACGCGGGCCGGACTGCGGGCTGGACCTGGAGCGGCTGGACGGTCACCATCATTCCCCCTTCCGCTGGGAACTACGGAGCAGCACGGTTACAGGTTCGCCAGGACATCGGTGAGGTAGGGGGCGATGCGCGCGGCGTCGTCCTGGCCGGGACGCCAGGTGCAGGCGATGCCCACCGCGGCGACCCGCCCGGTCGCCGCGAGCCGGCCGAGCGCTCCGGCGACGTCGCCCGGCGCGACACCGCCGGGCGTCGCGTTCAGCAGGCCGGGCAGGAAGGCCGGATCGATGACGTCGAGGTCCAGGTGCACGTACAGCGGACCGTCCGGCATCGCGGCGGGATCAAGGTCGGCGACCCCGGCGCGGTACAGGACGGTGAGGCGGGCCCACGGGCCGCCCGCAGGCAACTCAGCGGTGATGGTCGGCGCTGGCCCCGCCGGGGCTGGCGCCACCGGCAGGTCCAGGCCGGGCAGGTACTCGTCTAGGTGGTAGGGAACTCGCAGTACGGTCACGCGCCGGGCCATTCGGCCCCGGTCCAGTCAGCAGCGAGCAGGCCGAGGATGACCTCGTCGACGAATTCTCCGGTGACCCACGCGGGCTGGCGGATGGTGCCTTCCCGCGTGAACCCGGCTCGTTCGGCTGCCTTGAGCATCGCGGTGTTGGTTGCCAGGGTCTCGATTTGCAGGCGGTGCAGCCCGCGGACGCTGAAGCCGTACTCGCACAGTGCCCGGACCACGTCGGTGCCCAGGCCGCGGCCGCGGAAAGCCGGCCGCAGGCCCATGCCGAGATGGGCCATCCGGTTATGCAGGTCGATGCCCCACACCAGGGCATCGCCGGCCAGCTCGTCGCCGGCCACTTCCACGACGGAGAAGATGGCCGCGTCGTCGCGGGGCTCGCTGACCGCGTACGGCGACGCGGCGGAGCCAGCCGAGATCGGGCGCCACGGCCGCGAGTCGGCCTTCGAGCGCATCGCGACGTCCTCGTGCAGTTCGGTATGCAGGATCGGGACGTCTGCCTCTTCCCGGGCCCGCAGCCTGATCTTCCCGGCGCGCAGCATAGGACGTTCCTATCATCATTCGAGGTGGCCACCGATCCACAAGGCGGCGAAGGTGAGGAACAGGCAGCTGCCCGACCCGGCCACGGCCCGGGCCAGCGGCCAGCGGCGCGCCGGGACCGACGGGCGCGCCGCCCGGGCTACGGCCGGGATATCGGCGGTGAGCACGGCCAGTTCCGCGGAGGTCCGCGCGGCCAGCGCCCGACCTGCCCGTACGTCGAGCTCGTCCCTGGTCAGCCGGCCCAGCACGATCCATGCCCGGGGAGAAGGCGATGGGCGGGAGGCGGGAGATCGGCTTGCCCTTCCCGCGCGGGCTCCTAGTATGACCGGGTGACCTGGCGAGGCGATCCCGCGTGAGCGTCATCAGTGTGCCGGAGAGATTCGCGGTCGACACTGCGACCCGTGAAGGCGAGGCTGCCCGGCCATGGCTGGCGCAGCTTCCAGAGCTCGTCGCCGACCTGTGCGTGCGATGGGGTTTGCGGGTAACCGGCGATCCTATGCACGGCTACATGGCGCTTGTGTTGCCAGTGCTTCGCGGAGATGCCCGGTACGCGCTCAAGGTGTCATGGGTCGACGCCGAGACGGTGAACGAAGCGGCGGCGCTTGCGCTGTGGAACGGCGGCGGCGCCGTGCGGCTCCTCGACGCGGACGACGCGGCGGGAGCGCTGCTGCTCGAGTGGCTCGATCCGCGACGCCGCCTGTCGGATGCGGACCTGAGCGTCGCCGTACCGGTCGCCGGGCGATTGCTGCGGCGGCTGGCCGTGCCCGTGCCAGCGGGGTGGCCCGCACGCCCAGTCCCCGGGCTCCGGCAGTGGGCGCTGGAGCTGGCCGCGGAACTCCCGGCGCGCTGGCGGGTCAGGGGGCGGCCGTTTCCGGAACGCCATCTGGACGCGGCGGTCGAAGTAGCCACCGCGATCGCCCCGCGGTCCGGAGACCTGCTTGCCAACCGGGACATGCACTACCAAAACGTGCTGGCCGGGGATCGTGAACCCTGGCTGGTGATCGACCCGAAGGTGATGCGCGGCGACGCTGAGTTCGGCCTCGCGCCGCTGCTGTGGCGCAGGCTGGAGGAGGCGGGCGGACCGGCCGGGCTGCGGCACCGGTTCGACGTCCTGGTGGACGAGGCTGGGTTCGACGCGGAACTGGCGCGCGGCTGGACGCTGCTACGGGCCGTCGACTACCAGCTGTGGGGCCTGGATCTCGGCCTCACCGAAGATCCCGCGCGCTGCGCGACCGTCATCGACTGGCTCTCGCTCGCCGGCAGGCCGTGACGCCCCCACCGCCGCTAGCCGCGCGGACAGCCGGCTGGTGCTGTCCGGCGTCTGCACCCGCGAGCAGGCAATGGGAATCCTGGACGACCGGTTCGAGCTGATCTTCAGGCCTGCCCGCGCCCGGTAGCCGGGGGCTGTCAGCCGCGCATGTCGACGGCGTTGATGCGGACGGGGCGGATCACGACCTTGACCCGGGTCTGGCCGGGCTGGTCGTGCTCGCGGTGGTCCGCACCGTACTTCACGTCGACCTTGTCGGCGAAGGACTGGTCGTCGTCCGGGGTGACCTCCGCGTCGCCGCGGATCTCCAGGTAGCGGTAGGGCACCGTGAGGTCCAGCAGGAGCAAGCTCACGGCCGGGTTCGCCTGCAGGTTCCTGGTCTTCTGGCGGGACGAGTTAAGCGACAGGGCCACGTCGTCACCTTCGGCGATGAACCACACCTCGGATACCTGCGGGCGGCCGTCCGGGCCCACCGTGGCCAGGGTCGCGAAGTCGGCGTCGAGCAGGTCGCGGTGAGACGCCGGAATCTCGGGCATGGTTGTCCTCTCCTTCGGGCCGTCGGCAGCCTATCGCTCCGCCCGCTCGTCACGCTGGCCGGGCGGTCAGGGTGAAGCCGGCCGTCCTGAGCCGGCCGATGAGCGGGGCGCCCATCGCCGCGGCGGGCGTCAGGACGCCGGCCAGGCCGGGCAGCTGGTCCCGGTCGAGCGCCAGGCACAGCGCGCTCTGGCTGAGCATCACCGAGGTGGCGGCGTAGCCCGGATCCCCCTGGGCCTCGACCGCGGCCACGTACCGCGGGCCGGCTTCGGTGCGCGTGTGGACCTGGATGCGGAAGTAGCCGTCGCGGCGGGCCTGGTCGCGCGGGCCCTGGCCGGGGGACGGCAGCAGGCGGCCGAGCAGGGCCCGCGACGGCCCGAACGCCAGCCCCGCCTCGACGGACCTGAACGCCGCGCTGACCGCGGTGCCGCGCAGCGGCGCGACCGGGCCGGAGCCGAACCCGGTGACCTCCCGGTAGCGGAACCGGCGGCCGTAGGCCCAGCCTTGCAGGGCATTGCTGCGGCGCACGACCCGGGTATTGATGCTGGCCATGGCGAACGGACCCAGCCACATCCGCAGCGCGGCGTCGTAGCTCACCCGCCCGAGATCGCGTTCGTCGCCCAGGTCGGGCTCGGCGGCCCGGTCGGGGCTGAGGGCATAGGGGTCGTCCGCCAGCCGGCCGAGCGCGGGCGCGGCCCGCACCTCGTCCAGCTGGTCCAGCATCGACGCCAGGGTGCCGCCGCTGACGCCGCCCTTGAGCGCCGTCACGACCAGCGTGGTGTCCTGCAGGGCGCCGGCGCCGCCCTCGCTCGCGGCCTGGTGCAGCAGGAGCACGCCCAGGTCGGACGGGACGGAATCGAAACCGCAGCTGTGCACGATGCGCGCACCCGTCCGGGCGGCCGCTTCATGACAGCGGTCGATGCTGTCCCGGATGAAAAGAACCTCACCCGTTAGGTCCGTATAGTCCGTGCCAGCGGTGGCGCAGGCTTCGACGAGCGCCAGCCCCTGACGGCGGTAGGGACCTACCGTGCTCACCACCACCCGGGCCGCGCGGGCCAGCGCGGCCAGCGCGGCGGGGTCGGCCGAGTCGGCCACCACCAGCGGCCATTGCGCGGCCGCGGCGGGAAGCTGGTCCCGGACGCTTTTCAGCCGGTCGGCCGACCGGCCGGCCAGCCCGACGCGGACCCCGGCCGGGGCGTGAGCGGCCAGGTAGGCCGCTACCAGCCGCCCGGTGAAACCGGTGGCGCCGAAGACAGCCACGTCCAGCTCGCGGTCCTGATTCACCGGTTCATCGTAAACACCGTGAAAACCTGGTGTACATGGTCCGGCGCAGCCTTCACCATGGAGGTCGTGACCCATTCCGGCAAGGCCATCCCGAGGCTCGCGGCGGTCACCGACTCCAGCAGCCTCGATCCGGCCCTCCTGCTGCCGCTGGCGATCGGCGCCGATGACGCCGACACGCCCGCCGACATGGTGGACGCGCTCGCCCTGGCGCCGTTCGCGGCCGGCACCCAGCCGTACGCCAGCACGGCGCGGCTGGGTGAGGTGCGCCCGGATGCCTCGCTGCTGCCGCCCGAGGCCACCGTGCTGCGCCGCGCGGTCGAGCCGGACCGGGACGCGTGCCTGGCGGCGGGCGACGGGTGGATGATCCGGGTCGTCCGCTGGCACAACGGCGGCGCCGAGGTGAGCGTCACGGCCGTGGCCGAGGACCTGGCGCGGCACCGTGCTGGCGCAGGCGACCAAGGACGCCGCGGTGGCGTCTCGTGCTGACGACGAGGCGGTGAGCATGGGGTTCTGGCACCGCAGCCCGCGCCGGGGACCGCACCGGGCCGCCCGCCGGCTGGCCGCCGCGCCGTGGGCGGACATCCGGGCCAATTACCCTTCCCGGGCGGCGGGCGCGCTGGGCGAGCTGATGGCGGTCACGCCGGACACCGTGCACGGCCACCTGGTGCTGCTGCACGGCGTGGCGGGCACCGGGAAGACCACCGCGCTGCGCACGCTGGCCCGCGAGTGGCGGACCTGGTGCCAGGCGGACTGCGTGCTCGATCCCGAGACGCTGTTCAGCGAGCCCGGCTACCTGATGGACGTCGCGATCGGCTACGACGACGAGGACGACGACACGCCGCCGTGGCGGCTGCTCCTGCTGGAAGACTGCGACGAGCTGATCAGGGGCCAGGCCGGGCAGCCGCTGTCGCGGCTGCTCAACCTCACGGACGGGATGCTCGGCCAGGGCCGGAAGGTGCTGGTGGCCATCACCACCAACGAGGACCTGCACCAGCTGCACCCGGCCGTGGTCCGGCCGGGCCGCTGCCTGGCGAACATCGAGATCGGGCCGCTGGCCGCGGCCGAGGCGGGCGCCCTGCTCGGCCGGCCGGTACCCGGGCCGGTCACGCTGGCCGAGCTGTACGCGATGCGGAGCGGCCATGCGCTGGTCCGGCCGGCGGACAGCGGCACCGGGCTGTACCTGTAGGGCTTCCTGGGTCAGAACGGCGTGTGCTCGAGCCAGTGGGTGAGCAGCGCCTGATCGCCGAGGACCTCGAGGGCGGGGTCGTCAGCCGGGATCCGGCGGGTCAGGAGGAGCAGCAGGCGAGCCGCCGGACCGCGGACGGCCACGTCGGCCTTGGCGTGGCCGGGCTCGACGGTGAGGCCGGACGGCGTGCGGGTGACCAGCCACTCCCCCGCTTCGGCGAGCCCGGGGTCGGTGGCGTGGAAGTGCAGGGTCTGGCCGTCGCCGCCCAGTTCGCGGGCCCGGGCCGGGTCCATCGTGGTGGCTACGACGAGGCCGAGCCATTCGTCGACGCCGTCCGCGGCGAACCAGGGAGCCAGGGCGATATCCTGGCCGGCCGCGAGCTGGGCATCGGCTAGGTGCACGGCGGCCTCGTGCGCCCGGCGCCGTGCCCACCAGCGGGCCGGGCGCGGGCCGGTGAACGTCCACACTGGTTCGTCCCCGACGGCCGTGATGGCCTCGGCGACCAGGTCGGCGCTCTCCTTCAGCCACGGGCCGTGCCGGGCCGGGTCATCGGGCAGCTTCCCGTCCGGCACGTCGCGGGTCGAGACCGGGGCGGCCGCCCGGGTGGCCACGATCTGGGCCGCCCACCGGTGGCCGCGCCCGACGTGGGTGGCCAGCTGCCTGAACGTCCATCCCGGGCAGGCCGCCACCGGCCGGTCCAGGTCGCCGTCGATGATCCGGGCGAGCTCGGCCGTGCAGGCGCGCAGCTCGGCGTAGAAGCGGTCATCGTCATCTGGCGCAGTCATGGGCGTCCTCTCTCACGGCGACCTGCCGCTAGCGTAAACGGGGTGAGTGGTGAGCGCTTGGCGGGGTTGCGGAAACGGGGTTTCGTGATGACAGAGGTGCATCCGGTGCTGGCGGGCCGGCGGGTCAGGATCCGGTCCGGCCGCCCTGGTGACGCCGAACGGCTGCGGGCGATCCTGGCCGAGCCGTCGGTGGCGCAGTGGTGGGGCGAGCCGGATCCGCTGGACGTGATCGAGGAAGCGCTGGGCGGCGACGGCGAGGAGATCCTCCTGGTCATGGAGATCGACGGGCAGGTGGCCGGGGGGATCCAGTACTCCGAGGAGAACGAGCCGATGTACCGGCACGCGGGGATCGACATCTACCTCGGAACCCGTTTCCAGGGCCGGGGGGCCGGGACCGAGGCGGTCGCGCTGCTGGCCCGGTACCTGTTCTCCATTGATGGAGCATCGATGCTGCCGCCGCGACATTGATGGAGCATCGATGTCGTTGGCCGGGGGCACGAGTGCTAGGTCAGGGCGCTGGGATGAGGGTGCCCTGGTGGAAGTAGACGCGCCAGCCGTCCGGGGTCCGGAGCCAGATGGAGCTGCGGCGGGCGCGGCGTCCGGCGCGCTCGCTGACGTAGGTCAGGTGGATCACGTCGGCCGCCAGCCGGGTGCCGGTGATCTCGGTGGCGGTGATGAGCGGCTCCTCGCCGCCCGGTTCCTCGGCGGCCAGGGCGGTGATCATGTCGGGCGGGGCCCACCGGCGGCCGGAGGCGCCGAACTCGCAGAACTGCGGATGCAGCAGCGCTGCCACCTCACCGGGCGCCGCGCGCACCTGCGGCTGGAGCAGCCACAACTCCCGCTCGATCACGGTCCGCACGTCCTGGTCAGCCGGCAGTGAGTCCATGCCGCAGACACTAGCGGCCGGCTGGATTGTCGGTGGCGATCAGTACCCTGCGGCCATGGCCAACTTCGCGGTACGGCTGGTGCACGGGCCGGGCTGGGACACCACGCGCCCGATCAGGAGCCAGGACGGCTGGGACGAGCATGCAGCCTTCATGGACGGGCTGGTCGACGACGGCTTCGTCATCCTCGGCGGCCCGGTCGGCGACGGCGAGCCGCCGGAGCAGACCTTGCACGCGGTCGAGGCGGCGGACGCGGACGAGATCAGGGCGCGCCTGGCCCGGGATCCGTGGGCGCGCGCCGGGCTGCTGCGGATCGGCTCGATAGAGCCCTGGGCGCTCTGGCTCGACGGGCGGCGGGGCCGGCGAGGACCCTGACCGCGGGAACCTGACCGCGGG
>JAICWX010000083.1 GCA_025934635.1 Streptosporangiaceae bacterium | reverse complement strand
GCCCGTGCTCAGAGCGCCCGTGCTCAGAGCGCCCGTGCTCAGAGGGAGAGCATGCCGCTGACCAGTGCCCGCCAGGTGACCGGGCCGACGATCCCGTCCGCGGTGATACCGAGCGCCCGCTGGAAGCCGAGCACCACCGCCCTGGTCCGGGGCCCGAACACCCCGTCCACGGCCAGCGCGCGGCCCGGCTCGCCGGACAGGTCGCGGAACCGGAATTCCTCCTGGACGCCGCACACCGCGTCGCCCGTGCTCCCGCTGGCCACCACGATGACCAGGGCGCCCCAGGTCTTCGGGCCGACCACCCCGTCGACCTTGAGCTGGTCCGCGTGCTGGAAGTCCTCCACGGCCGCCTCGGTCTTCGGCCCGAAGACCCCGTCCACGGTCACCGCGTGTCCGCGG
The DNA here is from genome assembly GCA_025934635.1 of Streptosporangiaceae bacterium. The sequence goes on along the minus strand of JAICWX010000083.1, from coordinate 27,686 downwards.
TCCCGCAGCAGGTACTGCAGCGCAGGCACGGGATGCCCCCGGCTGCCCCGCCGCAGCACCGGCCACGGCTGGATCTGGTCGCCCATCGCCGTCCTCCTCTGAAGGCCCGGCTCCCAGACCACGCCACCGCTACGCAAACCGCTTGCAGGCCCCATGTAGATCATGTGGAGGTCCGCGCCCCGCCCGCCCCGGCCCAGCCGGCGGCTCCGCCCGCCAGTCCGGCTCCGCCCGCCAGTCCGGCTCCGCCCGCCAGTCCGGCTCCGCCCGCCAGTCCGGCTCCGCCCGCCAGTCCGGCTCCGCCGCCCGCCCGGCGCTGGCGACACGACGCGGTCCCAGTCCTCAGTATGCGCATCGACACCACAGACCCCACCCGTGACTCATCCCATTCCTCCCTGAACGCCCCGCAACGGCATCAATGCTCCATCGATGTCGTGGGAGCGGCATTGATGCTCCATCGATGCCGTTAACGAACCCAGCCTGGCTACCTCGGGGACACAGCGGGCTGACACCAGGCGCACCCGGGAAACGTCGCGCATACCCACGCCCTGCCCGTCGCAGCCGCACCACCAGCATTGAGTCAGTACGCGGGCCTCAAGTCAGGTCGAGGAGCAGGCGGGTCAGTTCCGCCGGGCGGTTGCTGGCGACCATGTGGTTGGTGGCGATCTCGTGGTAGCCCCAGGCCGGCGAGGCCTTGGCCCGGTCGGCGGCGACCCAGAACGGCCCGCCTTCGGGCGGCCGGGGATCCCCGGTCGCCTTGATATAGGTGCGGCTGAACGGGTAGTCCTCCAGCGGGCGCGCCAGCCGAACCGGCTCGGTGAAGCAGCCAGACGGCTGCGCCGTCCGGCGGGCGGCGGCCCACTCCGCCTCGGCCGGGTCGTCGAACTCGCGCGGCAGTGGCGGCACCAGCCAGTCCTGGCCCAGCGCGATCACGGCGCGACCCGCGCCGCCCGGACCCGCCACCGCGCCGCCGGGACCCGCCACTGTGTCGCCATCACCGGGCACGAACGCATCGAGGTAGACGAGGTGCCGTACGCGTTCGGCGATGTACTCGAGCGCCCCGGTGACCACGAACCCGCCGTAAGAGAAGCCGAGCAGCACGATGTCGCTGAGGTCCTCGTACCAGACGGTGTTGACGACGTCGGTGATGTGCGTGGTCAGGCACACCTGCGGGCTCGTCAGGTGGGCGCGCTCGCCGATGCCGGTCAGGCTCGGCGTGAAGACCTCGTGCCCGGCTGCCCGGAGCGGTCCGCGCACCTTACGGAAACCGTGCGCGCCGCCCCAGGCGCCGTGAACCAGGATGAAGACCGTCATGAGTACCAGCCCTCCCGCCACCGTCGGCGCGGCGGCGTACTCGGTCACCAGGCCGGTATTCGGACCTGCTTGCCCAGCTTATCGACCGAGATGCCCGGTGTACGCTATAAAAGCGGACCTCGTCTGCAAAAGCGCTGGATAATACTCGGGCAAAGCGCACCTGTCCTGTAATTAAGCACATGGTCACCCCTTTTCCTCTACCATTTTGGAGTGCCGCGCCGGTCGGGGTGCGAGTCAGGCATATTAGGACGTATGGCGCCTTCTGGGCCTAAGGGGGAGAATGCTTATGCGGCTAGTTTTGTGTGACGATAACCGTATATTTTGCGAAGCGCTGGCGGTGGCGCTCGAGGCACGTGGCCACCGGGCCCTTGCCATCGCCACCACCGCCGATGAGAGCGTCGCCGCGGTGGCCCGGTACCAGCCCGATGCCTGCCTGCTCGACTTGCGTTTTCACAACGGGGGAGACGGCCTCGGCGCCGCCCGCGTGATCCGGGACCGTTATCCGGAAACAGCCGTCCTGGTGGTGTCAGGCCGCGCCGACAAGGCGACCTTTTTAGCCGCGAAGAAGATCGGCGTCGCGGGGGTCTTCGGTAAGGATCAGGAACTTGACCGCATAGCCGCCGCCCTTGATGTGATCGCCGCTTCCCGGTCAGCCGCCCCCCGGCCGCCGGAATCAGGGGCGCCGGAATCAGGGGCGCCGCCGGAACACCGAACGCCGCCGGATGACGACCTGCTCGCGGGCCTGACGCCCCGGGAAACGGAAGTGCTCAGGCGGATCACCGCGGGCCAGAGCACCAGGAAAATGGCCGCCGAGATGAACGTCACGACTGAAACCCTGCGGACCTACGTCAAGAATGTTCTCGCCAAACTCGGCGCGCACAGCCGGCTCGAGGCCGCCGCCCTCGCCAGCAAACTGGCCCTGCCCGGCGAGGACGAGCCGGCCGGCGGCCATCCGATGCTCGCCACCCTCACCCCCCGGGAACGAGAGATCCTGACGCATCTCACCGAAGGTTCCGGGCAGCGCGAGGTGGCCAGGCAACTGCATATGTCGCTGAAGACCGTCAGTACGCACCTGCACAACCTGAGAAGCAAGCTCGGCGTGCACTCCACCCTGGAGGCGGTGGCGCTGGCCCGGTCCCAGCTCAGCCGGCCCTCCGTTCATCTCCCCGGCCCCTTCACGGCGGCCGCGGGCAGTCCTCGCGCCGTGCGCCGTGACCTGCCGGGGAAATCGGCAACCAGCTAATTTCCAGGGCGTGTAAACCAAATGAAGACCGTAGGCGTCTTTATGAGTCCAGGCATTTTCTATCCGGGCTCTGGTGATTCCGGCGATGCCGCTAAGGCGAATGCAGGCCCTTTGTATACGGTCTTAGTAAAATGAGGGCAGCGGCAATATAAAGAAAATGAGGGATTGCCGACCCTTGGATTTGCGGATAGTCTCGTATTCGAGATCAGGGAAATGAGAAATCTTCAGTCCTGACCCGCAAACGGAGGGGGGAGGGGCAGCCGTATCGACGGCGCCCCGTCAACGTGACGCTTATCTTGGTAGCGGATTTTACAAGCCACTCCAATCGGTGCTCACATCCCTATCCGAATCTTGGCCACGTGGCGTACCAGCAATGTTTGCTGCCGTCGTGACCGCTGCGGCGCGGGTCCTGGTCTGCGGATCAAATTGAAACGCTGATTTAGAGCGTGCGCGGCTGGCCGGATGTCAGTAACGCGCAACCCCGGGACGTGCAATACCACGGCACCGGGAAGTTAAAAAAATCAAGAAGGGGATTTAATGTCTGAGCTTAGCTTGCTTGAGCTGGATGCCCAGTTCAGCGAACTCCTGCCGGAGCGGGAAGCCCTTGGCGTGATAAGTGGCCTCCACGCGAACTACAACCCGTGCCACCCTCAGCACCATCACCATCACCATCACCATCACCACTGCGAACCGCCGAAGCCGCAGCACCCGTGTGACCCTCCCAAGCCGACGCACCCGTGCGAGCCCCCGAAGCCTCCATGTGGTGACGACCACGGCAAGATCTGGGGCGACCACGGCGGTCACGGTGACCACGGCGACCACGGCGGCGACCACGGCGACCACGGCGACCACGGCGACCACGGCGGCGACCACGGTAAGACGCCTCCGATCAAGACCCCCCCGATCAAGACGCCCCCGATCAAGACGCTCTAGTTACGCGTCGCTCGGACTAGAGCCGTGTTCCTAGGCGGCTGACAAGGACGCCGTCGGGCACTGCGCCGGACCGGGCCGGGTACCAGGCCCGGTCCAGCGCCCAGATGATCGAGAGCCCGCGGCTTCTGCGGTCTTGGACCAGAAAAGGTTCAGGGTCCATCAGGAGCCGCGGGCCTCATTGCGTGATCGCAGGGCGTATCGAGGGGATAACAGGTCATGTCAATCAGCCCGGTCACCGGAACGGCAAGTGACAGTGCCACCCTTCCTGATCTAGGAGGCCCGCCGGCCAGGCCCGAAGCGGCGCCTCCAGCACCCGAGGCCGCGCCGACGGAACGGACAGGCCGGCACGCCGGGGCGAGCCTGTCCGTGACGGACCACGTGCCACAGTTGCTTCCCGGGGTGGAACTCGCGGGCGAGTACCAGGGCTCGGGTCTGGCCGAGGCCACCTATTTAGTGCTGAAGCCAGGGGGCCAGTCCATCCAGATATCCCGGCTTCTGCATCTAGTGCTGGGCGAGATCGACGGCATCCACACGGTCAGTGAGATCGCCGAACAGGTCAGCGCCGCGTTCGGCCGGACCGTGAGCGCGGATAACGTCGGCTACCTGCTGGCGAGCAAGCTCGCTCCGCTCGGACTGGTCCCCGGCGGCGGAGCGCACGCTACCCCGCCGGCTGAGGACCAGCCTCTGCTGGGTCTGAAGATGCGTCACACCATGATCCGCGAAAGGACGGTCCAGCGCCTCGCGGACGTATTCAAGCCGCTGTTCCACCCCGTTGTCGTGGTGGCCGTGCTGGCTAGCCTGATCGCCTCGGATGCCTGGCTGGTGCATGGCGGGCAGTTGAGCTCTTCCTTTCAGTACGTGCTGATTCACCCGGTGATGCTGCTGATGGTGCTCGGCTTGGCCGTGACCTCCATGATGTTCCACGAGTGCGGCCACGCCGCCGCCTGTCGCTATGGCGGCGCCCGGCCCGGCGTCATCGGCGTGGGCTTCTACGTGGTCTGGCCGGCGTTCTACACCAACGTCACCGATGCCTACCGGCTGGGCCGGGTAGGCCGGATCCGCACCGACCTCGGCGGCGTTTACTTCAACGCGGTCTTCATGCTGCCGCTCATCGCGGGCTACCTGAAAACGGGCTACCTGCCGCTGCTGGCCGCCGTCTTCCTGATCCACACGGAGATCCTCCAGCAGTTGATGCCGTCGCTGCGGCTCGACGGGTACTTCATCCTGGCCGACCTCATCGGCGTACCCGACCTGTTCCGGCGGATCGGGCCCGTGCTGCGCAGCCTGGTTCCCGGCCAGCCGGTCGATCCCAAGATCCGGGACCTCAAGCGCGGCGCCCGGCTGACGCTGACCACGTGGATCCTGATCGTTCTCCCGCTGCTCCTCTTCGAGTTGACGCTCATCGTCATGAACAGCCCGACGATGATCCGGACGACCGCCCAGTCTCTCGATGAGCAGGTCCGGGCACTTATCGCGGCGTTCGCCCACGGTGACATCCCGGTCGGGGTGGTCGGCGTGATCTCGGCCGCCCTGCTCGTCATGCCGATCGCCGGCCTGTCCTACATCCTGCTGGTCCTGGGCAAGAAGGGCGTCCGCGCCGCTGTCACGGCCTGCCGCAGGCGTCCCGTGCTCAGCGTGCCGTACGTAACCGCGGCCCTACTCGTGGCGGCCGGGCTGGCCGCGCACTGGGGCGTGCTGCCGGTCCCCGGCCGCGCCGCACCCCACCCAGCTGCTGCCGGTGCCGCCGCCGCTACCGGTACCAGTGCCGTCAGCCAAGTCGAGGCCCGGGCCGTAGCTCAGTCAGTAGCTGACCCGACCGCGCGCCCCACAGCGGTACCGCACCAGGCGCCAGCACGCCAGGCGTCCGGAAAGGCCGGCCCATCCGCAAAGGGCGGCACGTCCGGAAAAGCCCGCAAGGCCGTCACCGTGACGCCGGTCAGCGCGCACGGCTTCGACGCGCTGGACACCAGCGGCGACCCCCGCAACGAGAACGACAGCCTGGCCGGCTACGCCATCGACCACGACCCCGCAACCTCCTGGCAGAGCCAGTACTACCTGGGCAACCCGGTCTTCGGCGGCCTCAAAGCGGGCAGCGGCCTGATCGTGGACATGGGCCGGAAGGTGCGGCTCAAGTCCGTCACGGTCACGTTCGGCTCCGCACCCGGCGCCGACGTCTCGATCAGGGCCGGCAACGACGCCACCCTGGCCGCCTCCGCCTTGCCGTCCTTCACCACCGTCGCCACCGCCGACGGCGTCGGCGGCCGGCACACCTTCAAAGCCACCCGGTCCGTCCGGGTCCGCTACGTGCTGATCTGGTTCACCAAGCTTCCCCCGGTCAGCCCCGGCAAGTACCAGGCCCAGATCTTCAGCATCGTCTTCCACGGCTCCGGCAGCCGCCCCGGATAGAGTGACGGGACTTCCCGTCAAGGAGCGGCATGCGTCAACGGTCTGGCCGGTTCCTGCTGGCCGGCCCGGCTCGCCCGCTGGCCGGCGGCCTCCTAGCCTGCTGCGCGGTCATCGTCATCGTGCTCGGTGTTCTCGTCGCCCACGAGACCACCGCCGACCGCGTCGACCGGGCCATCGACGCCCCGGTCATCGCGTGGTTCGCCGGGCACCCGGTCGACGCGCTCCGGATGGCCTATCCGGCCACGCTGATCCCCGCGGGCGGGGTGAGCCTGATCGCCGCCCTCGCCTGCCTGGCCCGCGGCCGGCCGCGGGGTGCCGTGCTGGCCCTGCTGGCCGTCCCGGTCGCCTCCGGCCTGAACGATGCCCTGCTCAAGCCGCTGTTCCACCGCACCTACGAGGGAATCCTGAGCTACCCCAGCGGCCATACGTCAGCCATCACGGCGCTGGCGGCGGCCCTCACGGTGCTGCTGCTCCTCGCGCCCCGCCAGGCACCGGCCCGGGCCCAAGCACCCACCCCGGCCCAAGCACCCACCCCGCGACCGGCCCCGACCCCGCGCCCGGCCCTGGCCACGGCGCTGAGGTGGGCGATCCCGGCCGTCGCCTGGCTGGCGGTCGTCGTGGTCGCGATCGGCGTCATGGGCCTGCGCTGGCACTACTTCACCGACGCCGTCGGCGGCGCCGCCCTCGGCACCGGCACCGTCTGCGCGCTCGCCCTGCTCCTCGACGTCAGCTGGCCTCGAAGGAAAGGGTGGCCAGCCCGGCCGGGTTCGGCGCCAGGTGGATCGCGCCGGTCGCGAAGCGAGCCCGGTAGGTCGTGGCGCTGAGCCCGTAGTGGGCCTTGAAGCGCCGCGCGAAGTAGTTCTGGTCCGGCCACCCGACGGCCTGCCCGATGCAGGTGACGGGCTGGTCGGAGTGGAGCAGCAGGGTCGCCGCGTGCTCGGCCCGCAGCCGGGCCAGGTAGGCCATAGGCGGCAGGCCGGTGGCCGCCTTGAACAGCCGGACCAGGTAACCGGGAGCCAGGTGCAGCGGGCCGGCGAGCTCGGTCAGCGTCCAGCGGTAGGCCAGCCGGTCCTCGAGCAGCCGCATGGCCTGGCCGATGGCCGGATGGGCCTGCCCGCCCGGGCCGGGCAGGCCGTGCGTCTGTTCCACGGCCCGGCCGAGGTGGCTGAACAGCAGCGCGAGCCGGCCCACGATGTCGCCGCGGTGCTGGGTCACCGGCTGATGCCGCAGCGCGTCCAGCGCCGCGAGGTGCACCTTGCACTCATCCAGGGCGTCAGGAGACAGCCGGGTGGACAGCATGCCGCGGCCGCGGGCCGAATAGGGCCCGGTCCACAGCAGGTAGCCGAGCAGCAGGTCCTGCCGGGTCCAGGCGAGCTCGCGGCGGAGCAGTTCCCCGCTGAAGCAGCAGTTGTACAGGTCCAGCCGGCGGCAGTCGTCCCAGCCGTGCCACACCCCGGGGCGGAGCAGGACGACGTCGCCCACGCCCAGCCGCTGCCGGCCGCCCAGCGACAGATGCGTGGCCGAGCCCGCGATCACGAACGCGATCTCCACGAAGCTGTGCGAGTGCACCGGGTTGAGCTCGTCGTGGTAATGGTGCCCGGCGTAGGCCAGCGAGCCGTCGGTGAAGTAGAAGATGTCCTGGCTGGTGTCCATCGGGAGGTCTTCTTCGGCCACCCTGTACAGATACCTCGAAATTACCCTGGACGGATACCCCAAAAGTTCATTTTGTGCTAGCAGCCGTTCATTGCGGCCTAGCCTGGCCAGGCCGTACGGCGAATGATCTCGGGCAAAGGTTCATTCGTCGGCACAAAGGTCCCAATGACTGCGTCCTGGCTCCGCTTCCGTTACCGCCCGGCCCTGGCCGTGCTGATGCTGCCCAGCCTGCTGCTTATCGGCCTGTTCAGCTACTACCCGGCCGTCCGCAGCCTGATCGGCGGCTTCTACCAGTGGAACGGCTTCTCCGCGCCGGTCTACGCCGGGGTCTCGCAGTTCACTCAGTACGTCAAGTCGCCGACCTTCGCCCCCGAAGCCAAGAACATCGCGATCCTGGTCGGCGGCAGCATCGGGATCACGCTGGCCGCCCAGTTCACCGCGGCCGAGATCGTCATCCACATGCCGCCCAAGGCCGCCGCCATCGCCAGATACATCCTCGTCCTGCCGATCGTGCTACCGCCGCTGGTCCTGATCGAGGTCTGGGCCTACCTCCTCCAGCCCGGCTCCGGCCTGGCCGACCGGATCTTCGGCGCGATAGGCCTGCCCCAGCCCACCTGGTTCAGCGACCCGCACCTGGCCCTGGTCGGGATCTTGCTGATCGGCTTCCCGTGGATCTCCAACCTGGGGTTCCTGATCTTCCTGGGCGGCCTGCAGAACCTGCCGAAGGAGATCCTGGACGCCAGCCGGATCGACGGCGCCGGCCCTGTCAAACGCACCTTCACGATCGACATCCCGCTGCTGATGCCGCAGTTCCGGATCGTGGTGATCCTGTCCGGCATCTACGCGGTGCAGAACTTCATCCCGATCCTGCTGCTCACCAACGGCGGTCCCGGCACCGCCACGCTCGTCCCCGGGCTCGACATGTACCAGTCGGCCTTCGCCAACGACCAGTACGGCTACGGCATGGCGATCGGCACCCTGCTCTTCGTCGTCATGCTCATCTTCACCCTCATCGCCATGCGGGCCCTGAAGTCCCGAACGAGCTAAATCTCACGAGGGAGTGGGAAACAGTGCACAGAAGAATTCCCCTCACGGTAGCCGCCGCGGCGCTGCTGGCCGGCGGCCTCATCGCCGGCTGCTCCTCCAGCGGCTCCAGCAGCGGCGGCTCCACAGTCATCAAGGCCGAACTCCCGCCGAACACCGGCGCGATCACGGCCGCCGGCAACGCCGGCCTGAAGGACCTCACCGCGCAGTACGAAAAAGCCCATAAGAATGTCACCGTCCAGTGGCTGCCGAACAACACCGCCAGCATCACCGCGGCCAATGCCACCCTGGAGAGCCAGGCCTCCGGCGGCAGCGCCCCCGACCTGGTGTGGGAGCAGTACGGCCCGGTCACCTCCGGTGCCCTCCCGGCCGGCCTCCTGCAGAACATCAAGCCCTACCTGCAAAAGCCCAACCCCTACGTGAAAGGCAACAGCAGCTGGCTCAGCCTGTTCTCCGCCTCGACCGTCCCGTACATGACCTCGCCCAACGGCGACATCGACATCATCCTCGGCTCCAACGTCGAGACCGGCATGTTCTACAGCAAGGCCGCCTTCACCAAGGCCGGCATCTCGAACACCCCGCAGACCTGGGCCGGCTTCATGACCGACCTGGGCAAGCTCAAGTCGGCCGGGGTCACCCCGCTCATGTTCGCCGACGGCGGCCTGTGCAACCCGTCGTGGTACGAACGGCTGGCCACCTCCTCGCTGCTGGCCGGCCAGGTCAGCCGGTTCAATGTCAACCATGCCCAGGTGACCAACGGCCTCGACGTGGCGGTCGGCATCCACAAGGGCATCATCAGCATGAGCAACCCCCGCTACGCCGAAGTCTGGAAGCTCCTCGGTCCGCTCGCCGGCTTCTCGGCCAAGGGCACCAGCAGCTATGACGCCTGCTCCGCCCCGACCTCGACCACCCCGCCGCTGAGCACCCAGTCGCTCCTGATCCAGGGCAAGGTCGGCATCTTGTGGGGCGGCAGCTGGTACATCCCGCAGCTGAACTCGGCCGGCTTCTCCGACATGTACGGCGTGTTCCCCGAGCCGCCGATCACCTCGGCCACCACCCCCTACGGCGCAGGCACCTCCACCGTCGGCCTGATCGGCGGCCCGAACGGCAACGGCCAGTGGGGCGTCACCTCGGATCAAGATCAACCAGGCCGGCGCCGACATCCCGACCGAGACCGACGCGCCGACGGTGAACCTGCCGGGCCTGCAGAGCCTGGTCCCGACCGGCAAGGTCACCACGGTGGTGGACGTCATCCTGGACGACGTGCTGTCGACCGCGGCGACGAACTCGGGCCTGCGCCTGGTCCAGGATTACATCGACGGGTCGATGGCGTACCCGGCCTTCGCCAGCCAGTGGCAGTCGCTGCTGACCAGCTCGGCGCAGGCCTGGGCCACCCAGAACCACGTCGACCTGAGCAAGTACTGAGGGTGCGTTACCGCTGGATCGCCCTGGCGACCGGGGCCCTGATCGTGGTGATGACCTACTTCCCGATCATCTTCGTGATCTCGAACTCGCTGAAGACCGGGCAGAACATCTTCACCAGCGGCGTGTTCTCGCTGTTCACCCAGTTCGACTACCAGAACTACGTCACCGCCTGGGATGGCGTGCGCCAGCCCCTGCTGAACACGCTGATCGTGGCGGCCGCCTCGATCGGCATCGGCGTGACCGCGGCCGCGCTGGGCGCGTACGCATTCTCCCAGCTGCGGTTCCGCGGCAAGGGCCTGCTGTTCACGGCGTACATCGCGCTGCTGATGATCCCGTGGACGCTGACCCTGATCCCGCTGTTCCTGACTATCCAGAAGTTCCACCTGTTCAACACCTGGGGGGCGCTGATCCTCCCGTACGCGGCCAGCGCCCAGCCGCTGCTGGTGCTGATCTTCCGCGGCTTCTTCGACCAGCTCCCGAAGGAGCTGCTGGAAAGCGCCCGCGTCGACGGCTGCACCGAACGGCAGGTGCTCGCCCGGATCGTCGCCCCGCTGACCCGGCCGGTCCTGCTCACCGGCGCGATCCTGGTGACGATCAACGTCTGGGGCGACTACCTGTGGCCCGTCATCGTCATCCAGGATCCGCATAAGACCACGATCTCGGCCGGCGTGCAGCAGTTCGTCGGCGGCCTCGGGCTGAACGTGAGCAGCGGCGGGTCCGTCTTCGCCGCCTTCGTCATCGCCACCTTCCCGATGTTCGTCCTGGTCGGCTTCACCATGCGCTATTTCGTCTCCGGCCTGACCGAAGGAGCCCTGAAACTGTGACCCTGACCCCCGCCGGGCTGCGCTGTGCCCACCAGGCCGACCCGCTCGGCGTCGCCCCGGACCGGGTCCGGTTCAGCTGGCGCCTGGAAGGCAGCGGCCGAGCCCAGACCGCCTACCAGCTACAGATCACCCGGGACGACAACACGATCTGGGATAGCGGCCGCGTCGAGTCCGCGTCCACGACCGCTATCGCCTACGGCGGCCCGCCGCTGGCCGCCGGCCGCCGGTACCACTGGAAGGTGCAAGCCTGGGACGAGACCCGAGCACCCCCGGCCTGGAGCGCCCCGGCCGCCTTCGAGACCCAATTGGACCTAACGAATGGCTGGCACGCCTCATGGATCACCCTCGGCCGGATCCGCGAGGAGTTCCGCCCCCCGAGCGAACCCGGGCCGTCCGATCCCGTCGTCAACGCGCTGCAGCCGCCTCCTTACCTGCGCCGGGAGTTCCGCGTCGACCAGCCGGTGACCTCGGCCCGGCTGTACGTGACCGCGCTCGGCCTGTACGAGGCCCGGCTGAACGGCCAGCGGGTCGGCGACGCCGTCCTCGCGCCCGGCTGGACCGACTACGCCCAGCGGATCCCCTACCAGACCTACGACGTGACCGCCTTGCTGCGCCCGGGCGACAACGTCCTCGGCGCGATCGCCGCCGACGGGTGGGCCTGCGGCTTCTTCGGCTTCGACGCCAAAAAAGCCGGCCGCCACTACGCCGAGGCCCCCGAGCTCCTGGCCCAGCTGGTCATCCAGCTAGGCGACGGCCCCAGGGATGACAGAGTGCAGCTCGTCGTGACCGACGGCCAGTGGCAAGCCGCGTTCGCCGCCATCCGGCACGCCGACCTGCTGATGGGGGAGCGGCACGACCTCACCCGCGAGCCGCCCGGCTGGGACGCCCCCGGCTTCGACGCTCTGTCCCCTGGCGCCTCCGGCGCGGGCACCTGGCGCCCGGTCAAGGTCCGGGAACGCGACGGCACGCCGCTGGTCGCCGACCCCGGGCCGCCGATCCGGATCATCCAGGAGCTGACGCCGCGCAGCATCGCCACCGACGACCACGGCCGGCACATCGTCGACTTCGGCCAGAACCTGACCGGCTGGCTGCGGATCGGCACCGACGGTCCGCCCGGCGCCCGGGTCCGGATCCGGCACGGCGAGGTGCTCACTGCGGACGGCGCCCTGTACACCGAAAACCTGCGCACCGCCCGGTCCGTCGACGAGTTCACCACCGCGGGCGGCGCTGAGATGCTCGAACCGAAGTTCACCCTGCACGGATTCCGCTACGCCGAGATCACCGGCTACCCCGGCGACATCGAGCAGGCCGACATCACCGCCCAGGTGGTGCACTCCGACATCGAGGCGGCCGGCTCGTTCGCCTCCTCCCAGCCCTGGCTGGACCAGCTCTGGCGGAACATCGACTGGGGCCAGCGCGGCAACTTCATCAGCGTCCCGACCGACTGCCCGCAGCGCGACGAGCGGCTCGGCTGGCTGGCCGACGCCCAGATCTTCGCCCGCACCGCCTGCTACAACCGCGATGTCGCCGCCTTCTTCACCAAGTGGCTCGATGACGTGGCCGACGCCCAGCACGACTCCGGCGCCTATCCCGACATCGCGCCCCGGCTCAATATCCCGTGGGCGGGCGCCCCGGCCTGGGCCGACGGCGGCGTGATCGTGCCCTGGACGGTGTGGAAGATGTACGGCGACACCGCGGTCCTGGACCGGCACTTCGCCGGCATGACCCGGTGGATGGAGTACCTCCAGCGGGCCAACCCCGGCTACCTGCGCACCTCCGAACTCGGCAACAACTACAACGACTGGCTGGCGCCGGTCGAGGACAAGACCCCGCCCGAGCTGCTCGCCACGGCCTACTGGGCCTACGACGCGGCCCTGATGGCCGAGATGGCCGAGGCCACCGGCCGGGCCGGCGAAGCCGCCGGGTACCTGGCGCTGCTGGCCAAGCTCCGTTCGGCCTTCATCGAGGCCTTCGTGGCCGCCGACGGTCAGCTCACCTCGGGCACCCAGACCGCCTACGTGCTCGGCCTGCACATGGACCTGATCCCGGCCGGCCTGCGGGCGGCCGCCGCCGGCCACCCGGCCGAGGCGATCCGCCAGGAGAACTGGCACCTGACCACGGGCTTCGCCGGCGTCGGCTATATCCTCCCGGTGCTCAGCTCGACCGGCCACGACGCCGTCGCCTACCGGCTGCTCGAGCAGACGTCGATGCCGTCCTGGCGGCACATGATCGACGCGGGCGCCACCACGATCTGGGAGCGCTGGGACGGCTGGACGAAGGAGGGTGGCTTCGCCTCCGCCTGGATGAACTCCTTCAACCACTACTCGCTCGGCTCGGTCGGCGAGTGGCTCTACCGGTTCGTCCTGGGCATCGACCAGGCGCCGGGTACCGACGGCTTCGGCCGCCTCCTGGTCCGGCCGCACCCCGGTGGCTCCCTGACCTGGGCGCGCGGCACCTACCAGTCGGTGCGCGGCCCGATTGCCAGCGGCTGGCAGCGGGACGGCGGCCGGTTCACGTTCTCACTCGAGCTGCCGCCGAACGTCACCGCCAGCGTCCGGATTCCCAGTGACGACCCGGCTGCGGTCCGCGACCAGGCCGGCGCCGGGCCCGAATCCGTGGCCGGCTACCCTGGCGCCCCGGGTGCCCGGGAAGCGGTCTTCACGGTCGGGCCGGGCTCCCATGAGTTCGCCGGCCCCGCCCTCAGCAGTTATGGTCGTTGAGAAACGATTGGCATGTAGACCAGGGGAGTCATGGCCCGGAGCGGCAGCCTCGCGACGTTCGAGCAGCGGCTGGCCAACCAGCGGCGTGAGGACGACCGGCAGGCGCGGGAGAAGCGGCAGCGCGAGCGGGACGCCGAACGCGTCCGCCAGCAGGAACTCCTGGCTTCCCAGCAGCAGCAGGCGGAGGACAAGACCGCCGCCGTGCAGGCGCGGCTCAAGGCGCTCGGCGAGGTGCTGACCAGCGTCCTGCCGCTGCGCCCGCTCACCTTCGAGCGCCTGCTGGCCGCCCCGAAGACCCCCGACTTCGACCCCGGCCCGCTGGCCGCCGTCGAGCCCGCGCCGCAGTGGAGGGACTATGCCCCCGCCCCGGTCACCGGCCTGGCCCGCCTCTTCATCGGCCGCCAGGCCCGCCAGGCGGCGGAGGCCGCCCGGGCCCGCTTCGACGCGGCCGTCACCGAGCACCAGCATCAGGACGCCGAACGCCGCTGCGCCCTCGCCGTCGCCAAGGCCACCTACGACCGCAAGGTAACCGAGGAACGCGCCAAGGCGGCGGCCAGGAACGCCTACGTCACCAGCCGCCGGTCGGCGTTCGCGGCCGGCGACCCCGACGCCGTCGGCTGGTTCGCCGGCTGCGTCCTGCGGGCCAACCGCTACCCGGACGGCTTCCCCCGCGACTACCAGGTGACCTACGACCCGCAGGCCCGCTGCCTCGCCGTCGACCTGGAACTCCCGCCCCGCACCGTCATCCCCGCCGTCCGCTCCTACCGCTACGTCAAGACCAAGGACGCCGTCGAGCCCATCCCGCGCCCAGAAACCGAGATCGCCCAGGCCCACGAGCGCCTCGTCGCCAACGTCGCCCTCCGCGCCCTGCACGAGCTCTTCGCCGCCCTGCCCCCCGACCTAGTCCAGGCCGTCACCCTCACCGCCTGGGTCAACACCATCGACCGCGCCACCGGCACCCCCTCCCGCCCCCGCCTCCTCGACCTCCACACCACCCGCTCCGCCTTCACCCCCCTGGTCCTCGACGCCGTCGACCCCGTAGCCTGCCTCACCCACCTCACCACCCAGCCGTCCCCGGAGTAACCCGCCCCAGCGTCCCCGTTCGGGCGAGCCTCGCCTCGCAGCCCCGTTCCGACCGTGCTCGGTGTGCCCCCGGGTACCGTCTTACGTACCCTGTGCGCCACCGACCCGGACCCGCACGATGCGATTGCCGTTGCCGGCCGTGTCGGCCTCCCAGCCGTCCGGCCCGGCCAGGGCCTCGATGATGTCCAGTCCGTGCGGGCGGCCGTCAGACTGCCCGGCCTGCCAGGGACCGCCGAGGTCTTCGACCTCGATCTGCACGCAGCCGGGGTACTCCTGGCACCGGACCGTGAAGGACTCGCCTGTGCTGGCCGAATGCAGCACTGAATTGGTGGCCAGTTCGCTGGCGGTCAGCACCGCGTCGTCGGCGGCCGGGTGACCGGCCAGGTAACTGGCGATGTCCCGGCGGACCCGGCCGATCTGGTCGGCCCGGCCGGGGAAGGTCCGCTGGTATGAAGTAGCCGCTTGTGCCGCCGCGCCGCTCACCGTGTCTCCTTTTCGTGGAAATCTGGTAGCCAAGATGGCAGGCGAGGGATACCGAGAGCTACGGCCACGCGGCAGAAGTGCTGGTTTGGAAACCGCGGTGGAATTAAGCTCGGTCGGGTGGGAGACGGCGATTCATTAGTCAAGGCGTCGGCGCTGGCGAAGTTCGCGGATCAGCTCCGGGCCTGGCGTCAGCGTTCCGGCTGGTCACAGGTTGACCTGGCCGAGAAGCTCTTGTGCTCGGATTCGCTGGTGAGCGGTGTCGAGACGATGAATAAGACGCCGACGCTGGACTTCGCTAAACGGCTCGACGAGGCGTTCAGCCTCCCGGGTACGTTCACGGCGTGGCACGAGCTGATCTCTCGTGAGGCCTGGCCGTCCTATTTCGCCCCGGTCATCGATTTCGAGACCCGCGCCATCCGTATCCACGAGTGGGAACTGCGCGTCATCCCGGGCCTGCTCCAGACGGAAGGCTACGCGCGCTCGGTGATCAGCGCGGGAAAGCCCCGGCTCGGCCCCGATGCCCTGGACCGGCTGGTCACCAGCCGGATCGAACGCCAGCGGATACTGACGCGCGACGATCCTCCGATGTTCTGGGATGTGCTGCACGAGGGAGCGCTGCGGCACCAGGTAGGCGGCCGTGCGGTCATGGCGGAGCAGCTGGACAAGATCATCGATATCGCCCGGCTGCCTGACGTCGTGATCCAGGTTCTGCCGTTCACCGCGAGCGACCATCCTGGCACGGACGGTCCCATCTCGGTGTTCGATTTCACCGACGATCCTTCGGTCGCGTATACCGAGTGCAAGGGCGGGGGCATGATCGTAGAATCACCGGGCCAGGTGGCGGACCTGATGACCACCGTCAACCTGATCCGGGCGGTGGCATTGCCACCAAGGGAGTCGATGAATCTGCTCATGCAGATCAGGAGCGAGATAGCTGATGACTGACCTGACTTGGCGCAAGTCAAGCTTTTCCGGTTCCGAGGCCAACTGCGTCGAGATAGCCGCCTCTGACCGCGTGCTCGTCCGCGACACCAAGAACAACTCCAGCCCGGTGCTGCGCTTCACCCCCGCCGCCTGGCGCACGTTCGCTGACCAGGTCAAGAGCTTGTTAGGGCCACATCCGAGCCCGCCGATCTGGCTGCTATCACGACCAAAACTGCCGGCAAAGACGCCAGAAGCTAGCCTCCGGTTTCGCGGTCGGCGGCTTCGAGGGTGTCCATGAGCTTGCGCAGCGCTTCCAGGTAGCTACGGGACTCCTGGAGCAGCGGCGCCAGCTGCCCGTCGCCGAACTGCCGGGCCGGCCCGTCCCGCCAGTGCTCCGCGGCCCGCTCCCAGGCGTCGCCGAGCATCCGCACCTGCTGATCCCCGTCCTGCTCGGGCCGGCTGATCATGATTCTCCCAAAAGTCAGGGCGCCTGAAGACGCCGCGCCCGCTCCAGGCTGCCGATAATCGAAGCCAGCTGCTCTTCCATCCGCGGCAGGTCGGCCGCCAGCAACGCATCGAACCGCCCCGCGACCCCGGAGAACTCGCTGGCCTCAGCCTCGACCCGCTGCCGCCAGAGCTGCAGCTGCTCCAGCCGTTCGGCGTTCTGCGCCACCGCCCGGGCGTAACCCGAGCAGTCCACCGGGAGGTCCTCCGGATCGGCCTCGGCGGCCCGCTGCTGGCAGCCGGCGTACTCGGCCTGACACATCTCCAGCTGGACTCGCAGCTGAGACGCCTTGGCCTCCAGCGCCGCCCGGGTCGCCCGGACCTGATCCGACGCCCGCGCCGCCACGTCCCGCTGCGCGTGCCGGTACCGCACCAGCGCGTCGTGCAGCCCCTTCAGCGCGTCGATGTCAGCGTGAACTGCTGCCACGCCGCCCCGTCTCGTTGCCGGATCCCGACCGCTGAGCGCGGCGCACCTCGGTCCGGCCGATCCCCATGCCCGCCCCGGCCCCGGTCTCGAGGTAGCCGCCGAGCCGCTCGATCAGGGCGGCCAGGTGCGCCTCGTGCTGCTCGGTCGCGGCCAGGTAGGCGGTGATGCCCGGCAGCACCTCCTCCAGCGCCTCGCCGAACAGCCGGTACATGTCGTCCCGCCAGACCTCCCCGAGCTCACGCCAGTGCCCCTGGATGGTCGAGAAGTTCTCGGCGAGGTCGTGGTTGAACCGCATCAGGTGCGACCTGAACTCCGCCAGCGCCTCGATATCGTTGACAACCCCAGACATGCGCCCTCTCCTATGTGCCGTTCTGGCCGGGCCGCCGGCAGACGCCCTCGAACTCGGCCGCGAGCTCGTCCAGGCTCATCTCGACGATATCCGGGTATTTGGCGACTCCGCCGGTGGCGATGTGTTCCACCCGGCTGTGGTAGGGGATCTCGACCTGCTGTTTCTTCATGAGCGCGCCGATGGCCGCGGCCAGCGGCGGCAGGAAGCGGTTCACTTCGGAGTTCCGGTCCGGGAGCTCCGGTGGTATCTCGCGGAGCAGGGCCCGCAGCGCGTTGATGGCGCCGCCGATGGCGGCCGGCGGCATCGTGCTGCTGATGGCCCGCAGCTGCTCGCGGTGGATCTGCCAGATCGCCTTCCCCAGCGCGCGGCGCAGCTCGGTGGCGGCGCTGTCCTCCCCGGCGCTGGCCAGGAAACTGGCCAGCGCGCGGACGTCGTCCCAGTCGCCGCGCTCGATCAGCGCCTGCGCCAGGGCCAGGGAACTGCCCACCACCTTGGCCCAGAGCAGGCCGGCGCCGGCGTAGGCGTCGAGGAGCTGCGCCTGCCGGTCGCCGGCGCTCTCGCCTGAGACCGCGGCCGCGGTCTCGGACGCAGCCGCCGAGGCCGCGGCGAGAATACGCGCCCGCCCGGATGCCTTCAGCAGCTCCCCGGTGAGGAAGAGCAGGTCCTCGCACTCGGCGGCCAGCTTCCCGGCCCGCTCCTGGTCCCCGGCCAGCAGCCGGTGGGCGAGGATGGCCGGCCGGACCGCCTGGCGCAGGGCCAGATAGGGGGACGCGGCGTCAGTCATGGTGACGAGAGAATCCTTCCTGGGCGAAGGCCTTGAGCGAATCGGTCGAATACGGCTTGAACTTCTCCACCTGCTCGACGGGCCACTCGGTGTCCCGGTACAGGGCGCGGTCGTCGTCCAGGCTGGCGGCGGCGGCCACGCCGAGCAGCGCGTCGCTCTCCGCGGGCGACATCACCCGCAGCACCGCCCGCAGCCCGAAGAACCCGATGCCGGCCCGCCGCAGCGCCCGCTCGGCCGTGGCGTAGCCGTCGGTCCAGGCCACCACGTGGATGCCGGCGTCCGGTCCCTTGTCCGCCAGCCGGATCAGCCGGGCCGAGGTCTCGCTCAGCCGCCCGTAATCGCCCTCGGCCAGCAGCTCGTGCCACCGGTGCATCCCGGCGATCAGGAAGAACCGCTCCGGCGGAGCGACGACACCCGGCAAGGAAGCCGCGCCCGGTGCCGTATCGACCCCGGAGTCCGCGCCCGCCAGCCGCGTCTCCAGGTCGTCGATCAGGTCATCCAGCTCGTCCTCGACTGTCCGGCGGTCCGCGACCCGCACCTCGTGCGGCAGCCCCCGCACCACGTCGAAGAACCCGCGGAACGCCGACGACGGCCGGGTGAACTCGGCCACCGTGAACCGCACCTGCCCGGGGGAGCGCTGCACCGCCGCGCTGAGCAAGGTGGCCAGCAACAGCGCGTGCCCGTGCTTCTCGCCGCCCACGATGAGCAGGTTGGACCGCGGGTAACGCTCGAACGTGGCGGTGGTAGCCGGCTTGATCTCGATCGCCTCGCCCAGCCACGCCTGCACCGCGTTTCCCGGGTCAGCAAAGCCAGCCGGCTGAGAGCCCGGCTCGGCCCCGTGGCCGCCACCAGGCACGAACACCGCCGCCGAATCAGGATCGAAGCTGGCCGGCGCCGGGTACACCCGCCCCCCGCCGAGCTCCCGGATAGAACCGATCAGCGCCAGCCGCTCCCGCGTCGGCAGCATCGCGATCCGCATCACCGGGTTGGCGCCCTCACCGCGCCGGTCGTTGTAGATCGCGTCCCCCGCCCGCACCAGCCTGGTCGCCGCGTCGTTCCCCTCCCCGAGGATCGCCTGCGACACGCTCGGCGCGGTGCACCCCAGCGCGATCCGCAGCGCCATCTGCTCGTACACCGGCCGGAGATACGCCGCCAGCGGCCCGCCCGGCGACTGGGTAGCCAGCAGCAGGTGCAGCCCGAACGCCGCTCCCCGCTTCGCGATATCCGCCAGCAGCCGCCCCGCCTCCCGGGCCAGCCGGTCCTCCTCGTTGAACAGCACCTGGAACTCGTCCATGATCACCAGCGCCCGCGGCAGCACCTGCCCCGTCTCCCGCCGGTAGTCCGGCAGGTCGGTGACCCGCGCCTCGCGGCACAGCCGGGCCCGCCGCTCGATCTCCTCGTGAAACCGCCGCAGCATCGACAACCCGAACTCGCGGTCGGTCCGCGACGTGATCGCCCGCGCGTGCGGCAGCCGCTCGGTCAGGTACGCGTCGAACTCGACTTCCTTGAAGTCGAGCAGGTACAGCTCCAGTTCCTCCGGCGGGTAGCACAAGGCGAGCTGGCTGATCAGCACGTGCAGCAGGTTGGTCTTGCCCATCCGGACGTCGCCGCCGACCAGGCCGTGATGTATCCCGCGGATGCCCATGACGAACCGCTGCGGCTCGCCCTTGCTGTCCACGCCGATCTGCACGTCCAGGCCGTCGGTGGTGTCCCCGGCCCAGCACCGGGCCGGCGGTACCGCGATCCGGCTGAACGGCAGGTCCCGTGACGCGGACCCGGCCGCCGCGCCCACCGCGTCCAGCCACGGGTTGGCCCAGGCCGCCTCCGGCATCTCATCAGGCGAAATCACCCCGGGCCCGAAGTCCGTATCGTCCCAGGTCAGATGCCCAGAAGAATCCAGGCTGAGCGTGGTGCCCAGCGCGGACAGCGCCGCCAGGTCGAACCCGCGCGGCATGTCAAGCGAAGGATCCACCGTGGCCACGATGTAAAGACCGGCCCGCGGCCCGTTCCGGGCCAGCCGCCCGAGCAGTTCCGAAGCCCGGTCGTCGATCCCGGCCGGGAAACCGGCCAGCACCAGCACGTGGTACGGCACCGTCGCCCCGGTGGTGCCCGTGTTGTACGCCTCCACCGAGGAGTACACGTTGGTCAGCCGGGTCTGGGTGACCTCCACCACATGACTGTTCAGTGCCGTCAGCAGCGCCTCGGTCTCAGCCGGGCCGGCCGCCACCCCCGCGCCCACGCGCAGCGGCGCGGGCAGGCGCAGGAACGCGCTCAGGTACCGGCCCTGCCCGACCGGGTCGGCCAGCGCGAACCGCACCGTGCCCGGGCGGGTCGCCGTGGCCAGCCGCAAGGTCAGCGCCTGCAACAGCGACCGCGCCCCCGCAGCGAAGCCGCGCTCGCTGATCAGCACATGGCCGTGCCCGGCGAACCGCGCCACGGCCGGCACCGGTGGCAGGTCCTCGCCCAGCCGCATCACCCCGACGCGCAGCCCGTCCGGCGCCGCCGCCTGCGGGTCGGGCCGGTAAGCAGCCCAGGCCGGATCGCCGAAACCGGCCAGCGCCCACGGATGCGCGGCGGCCAGCGCGGTCGCGGGCCCGGGCAGGCTGCCCGATTCCCGCCCGTCCAGGTAGTGCCGCTCGCCTTGCCGCGCCGTCGCGGCCGCCTCAGCCAGGCCAAGGTAAGCGGCGCCGATCTCTCGCTCGATCGCCTCGACCGCCATATTCACCTCTGTAATCAGCCCGCTACCCCCATGGTCAGCCCGCAACCCCAGATCGGCAACCCTAGCGGCCCGCCGCCGCCACCAGCCGCCGCGCCTCGCTGATCATCCGGACTCAGAGGATTATCCCCGAATCCGGCGGGTAGCGGGCCGCGACTTGATCCTCAGGAAAGGCAGGAACACCGATGACTGACTATCCGGAGTCTTACCCTCCGTCGTCTCAACCCGGCGAGTCTTACCCGCCGTCGTACCAGCCCGGCCCCGTCCAGTCTCGCCCCGGCCAGTTCCAGTCTGACCAGTTCGGCGACTCGACGACGGACATCGCCCGTGACCAGGCCGCGGCCGTCGGCCAGACCGCCAGCGAGGCGGGCAGCCGCGTTACCCACACCGCCGCCGACCAGGCGACGGAAGTAGCCGCCGAAGCCGCGCGGCAGGCGCGCGACCTGGCCGGCGAGGCGGGCGGCCACGTCCGCGACCAGGCTTCCGTCCAGCAGCAGAAGGCCGCGGGCCAGCTCCGTTCGGTGGCCGACGAGCTGCACGAGATGGCGGCCAAGGGCGGTCACTCGGGCGTAGCCACCGAATTCGCGCACCAGGCGGCCGAACGCCTGCACGGCGCCGCGTCCTGGCTCGAGCAGCGCGAACCCGCCGACGTGCTCCAGGCGGTCAGGAACTTCGCCCGCCGCCGCCCCGGCGTGTTCCTGGCCAGCGCCGTGGCCGCGGGCCTGGCCGCGGGACGCCTTACCCGCGGCATGACCGACGCGGCCCGTTCCGACGACAACAGCTCCGGTACCCGGCGCCCGTATCGTGACCTGCCGCCCCGCGGGATGGCCGCCGGCGCCGCCATCCCGCCGCCCCCCAGCCCGGATCTGGCCGGCACCGCGCCCGGATACCCGGCGGACACCATTCCGGACGCCACCACGGCGACCTTCGCGCCGGGGACGACCACCGGCGAGCCGTACTATCCCGCGGCCGGGGTTTCCAGCCCTGGCGCCGCCGGGCCGACCGCGACCGGATCCCCGGAAGAGATCACACCGGGCCGTTTCCAGGACGACGACCCGGATTATCCGCCGGCGGGCTACCGTCCCGGGCAGCAGCCGTGACCCCCGGGGAACCGGACCTGCGGGCCAGTGCGGTCGCCGGCCGCGCAGGCGCCGACGTCGGCAACGTCTCGGTCGGGGAGCTGATCGGCGAGGTCACCAAGGACCTGTCGACGCTGATGCGCCAGGAACTCGCCCTGGCCAAGGCCGAGGTCAGGCAGGAGGCGACAAAGGCGGCCAAGGCCGGGGGCATGCTCGGCGCGGCCGGCTTCGCCGGGTACATGGTGCTGCTGCTGGGCTCGATCGCGGCCTGGCAGGGGCTGGCCGAGGTAATGCCGTCCGGCTGGGCCGCCCTCATCGTGACCCTGGTCTGGGCCGTGATCGGTGCTGTCCTGTTCGTCATGGGACGGCAGCGCATGCGCGAGGTCAACCCCAAGCCCGAGCGGACCGTGGAGACCGTGAGTGAAGTGCCCGGCGCGCTCAAGGAAGGCATCAGGAGGTAAGCATGTCAACCGATCCCGACCAGATCCGCAGCTCAACCGATCCCGACCAGATCCGCAGCGAGATCGACCAGACCCAGCGTGAGCTCAGCGCCGACGTCGACGCGCTCACCGAGAAGATCAGCCCGCCCCGGATCGTGGAACGGCGGGTGCAGCGCACCCGCGAAGCGATGACCAATGTGAAGGACAGGATCATGGGCAGCACATCGGACGCCTACTCGACGACAGGCTCGGCATTTTCAGGTCACGGGACCACCTCGGGCATCACCCAGAGCGTCAGCGACCGCGTCTCGTCCGCGCGGGACACCGCCGCCGACGCGGCGTCCTCAGCCGCGGACACGGTCCGCTCGGCGCCGGCGGCCGTACGCCGCCGGGCCGAGGGCAACCCGCTCGCGGCCGGGCTGATTGCCTTCGGGGCGGGGATGCTGCTGTCCTCGCTGCTTCCCGCCAGCGAACCCGAGCAGCAGGTCGCGACGCAGGTCAAGGACTTCGCCACCGAGCAGGGCCGCCCGGTGGCCCAGCAGCTCGGCCAGGCCGGCCAGCAGGCCGCCCAGGAGCTGAAGGAGTCCGCCCAGCAGCGCGCGGAAACGGTCAAGCAGACGGCCGCCGACGCCGCGTCAACGGTCAAGGGGGAGGCCCAGTCGGCCGCCTCGGACGTGAAGGGCCAGGCCCAGGAGTCGGCCGGCCGGGTCCGCGACCAGGCCGGCCCTTCGTAATCAAGAAGGCGTAACCGTCAGGCCAGCCGGCGTTCGGTCGCCCATCTGGTCAGCTGGTGGCGGGTGGAGAGCTGCAGCTTGCGCAGCACCGACGAGACGTGGCTCTCCACCGTCTTGACCGAGATGAACAGCTCGCGGGCGATCTCCTTGTACGTGTAGCCCTGCGCGATCAGCCGCAGCACCTCCCGCTCGCGGCTGGTCAGCTGCTCGAGCTCCGGGTCGATGGAGGGCTTGACGTCGGCCGGCGGCCCGGACGCGAACGCGTCAAGCACGAAGCCGGCCAGCCGGTGCGAGAAGACCGCGTCGCCCGCCGCGACCCGCTTGACCGCGTCGGCCAGCTCGGCGGTGGAGATCGTCTTGGTCACGTAGCCCCGCGCTCCGGCCCGGATCACCGCGATCACGTCCTCGGGGGCGTCGGAGGCGGACAGCGCCAGGAACTTCACCTCGGGATGCCTGGCCTTGACCGCCTGCAGGACGGCCTGGCCGCCGCCGCCGGGCAGGTGCACGTCGAGCAGCACCACGTCGGGCAGCAGCTCGGAGATCAGCTCGATCGCGGGCTGCACGTCCTCCGCCTCGCCCACCACCTCGACCTGGCGGCCGAGCTCGGACCGGACCCCGGACCGGAAGATGCCGTGGTCGTCGACCAGCACCACCCGCGGCAAGCTCATGACCGGCCACCTACCGAAGCCGTCCGCGACATCTTCAACGTGACCTTGGTCCCCTCACCCGGCTCGCTGTTCACGACCGCGGTACCGCCGCGCCGCGCCATCCGGCCGCGCACCGACTCGGCCAGCCCCTTGCGGTCCTCGGGAACCGAATCCGGGTCGAAGCCCTTGCCCCGGTCCCGCACCACGATCGCCACCTCGTCCGGCTCGACCTCGGCGAACAGCGAGATCACGCTGGCGCCGGACCACTTGGCCGCGTTGACCGTCGCCTCGCGGGCCGCGGCCAGCAGGGCGCCCAGGTTGTCGTCCAGGTCGCAGTCGCCGACCGTCACCGCCTCCACCGGGACACCGTACCGGGATTCGATGTCCTCCTGGATCTGCCGCACCCCGGCCGTCAGGGTGACGATCTCTTCCGTCTCGTGCGGGTCCCGGCCCTCGAACAGCAAGGCCCGCAGCTCGCGTTCCTGCATCCGGGCCAGCTGGATGACCTTCTGCGGGTCGTCCGCGCGCCGCTGGATCAGCGCGAGCGTCTGCAGCACCGAGTCGTGCACCCGGGACGCGATGTCCAGCCGCTCCTCCGCGCGGGCATTGCTCTGCCGCTCCAGGGCCAGCTCGCGGGCGATCCGCAGCCACCACGGGCCGAAGATCAGCACGATGGACGTCATAACCAGCAGCACGCCGCCCAGCGGGCGCAGCAGCGCCAGGGTCGCGTGGGCCGAGAACAGCCAGCCCAGGCCGCCGGCCAGCAGCACGGCCGCGAGGATCAGGCGGATGACCGTGCCCCGGCGCTTCCAGTTCCCTTCGTGCGTCACGTCGCCCGCCGCCGCGCCCAGCGGCTCGAGCAGGTGCCGCAGCGTCTCCTGTTCCTCGGCCGGGGCGTTGCGCCAGATCAGCACGAGACCGGCGATGCTGAACACCTGCGGCCAGGCCCAGCTGACGAACCAGCCGCCGTTGAGGGCGCCCGCGACGAGCAGCACGAAGATGAGCAGCGAGCCGAGGCCCAGCGCGAGCCGCATGCCCGCGGCGTCGGTCCTGGCCTTGCTGAAGATGTTGGTGTCGGCGTCCTTGGCCGGCATGAAGAGCCAGGCCGCCACGTACAGCGGCACCCCCCAGCCGGCCGACACCAGCGTGGCCAGCACGAAGACGATCCGGACGACGGTCGGGCTGAAGCCCCGCCACCCGGCGATGCCCGCGGCCACCCCGCCGCCCAGCCGGTCGGCCGGATCACGGCGCGGCGGACCCTCGTAACCGCCCCGCGGCCGCAGCCAGGAGGGACCGCGGTGCCCGAACGGGCCATGCGGCCCGAACGGCCCGCGGTCGCTGTCCCTCTGCGCAGGATGCTCCACAGTTCCATCATGGCCCAGCCATCTCGTGACGGCTATCAGGGACATCCCTGATGCGACCCTGAGGCCCTGACGTCCGGATCAGGGAGAGGAGGGGGTTGCTCACCGATGTGCTGACCCACCCCGCGGAGCCAATGTAGAGGCATGAACACCGACACCATGAACCCGCAGGACACCGACAGCCAGGCTGACACCTCTCAGGCTGGCACCCCGCCGGCCAGTACCCCGACCGGCACCCCCAAGGCTGGCCCCCGCTACGAGCTGCCGTTCGGCTCCAGCTCGGCCCTCCGTCGGCCCTTCCAGGACCGCATGGTGGCCGGCGTGGCCGCTGGCATCGCCCGCCACTTCGGCGTCGACGTGACCATCGTCCGGATCGCCTTCGCGGTCCTGACCGTCATCGGCGGCGCGGGCATCCCGCTCTACCTGGCCGGCCTGCTGCTGATCCCGGACGAGGGCAGCAACCAGTCCATCGCCTCCTCGATCATCGAGTCCCTCCAGAACCGCAACCGCTAACCCACCGATAAAACCTCCCTGGAGAACGACATGCCTTCCCAGTACCAGCACCAGCCCTGGCAGAACCAGCCCTGGGCCCGCGGCTTCTCGCCGCTGTTCGGCGGTCCCGGCTCCGGCGACCACATGCGGGTCTCGGACGCCGAGCGCCAGGCCGTCACCGACCGGCTGGCCGAGCACTTCGCCTCCGGCCGCCTCGACCAGGCCGAATTCGACGAGCGGTCCACCCGGGCCATGAACGCCAAGACCCGCGCCGACCTCAACGGTCTCTTCGACGACCTGCCCGAGGGCGGTATGCCGGGAATGGGTCTGCCGGAAACAGGGGCTCCGGCAGCCACGGGCTTCCCGCGGCGGCGCCACCGCCACCCCATCCTGCTCGTCGGCCTGATCATCCTGGTCGCGCTGGCGGCCGGCCACGTGGTCTTCCCGCTGCTGTGGATCGGCTTCCTCGTCGTGATCATCCTGGCCGCCACGGGGCACCTCGGCCGCGGCCGCTCACACCAGCACCACGACCATCAGTAGCACGACCCTGACGGGGACGAAGGCCGGGCGACCACGGGGGTAGCCCGGCCAGACTCCTGTCCGGGGACCCGCGACGCCAGGAACCCGCGCCGCCAGGAACCCGCGCCGCTAGCGCGCCGCGATGCTGGGCGGCGGCGGAATGCTGGAGCAGTCCAGCGCCGTCTTCGGCGGCGGCGGCACCGCCGAGGAAGTCCCCAGCGCCGTCTTCGGCGGCGGGGGCACGATCGAGCAGGACGGCAGCGCGGTCACCGGCGGCGGCGGAATCGCCGAGCAGGACGGCAAGGCCGTCACCGGCGGCGGCGGGATTATCGAGCAGGACGGCAGCGCGGTCACCGGCGGCGGCGGAATCGCCGAGCAGGTCGGCAGCGCCGTCACCGGCGGCGGCGGGATGCTCGAGCAGGACAAGGCCGTCGACGGCGGCGGGGGGATCACGGACCCGCCCAGCACCGTACCCGGTGACGACGACAACACCGGCGCCGAACGAAGTGGGCTATCCGCCCCCGGCCACGAGTACTTCCGAACCTCGGTGAACGCCAGCCCGTCCGCGAGCCCGGAATCCTCAGCTAGCCACGCGTCAGATCCCATACCTCTCATGGTGCGCCCCCTAGTCCGATTCCGTAACCCCCCGTTTCCGGGCTATCCGCCCTCAGGCATCCCCCGGAATCTCCGAGGTCCACATGACGATGCGGGTGCGGTCGCCGCGGAACAGGTCGCGGGCGAACTCCAGCGGCTCACCCGAACGGGCGTAGGCGGTCCGCTCCACCCGCATCAGCGGCGCGCCCTCGGGGACCTCCAAAGCCTCGGCCTCGCGCGCCCCGGCCGTCACCGGCTCCAGCACCTCCCGGGCCCGGTAAGGCCGCAGCCCGTACTTGACCTCGAGCAGCTCGTACAGCGAGCCGTCCAGCCGGAACTCCAGCAGGCCGCCGAAGCGCGCGGCCGGGAACAGCGACCGCTCCAGCGCGATCGGCCGCCCGTCGCCCAGCCGGACCCGCCGCACCTCGTACACCAGGTCGTCCGGACCGAGCCCCAGCGCGGCGCCCGCGGCCGGTCCCGCCAGACGCGAGCGCGCCGACAGTACCCGGGCGCCGGCCTCCATCCCGTGCCGCCGCAGCTGCTCGGAGAACCCGGCCAGGGTGGTGAGGTCCTGCTCCAGCTTGGCGGCGGCCACGAACGTGCCCCCGCCGCGGCCCGCCGTCCTGGTCACCAGCCCGCGCCGGGCCAGCTCGGCCAGCGCGTGCCGCAGCGTCATCCGGCTGACCCCGAACCACGCGGCCAGCTCCTTCTCGGCCGGCAGCCGGTCGCCCGGGGCGAGCGCCCCGCCCGCGATCTGGCCGGCCAGCCAGTCCTCGATCTGGCCGTGCACGGTGGTGCCCGGCTCGCGCACGATCCGCGGCGGCTGCCGGGCCCCGGTCCGCGGTGAGGTCATGCAGCCCCGGCATCAGCCAGCGGCGCGTCGTCGTCCTCCGACGGCGCCACCACCGGCGGGAACGTCTTGCGCCGCCCGACCGCCAGGTAGTAGACCGCCCCGATCAGCGCGATGAAGATCACCACGGTCCACAAGATC